>CAYROK010000009.1:0-46481 GCA_964425975.1 uncultured Candidatus Saccharibacteria bacterium
CCAGTGCACGGCTGGCAAGCTGGACCGTGGCAAGATTAAGTGTTTTGTCTTTAGTTGCATCCCGCTGGGGCAGGATGGGTTTTGGCTGCCTCAGGTCGCAGTACATTGAATCTTGACTCCATAACTCATGTCTCTTGTCTCTTAAGCCTTATTTCACTACAATAGAGCCATAAGCGAAATAACTGCGAAAGAGGTGGTAATATGAAGATGAAGGTAGCTATAAATGGGTTCGGGCGGATTGGGCGAAACGCCTTTAAAATCATGCATGCACGAGACGATATAGAAGTCGTGGCAGTCAATGATTTGACTGATACAAAAACTTTGGCATATTTACTGAAGCACGACACTAACTACGGAACTTATGATCGTGAAGTTGGTCATGATGACCAAAATATTATCGTTGATGGTCAGAATATTCGTGTTTGTGCAGAAAAAGACCCTAGCCTGCTCCCCTGGGGAGAAATGGGGGTTGAAGTAGTCATCGAAAGTACGGGCCGTTTCACTGATAAGGAGGGCGCAGGCCTGCATTTAAAAGCTGGGGCTAAGCGTGTTGTCATAAGCGGTCCGACAAAAAGCGACGGCATAGATACCATTGTGCTTGGTGCCAACGACGACAAGCTCACAAAGGACGCAACAGAAATTTTGAGTAACGCGAGCTGCACAACGAACTCCCTCGGTGCAGTCATGAATGTACTTGAAAGCGAATTCGGTATAGAGAAGTCCATGCTTACTACGGTTCATAGCTATACTGCGAGCCAAGTTGTACAGGACGCTCCGGCGAAAGACTTGCGTGAAGGTCGCAATGCTGCCGAAAATATCGTCCCTACTACAACAGGCGCTGCTATTGCGGTAACCCTTACTCTACCGCAGCTGAAAGATAAATTTGATGGTCTCAGTATACGCGTGCCCACCCCTGTAGTTAGCCTGAGTGATGTTACGGCACTTTTGAAGCGGAGCGTGACCGTTGAAGAGATTAATGAAGCTTTCAAAAAGGCCGCTCAAGAGCCGTACTACCAGGGAATTTTAGGCGTGAGCGAAGAGCCACTCGTAAGTAGCGATTATATTGGCAACAGCCACAGTGGTGTTGTGGATTTATTGTTAACTAAAGTGGTTGGCGGTAACTTGGCAAAAGTAATGGTTTGGTACGATAACGAATGGGGTTATAGCAACCGTCTTGTCGAAGTAGTCGCAGACGCTGGACGATTGCTACACTCAAGCTAAAGGAGGGTTTGTTATGGCCTGGCGAAAAAAGCCAAAAACAGTGAGTTCACAAGCATCTGATGCCGTTACGGTGAAGAACGATGAAAAAAGTGCTCAGCTTGAGGCTGCCCTTGCCAAAATTAAATACCCTACTCCCCTTGAGAAACTTGTTGGAACTGTCGTTCAGTCTGGTGGACAAGCCAAGCAGGAGCCTTCATCGGCTAAGGCATCGTTAGAAAGTAGCGTTTCAAAAACAGCAGCCATTTCAGCTCTCGATGCAAGTAAGGACAGCAAGAGCGAGCCGGCACAGGCGCCGCCAGAAGAGTCTGGTGCCTCTGGGTCACAACCTTCGTTGCCGACACCTCAAACAGAAGTAACACATACGGTTCCTGGAACCGATCCTACGACTGAACCAAAGGGTCCACTAAGTACGAAAGAGCTACATGCGCTTGGAAAGTTCCTCAAACAAAAGCAGCAAAAACAAGACACTCATACAGGGCAGCAATTTGTAGCTCCTACTATTGCACCGACGAACCCAGACCCAGACGCGACTATTGCGCAGCATATATCTGAAAAGCAAAAAGCTCAAGAGAAACTTGCTGCCGAGGAAGAAGCTAAGAAATGGCACGTAACTCAGGCTCGAATTGTAGAACAGAAACTCGACACAAAAAAAGTTAAAGAAATGATTACGTATTGGCTTGGATCGTTAGCGCTGTCAATAGTGCTTTACGTCCTAGCTCACGCTTTTCACGCAGATAGTGCGGGTGGTTTTGTGCAAGTTTTGGTTATGGTCCCAATATATCTTCTTGCGTTGTATGGTGTAGCCGGTTGGATACCGCTCATGCTACTCTATATGAGAAACCGAAAGGATTGAAAATACAATGAAGCTATTTATTGGCGCAGATCATAATGGCTATGATTTAAAGGCGACACTCAAAGATTACCTTGAGCGTGGTGGATATGAAGTTTTCGATGAAGGTGATAGTGAAAAACACCCAGACGACGATTTTCCTCAGTTTGCTGCAGCGGTTGTTCACGCAATGGCTGCTGATCCGTCTGCGGAGGTTCGCGGTATACTCATTACAAGCGGAGGTCAGGGTATGGCAATGGCGGCAAATCGATTTAAGGGAATACGAGCTTGTGTCGGATGGAACCAAGATACGGTTCGTGACGCGAGAAATGATAACGACGCAAATATACTCTGTCTGCCCGCAAAAGAACACGATTTCGAAGCTGTAGTAGGGGTACTGCAGACATGGCTTATAACACCTTTTTGCGGAGCGCCTCGCTACAAGCGGCGTATAGAAATGCTCGACGAATTGGGCAATTAAACCGGAGGAGAAAACTTTGGCATGAAAATAGCAATTACAACTGACCATGCAGGCTACGAAGCGCTAAAAGAGCTACGAGCATTTCTCGAAGAGCTTGGCCATCAATGCGCGGACTATGGACCTACCCACTTTGACGCTGAAGATGATTATCCTGAATTTATGTTCCCAGCAGCGCGCGCTGTGGCTAGCGGGGAATGTGAGCGGGGTGTGATTATGGGAGGGAGCGGCCAGGGCGAAGCGATGGCAGCCAATCGCATACCAGGAGTTCGTGCAGCCCTTTTCTACGGACCAGTTACGGCTAAAGTCGCTATAGATGCCGAAGGCACGATGAGCGAGGACCCTTACGAGATTGTTAAGCTTTCTCGTCAGCACAATGACGCAAACATTTTGAGTTTGTCTGGCCGATTTCTGACGCTTGAAGAAATGAAAACAGCCCTGAGTATCTGGTTGGAAACACCGTTTAGCGGCGCAGAACGCCACGTCCGCCGTATCCGTAAACTCGACGAGGTATAAAAATGCTGCGGCAGCAAAATCAATCCCAGGTGAAGCTAACAGATATAATTCCTAAATCCCGGGTGAAGTTTACATGGGGAGTTAAGCAGTGGCGGTGACGATATGCCCTACCGTAACGACCGACGATCCAGCTGTGTACCGTGCGCATATGGAAGAAATCGCTACCTATGCCACGCGGGTGCATATAGACTTAGGAGACGGTGTATTTACGCGAAAATTGACCGAATTAAGTGATGTATGGTGGCCGGGCGGCATGCGAACAGACTTACATGTTATGTTCAAAGAACCGTTTTTGCACGTCGCTGCGCTAAAGGCTTTAGGTCCACAACTGGTTATTGTACATGCCGAGTCAGACGGGGACTTTATGGCCTTTGCTAGGGAAATGCATCGACACGGTATAGAAGCGGGCGTTTCACTGTTGCGCGAGACCCCTGTTGAGGCAATCATTCCTGCCCTGGAGCTCATTGATCATGTGCTTATATTTGCAGGAACGCTCGGGCAAAACACTGGGCCAGAAGGGGTAAGCCTAGACGTACTCGCCAAAGCAAAGCGTTTGCGGGAGTTAAAACCACAGCTTGAAATCGGCTGGGACGGCGGTGCCAATGACACAAACGCGCGCCAGCTGATTGGGGGCGGCGTAGATGTTATAAACTGCGGCGGGTACCTTCATGGTGACGACCCGGTCGCTGCCTGGCACCGCATACAGCAAGCTGTCGGCAACGAAAAATAACCTTTAACTGAACAGATCGTGGTCACGAATGTATGTTGCTATCGGTTCGGAAACAAAAGTTGAAACATCCTCACCGCGCTCAAGTGCTCCACGCACCGCAGTGGATGACAAATGCTGCAACTCAAGTGAAAGAGGCGGTAGTATAGAAATATGTGCGTTATTTCCAGGCAATCGTGCGCCATTTCGCGGGGCAATTAGTACGGGCATATTTCGGGCAAGCCATGTGCCATTTTGCCAACCGGTAATCGAGCTGTAACTGTCTGCGCCGTATACAAATGAAAACGCAGTGTCCGGATTCTCTGCAAGCAACTCTCGGTATGTGTCATCCGTCTCGGTCGCAATACGTCGTTTTACTTCTCGATCATCAATCTTGAGTCGCTCGTTATCACGAAACACTATATTTCGCAGTACGCTCAACATGGCCAGCTGGTGCTCATGGGTAACAGAGATATTTTTGTCGGTGCGATTACCAGAAGGGAACAGCCAGACTTCATCATAGCCAGGTAAATCCAAACACTCGTGAATAAGCGCTTCATGAGCAAGCGTTGGTGGGCTAAAAGCCCCCCCAAACACAATGACACGTTTCGGTTCCGTTGCTGTCATACTGCTATTGTCTCACAACTCGCATCTCTTAACCCTTAACTCTTAACTCTTAACTCTTCTGCGTGTATACTGCATAAGCAGAATGGGTAAAATGACACTGAAACAATTAGAGCTGAAAGCTAACACCATTCGCGAAGACATCATTCGCATGCTGGAGCACGCTGGCAGCGGGCACAGTGCCGGTCCTCTCGGTCTATCGGATGTCTTTACTGCGCTCTACTTTGACGTTATGAATATCGACCCGAAGAAGCCAGATTGGGAAGAACGCGACATTCTTCTCCTTAGTAATGGCCACTGTGTACCGGTGCAGTACGCAACAATGGCAGAAGCCAGCTACTTCCCGAAAAGCGAGCTTCTGACACTACGAAAGTTCCAGTCGCGCTTACAGGGGCATCCGGAACGGCTCAAACTGCCTGGGCTTGAAAACACCAGCGGGCCGTTGGGCTGTGGCCTGAGCCAAGCGTGCGGCATTGGTCTCGCTTTTCGTCTGAACAAACAATCGCATCGACATATTTACGTCGTTATGGGTGACGGCGAACTTAACGAAGGGAATGTCTGGGAAGCGGCCATGCTGGCGCCCAAATACAACCTTACAAACCTGACAGCGATAGTGGACAGAAACAACATCCAAATAGATGGCCCAACCGAACAGGTTATGCCGCTTGAAGACCTAAAAGGTAAATGGGAAGCCTTTGGCTGGCATGTGCTGGAAATAGACGGCAACGACATAGAAGCGGTGATAGACGCATGTGCTATGGCAAAAGCCATTACCGAAAAGCCCGTGTGCATACTGGCTTACACCATTCCCGGCAAGGGTGTGGACTTTATGGAATACGATTTCCACTGGCACGGCGTGCCGCCAAATCACGAACAAGCCCGCGAAGCCCTACATGAACTCCGCACCCTCGGCGGCAAGATTCGGAGCGAACATGAATAAGGTAGAATATCGAATTTTGGCATTGGAATTTAGAAATTCTACTCCCGAACGTCTACATTCAAAATTCGAAAATGGGGTGAAAAAATGAGCGATTTGCATCTGTTGCCAGTACCGAACGAAGTGAAACCCGACGCGATACGCAGTGGGTTTGGGCGCGGGCTAGTGCGCGCGGGCGAGCTAGATGAAAATGTCGTTGCACTGTGCGCTGACCTGACCGGGTCTATCAAAATGGATGGATTCCAAAAGGCGTTCCCAGAGCGATTTATCGAAATTGGCATAGCCGAACAAAACCTCGCGACGGTGGGCGCTGGGCTGGCACTGGCAGGTAAGATCCCGTTTGTTGCGAGCTACGCAGCCTTTAGCCCGGGACGGAACTGGGAGCAAATCAAAACAACTGCGTGCCTCAATAACGTACCGGTCAAAATTGTTGGTGGCCACGTCGGGTTATATACAGGGGCTGATGGCGCAACCCACCAGATGCTCGAAGATATTGCGCTCATGCGTGTCATGCCAGGTATGGTCGTACTAAACCCATGCGATGCGGTCGAGGCAGAAAAAATGACACTCGCCATGGCAAAAGACAAGCGGCCAAATTACATTCGGCTATGTCGAGAAAACACACCCATACTGACGACCGAAAAAACACCGTTCGCGATAGGAAAGGCTTATGTCTTTACCCCGGGCAAAGACGTTACCATCATCGCTACTGGTACCATGGTATACCCAGCGCTTGAGGCAGCCGAAAAGCTGTATAAAGACGGCATCGATGCGGAAGTCATCAATGTGCCGACCATCAAACCTCTTGACGCAGAAACTATCCTTAAATCGGTTCGTAAAACCGGTTGCGTCGTCACGGTGGAGGAAGCACAAATTGCTGGTGGGCTCGGTGGAGCAATCGCAGAACTGCTCGGAGAAAACCACCCTGTTCCTTTGAAGCGCCTCGGCATGCAAGATCGATACGGCGAAAGCGGTACCCCAGAAGAACTTCTAGAGCACTTTGGGCTGGATGCAAAGCACATACGCCTCGCCGCACACCACGTCACAGAGCTTAATAAAATAGCAAAAAACTAGCGTTGGATGGTATATGTAGCAAGACCCGATACGGCGATAATGTCCCTCAGCTCTGTTATGTGCGCCGGGTCGAGACGATTAGGGCATACCGGTTTCAGATCTATGCCAGGATTAAGAAATTCTAGAGTTGGGTATTGCTCGGGTGAGACCACCCGTTTGGTGAAACGCTGAGGACTAGATAGGACGAGAGCCGTGCCGTCGCATCTTGCTTGAACATGAACTGTATCGTTTCCGGTCAGCGATCCTGGTGTTGGCAACTCAGCAGCTATACCTGAACTGGTGGCGTAGATGATGATTTCTTGCGGGCTAACTCTTTGTTCTTCTCTATCCGGGTGAGAGTGACTAAATTGGGCTAATAAAGCCAGCCCGGCAGCAAAGCTGTTTAAAGCAAGTTGACATATGCGGTTTTCTCTCGATATCTCACTCATAAATAAATATTAGTGCGTAAATACGAATATCATTTTATACTATATCCTTGGCTCACGCAAGGATTAACGGTATAATCATATAAGAAATAAGGGGGTAACGATGGCACTGACATTGCAGCAGGTACGGGATAATTGTGCGCAAGCACGGCGGCGCATGCAGCAGGCACGTGAAGAGCACTGGGCGTTCGGTGCGTTTAACTTGGACGATCAAGCAACCTTGAAGGCGGTTGCACTGGCAGCACAGCAAGCAAACGCCCCTGTACTGGTAGAAGTAAGTCAAGGCGAAGTAGACGATCTTGGGTTAGAAAATGTTCGAGATCTTGTAGATAATATTAAGAACGAATACGGCGTCGAGATGTACATAAACCTTGACCATAGTCCTTCAGTCGAAGCAGCAAAAAAAGGCATAGATGCCGGATATGAGTTTATTCACATAGACGTGAGCCAAGCAAACCACGAAGCATCAGATGAAGAAATCATCGCTGCTACTCGGGAAGTGGTGGAGTACGCCAAGTTTACTGGTGCTCTTGTAGAAAGCGAACCTCATTATTTTGGCGGTAGTAGCAATTTACATACCGAAGATATCGATTTTGAAGAAATTCGAAAAACGTTTAGTACACCAGATAGCGCAAGAGCCTTTGTAGAAGCTACGTCGATTGATACATTTGCGGCTGCAGTAGGTAATCTACACGGGAAATATCCGGTTCCTAAGAAGCTCGACCTTGAATTGCTACAGCGCATACGTAACGCCATACCGTGCAATATCAGTCTCCATGGGGGCAGCGGAACGCCGGGGCACTTTTTTGAATCAGCGGTAAAGATTGGCGTTACTAAAGTAAATATAAACAGTGATATGCGGGTAGTGTACCGGCAAACGCTTGAGAAAATTCTTGCTGACAACCCAAATGAGTATTCAGTTTCAAAACTGGTAAACAAATATATAGTGCCTGCGGTTCAGGCAGTGGTGGCAGAAAAACTTGCCACGTTTAATTCAGCAGGGAAAGCCATACGTTAGCATGGGGCTATTGGATAACGTGTTTAAATCGCTAGACGACACGCTCAAGGCTATAGAGGACGGAGCTATTGAAAAAAAGCTTGATGAAATTGGTAATTCGCTTGAGCGCATGACCCAGAAAGCTCCTGAGGTCTTAGATAAAGTAGCGGATACGCCTGCGAAGGTAATAGAAAAGTTTGATGCAAACGCTGAAACCTTGAAACAAACGGTGCAAGTAGCAAGAAACGAGGCGTCAAAGACGATCGACATCATCCAGAGGCAAGATTGATGTTGCGGCTATAAGTGCGGTGTGGGACAATATAATACATAAGCATAACCCTAGTAAATAAAGGTGGGAAACGTGAGCCAACTAGACCAAATTGATGTCCTGTGTGTCGGTGATGTCGTAACCGATGTGTTCATCAAACTCATTGATGACCTTGAACACACCTATAAAAATGAAGATGGCAAATGGCTTGCTATACCTTTTGGCATGAAAATTCCTTTTGACCATGCTGAAACCCTTCACGCCGTAGGTAATGCCGCTAACGCAGCCGTTTCATTCAGCCGCCTAGGTCTCAAAGCCGCGTTTGAAACCGAAGTTGGAGGCGACCAAGAAGGCCGCGAAATCGTCCGCACACTCAGTAAAGAAGACGTAGATACTCGCTTTGTGCACGTTAACGGCAAAAAACAAAGTAACATCCATTATGTTTTGTGGTTTAAAGAAGAGCGCACAATACTTATAAAACATGAAGAGTATGCGTATCAGTGGCCACATTTCCGTAAAAACGAAGTGCCAAAGTGGGTGTATTTCAGTTCAATTTCGGAAGGTGCCCTGGAATATACAGACGACATTGCAGAATGGCTAGAAGAGAATCCAGGCGTAAAATTGGCGTTTCAGCCGGGAACATTTCAAATGAAAGCAGGCGTGGAGCGCCTGAAGCGTATTTATGCACGTACAGAAGTCGTTATTTTGAACCGTGAAGAAGCCGTTGAGGTAACTGGTGGTAGCTACGACAATGTTCATGAGTTGCTGGACAGGCTGCATAGTTATGGCTGCAAGATAGCCGTTGTCACCGATGGCCCAGCCGGTGCATATGCATCTGACGGAGCCAACAGATACAAAATGCCACTTTACCCCGATCCAGCGCCTCCATATGAGCGAACAGGAGCTGGTGATGCCTACGCCTCAACGCTGGTTGCAGCTTTGGCGAAAGGCCATAACCTTGAAAGCGCTCTCCAGTGGGCGCCGATAAATTCTATGAGTGTCGTCCAAAAGGCCGGTGCGCAAGCAGGACTTGCGACCGAACGCGAACTCGAGGAATGGCTACGCAAAGCACCCGACTGGTATCATATCGAGAGCTTCTAGCTCTGCGCTTTACGGTCGTTTTTTGGTGTCAGAATCAGTATCGGACTTTGTAACTCTCATGCTAAAATAAGACTATATGTCGAGGGTTTTAGCAGGACTTTTGGGGGCAAATGAAGTGCCATTCCGGCAGCAGATACAACGGCTTGAACAAGCAGCCGGGCTGCCCAGTGCAGACATACGCTTGAGTGCGCATGTTCTTCAGGCAACCCGACAGAAAATACGTGAACTTGGTCTTGATCCGACCGACACAACGGGGCCAGAGCTGTTTTCTGCACTACAAGCCCGTTTACAGCAAGACGAAATACGCGTTAGAGCCTCGTTAAACCTGCGGGCAGACATACACACTGTTGATATGTTGGAGCGTGTTGCCGATGCTTTGACCCAACTAGATCATCATAGTGATGTTTTCGTCATGAAGTCGACTGTCGTGAAACAGCTGTTGAAAAAGCTAAAGCCCAAAGCGACTATGAAGCGACTGGGTTATCGAAGTATGGATAGCATGCTAAAACACGAACCTGTTGCACAACTGCTGGCCGCTTGTCAGGTGACCGAGTCACCTGAATGGCACGAAGCTCGCTTACAGGCCTATCGTAAGCTACAAACAAAAGATTTTGAGTCAAGGCGACCACATTTTATTGTGCCGAGCGGCAAACAGTGGCCAAAGCTTGCCGAAATGCACATATCAAAACAGCGCCATCATCTTATAGAAGTTCCTGAACTTGGAGCCGTCGTTATTTTGCCCATGGAACAAGATATGCCTGGGCTTGCGGTCACCACGTTTGCTTTATCCCTGCAGGCTTTGAATAGCATGCGCGCCCTCAGCGCATACCTAAAGCTACAGCAGGTACGGCCTGATTTTGGGGATGTTGTTCAGGACAGTATATTGCACGAACCACTTACAGAGGTAGAATTGGGCGGAAATAAGCTGTCGTGGAGGATGATCCACTGGTTCTACGGCCATGGTCATGCCAACTATCACCCCGAAGTGTTCGAGCCACACGTACAGGCCGAAGATTTGACTTGGCATCACGCCGGTAAGGAGTTGGCACGTCTGCAGCCAGTCTTGCAGTTTTGGGAAGAAACAGAAATACTTGGACTTCTCGATGGACGCGAGGCTGTTTCACTGAATGTGTTAGATGTTGCCTTGGGTGTTTGCAATGGACTTGTATATGGAGAGCGCGTTGTTCATAACATGCGAGAGTCGCTCGGTCGTGAGCTCTTCGCGAGATATATGCAGCAAGATTATATGCAGGATATGCTTGGTACAACGCTGAGTAAGCAATTAGCACCAGAAATCGAATTCGAATAAGGTCTTAACGCTCGTAATCTTCGTTTATAATTTGCCGGGCATAGCGTAGATTGTCGGTGATAACATACAGTCTTTGATCTCCGTGTGAAATCAGCCCGGTTTCGAGCAAGTGTTTTCGAATGAATTTATCGAGAGGCTTCCAAAATTTTTTCCCAACTAGAACAATCGGTACGCGGGGCATTTTATGAGTTTGAATTAGTGTAACGACTTCGAAAAATTCGTCTAAAGTACCAAAACCACCGGGGAAATATACAAACGCATGAGCATAGAACGTCATCATGACTTTACGAGTAAAAAAGAAGTTAAATGCAAGACTGTCGGTGGTGTAAGGGTTAAGGTGCTGCTCATGGGGTAACACAATATTGAAGCCAATTGAAACGAGCTGTTCGTCAAAAGCGCCACGGTTGCTGGCTTCCATAATTCCACCACCGCCACCCGACAAAATAGCGAACCCGTCATCGGCAAGGTCGCTAGCAAGTTCACGTGCCCACTGGTACGATTTGTAGTGCGGGCTTAACCGAGCCGAACCAAAAAACGTTACACGTTTTGGGTATTTTTTTAGAATTTTAAAAGCAGCTTCAAACTCTTCCTCGCTACTCCGGAGTTCACGTGTAGACTTAGCGATAGCTTTTTGCTGCTCTTCGCTCATTGTCCAAACTTTATGTTCGTGTTTATGTGTGTGTGCCATGCACATCTATTCTACCTGCTAACGGTTTGTTTGGAAACAGTCAAATGACCAGTGCTACAATACATAGATGGCTTCATTTCATCTTAAAAGTAACTACAGTCCGATGGGCGACCAACCCGAGGCAATTCGTGTGCTCACTGAAGGCCTGCAAAATGGTATGAAGGAACAGACATTACTTGGTGTAACGGGCAGTGGTAAAACCTTTACCATGGCAAATCTGGTGCAGAACTTGCAGCGGCCGACACTGGTACTCAGTCACAATAAAACTCTAGCGGCGCAGTTATATACCGAGTTTAAACACTTTTTCCCAGACAACGCGGTGCACTATTTTGTAAGCTATTTTGATTATTACCAGCCTGAGGCATACATAGCCCGCTCGGACACCTACATAGAAAAAGACAGCCAAATAAACGAAGAAATCGACCGATTGCGACATGCTGCGACAGACGCGCTACTTTCAAGACGTGATGTTCTGATTGTAGCGAGCGTAAGTTGTATATACGGTATTGGTTCGGTCGAAGACTATAATGGCTTATCGGTCGAAATTAAAAAAGGCGAGCGCCGTGTGCGGGACAAGTTGCTTCGCCAGCTTACCGACATTCAGTATCAGCGAAATGACATTGATTTTCACCGAGGCACTTTCCGTGTCCGGGGCGATGTGGTTGACGTTTATCCCGCAGGTGAAGAGTGGGCTTATCGCATAGATATGTTTGGTGATGAAGTCGAAAGAATTACTAAAATTGATCCTCTCACCGGTGAAATTATGGCAAACCTCGACAGCTACAAAGTTTTCCCTAGCAGCCACTATGTTACCCCACAGGACAAGCTAAAGGTAGCAATCGGGCAGATTGAGCAGGAGTTACAAGTTCGTCTGGACGAATTCCGTTCGCAGAGCAAACTACTCGAAGCCCAGCGTCTTGAGCAACGTACTCGATTTGATTTGGAAATGATGGAAGAAACGGGTTTCGTGAAAGGCATTGAAAACTACAGCCGTTACCTAACGAACCGGGAACCGGGCGAACAGCCCGCTACATTGCTCGACTATTTTCCCGACGATTTCCTCATGCTTGTCGACGAAAGTCACATGACCATCCCTCAGGTGCGGGGGATGTACAATGGCGACCGTGCTCGTAAAGAAGTGCTTGTGGAGCACGGCTTCCGCTTGCCGAGTGCACTCGATAACCGGCCCCTCATGTTTACCGAATTTGAACGCCATATGAACCAAGTTGTCTATGTAAGCGCTACACCAGCTGAGTTTGAGCTGACACGTAGCCCTGCGCCCGCCCAGCAAGTTATTCGTCCAACAGGCTTGCTCGACCCACCTATAGAAGTACGTAAAACCGAGGGTCAAATAGATGATTTGATTGCCGAAATCCGAGAAACCATCGCAAAAAGTCAGCGCGTGCTTGTCACGACACTAACCAAGCGGATGAGCGAAGATCTGACCGAATATCTCAAAGACCTAAACATAAAGGTAGCGTATCTGCATAGCGACGTCGACACACTTGACCGTACGGACATACTTCGCGACCTAAGGCTGGGTGTATACGATGTCCTTGTAGGTATAAACTTGCTCCGTGAGGGACTCGACCTGCCCGAAGTGTCGCTCGTTGCTATTCTGGACGCAGATAAAGAGGGTTTTTTACGCTCTGCGCAGGCTCTCATCCAGACGGTAGGCCGGGCTGCCCGTCATGTAGAAGGCAGGGTAATTATGTATGCAGACAGTGTCACAAAAAGCATGAAGCAGACCATAGACGAAACCACTAGGCGTCGAAGTCTCCAAGATGCCTATAACAAAGAACACAGCATAACACCCACGGGCATAAACCGCGCCGTCGAAGACCGTATGAACACCGACCTCCCAGAGGAAGCCAAGCGCGCGAAATTCGACCTCAAGAAAATTCCAAAGGACGAATACAAGTCACTCATCAGAGACCTGAGCGCCCAAATGGATCTTGCGGCCGCAAACCTCCAGTTCGAGCAGGCCGCCGAACTCCGCGACCTTATTTCTGAACTAAAGTCAAAGGTCTAGACAGCCATGCCCAGCTCTTCAGCTATTGCGGAGGTAGTAGCTTTTATTCGTTGTTTTAGCACATCATTTATTCCAGTGGCGCTAAGTCGATCAGCATACGGTTTCATGTATTCGTTGAAACGATCTCTTCCTAATGTCTTCCATGCTTCATGCAAATCGTCTGGATTTGTTGCGTTTCCTATGTCTCCAAATGCCTGCAACGGTTTCGCGCCACCTTTTAACAACATTTCTGCACCTTCAACCAACAGCTCAAATGCCAATTTATCTACCCCTTTCGCTGGAGCTAAAACTGCCCGAGTCAGGAAATAGAGTGTATCAAAAGTTTGACCTTGCTGCTCTTGAGATTTATATGCTGGGGTTCTATACTCGATACGAAAATTACTGCCAACCCATTTTGAATATTTAGGATCAGGCGGCAGGTCAACACTGACACCTGCAATCCCGCGGGCACCCCATGTAAGGCTTGGTTTAAAGCGGCCCCATTTGTCCCATGATTCGGTAGCCGAAAGTAACCGCGATGAGGTACTTGCGCCCATTTGTTCGGTGATGCGTAATATAGTGATTAAGTCTAGTATCGTATGGTGGCTACGATATGCATTTTCCACCTCAGGTGCCCCAATACTAACATGCTGAGGCGCATCTCCATTCGTTGAAGTAGGCAATATACCCTCCTCAATCAGTGCGGCATGAGCTAGTAAAAGTGATCTCGGGTGCCGAAAAGGGGCTGATATTATCTCATATAACTCTTCGTTGCCATAATGAAAGCCGTGCTTCTTCAGTGTAGACATTAGGCTTCCCGTCGGTACAGGTGCATTTTTTATATCACGGAAAGATGAAAGGGTTATTTCAATCTCGCTCCCAATTGTAAACTCAGGACATCCGAGGTGATCATATACCCCTGCTGTCAAACTTTCACGCGTGCTAGTAGGCGGTGAAGTATACGACGTGCATGGTAAAGGAGAACCGGGCATGTCCATGCATATATTATAGCATATCACACGAAAAAAATAAATAGCTTTCTGTCGAATTAAGAAATTGCTATACTAAGGGTAAATGGCGAAGTTGTCTCGTGATGATGTTTTAAAGTTGGCCGCGCTTGCGCGGATTTCTCTTTCTGAAGAGGAAGTAGATGCTTTTGCCGGAGAGCTTAGCGCCATTCTCGGTTACGTCGAACAGCTTTCCTCTGTGGATGTTTCGGGTTTGGAGCCGACAAATCAGGTTACGGGGCTTACGAACGTCATGCGCAAAGACGAAGTAAAAGACTACGGCTATACGCCGGCAGATTTGCTCAAAAACGTGCCCGCAGTCGAAAAGAACCAGCTGAAGGTCAAAAGGATGATCGGATGAGCTGGGCACCAATAGCCGACCTAGCAGCAGACGTAAATACTGGAAAGGTAAAAGCAGCCGATCTCGTCGAGCAAAGTCTCACGGCCATCCAGCAACATGCCGAGTACCAGGCTATCATCGCCACGCTCGAAGCCACGGCGCGTTCCCGGGCGAAATCTATAGATGAAAAAGTGGCAAATGGGGTGAAAGTCGGGCGCTTGGCAGGCGTGCCGTTTATAGCCAAAGACAACTACCTTGTTTTTGGGGCGGAGACCACGGCCGCCAGCAATATACTGAAAGGGTTCACTGCCCCGTACCAGGCGACAGTGATTGAACGACTTGAAGCAGAAGGCGCAATTTGTGTGGCAAAGGCAAATCTTGATGCTTTTGCTCATGGCGCAAGTACCGAAAACAGTGACTTTTTTACGACGAGCAATGCACGTAACAAAGCGAAAGTGGCGGGCGGTTCGTCAGGCGGCTCGGCCGTAGCTGTTGCGCTTCAAATGGCACCATTTGCTCTCGGCACTGACACCGGAGGTTCGACTCGACAGCCGGCAAGCTACAACGGGTGTGTCGGTTACAAGCCGACGTATGGTCTCATGTCGCGCTCCGGTATTGTTGCCATGGCGAGCAGCACCGATACGGTCGGCACGTTTGCCCGGACCGTAGAAGACGCCTCACTTGTTATTGATGTTATGGCCGGCTCCGACGCGCTCGATAGCACCACTATTCCCCGCGATCCAGAGGGCTATACACTAAATACTGCCAACGAGCAGCTATCAGCGACCGGTACTGAACAAACAAGCAACGATCAACAATCAGCGACCGCCATGCTACCATCTACCGTATACCAACTACAAAATAAAAAGGTCGGCGTCATCAAAGAGTGGATGGGTGAAGGACTCGATGACGATATTCGGACTGCCATAGAACAAGCCATTCAAAAGCTGCGTGACGCAGGTGCCGATGTACGCGAAGTCAGCCTGCCTTCGCTGCCACTTGCTCTGGCCGTTTACTATATTATATGCCCAGCAGAAGTTAGTAGCAACCTGGCTCGTCACGACGGACAGCGATATGGGCATTTCACCGGGGATGCTCAAAACCTCTCTGATAGCTACACCCGGACTCGCCAAATGGGATTTGGTCGTGAAGCAAAGCGGCGCATTATGATCGGTACCTATGTTCTGAGTAGCGGCTACTACGACGCATACTATAAAAAAGCCCAAACCGTCCGCACCAAGCTGATGAACGAATTTGAGGCTGTACTCAACGATGTCGATTTTCTTGTCGGGCCTGTCGCACCAAATACCGCTTTTACTATTGGCGAAAACGTAGACGACCCACTCAAAATGTATCTGGTAGATATGATGACGGTTGCTCCAAGCATGGTTGGAGTTCCGGCCATTAGTATTCCTTGTGCAGTTGGAGAGGGCATGCCAGTTGGATTGCAGATTATTGCCGCACAAAAACATGACCGCCAACTACTCGAGTTTGCGGCGGCCGCGGAAAAGGTGGTGGCATGAATGATTTGATGAATTCAACATTGCTAGCAGTCAGTGCAGGTGTTTTGATTTTGCTCTTGGTAGGTATGGCGGGCTTGGTCGCTCGTCGTGGACGCGGATTCAATACCGCATATTACGATAAAAAGTGGAAAGAGCTACAAGGGCTTTTGAAGGACAAGGCAACTTGGCCGCTTGCTATCATCGATGCAGACAAACTGCTTGATCGAGCTCTGAAAGATCGTCGTTTTAAGGGTAAGACTATGGGTGAACGGCTTGTAGCCGCTCAGCGCGACATAAAATATAACGACGACGTATGGTTTGGCCATAAGCTGCGTAACAAGCTTGTACATGAGAACGACATTAAGCTCAAAGAACGAGATGTGAAAGATGCACTCCTTGGTATAAAAGCAGCGCTGAAGGACCTGGGGGCTTTATGAGCAGAATCATGAATAATGAATTACGAATTATGTTTCAAAGAGCTGAATTCTTCATGATTCATGATTCATGCTACATGATTCAATGGCCACAAAAGGAGCCGAGATGCTAACTCCAAATATTCGCCAAAAGTACATCGTTACAATTGGCATAGAATGCCATGTCCAGCTTAAAACAAAGACGAAACTTTTTAGCGGCGCCGATAACGACGCTCGCGAGGCTACACCCAACACGCTCGTCAATCACATCGATTACGGTCTACCCGGCGCGCTCCCTGTACTAAACGAAAAAGCCGTTGAGTTGGCTAGCCGCGCAGCCTTTGCACTCGGCACCGAACCGCAACGGTTTAGCAAATTTGATCGCAAGCATTATTTTTACCCTGACCTACCCATGGGGTATCAGATAACCCAGTACGATGAGCCCATCATTTTAGGCGGACATGTCGACGTAGTCGTTGACGGAGAAAAAAAACTCATAGGAATAACGCGCGCTCATTTGGAAGCAGATGCAGGCAAATCCACCCACCCTGTCGGGGCAGATTATAGCCTCGTTGACCTCAACCGAGCCGGTACGCCACTGCTCGAAATCGTCAGTGAACCGGATATGCATAGCTCGTCCGAGGCAAAAGCCTACGCCCGGGAGCTCTGGCTGCGCATGCGTTATGCCGAAGTCTCCGAGGCAAATCTATACTATGGAAATATGCGTTTCGACGTGAATGTCAGCGTCAGTAAAACTAGCACACTCGGCACTCGCACGGAGACCAAGAATCTCAATAGCTTTCGGAGTGTTGAGCGAGCAGTAGAATACGAAGTAGAGCGCCAAATAGGCCTGGTCGAAAAAGGTGAAGCTATTGCCCAGGAAACTCGCGGTTGGGATGATACGAAATTACAAACTTTCAGTCAACGTTCGAAAGAAGACGCACACGACTACCGTTACATGCCAGACCCAGATATACCGCCGGTTGTCTTAAGCGATGAATATGTAGAAAAAATCGCTGCAAACATGTCAGAGCTGCCAGGCGCATTTCGTGCGAAGTTTGCAGACATGGGCTTAGATGCGAAAACAATCGAAGACGTTATTGTTGATCCTGCTGTCGCCAAAGTTGTTGGAGAAATCTATGACGATGCCGGTGCCGAGCACGCAAAGAGGGTTGCATTTTGGCTACTGCGACCTATTGCAGAGGGGGAGGAAGAAAACAACGACCAGGTGAACTCAATAGAGGAAAAATATTCATCCCAGGTGAAAAACCTACTTGCGCTCAGTCAAATGGTGGCTGAAAACAAACTCAGTTCTACGGCTGCAAAAGATGTACTCGACGACGTGTTAAAAACGGGTGAAAATCCCCAGAAGATTGCAGAATCCAAAAACCTGCTGCAGGTAAGTGACGAGGGTGCTATTGCAGAAATTGTGGGTCAAGTACTGAGCGAAAATCCGAAAGCGGCCGATGACGTTAAGGGCGGAGAAATGAAAGCCATCGGTTTTCTCGTCGGTCAAGTTATGAAAGCGAGCAAGGGCAAAGCAAACCCGGGCCTGGCCACAGAACTCATAAAGAAACAGTTGGGTATATAATAAGTTCAGCGAAACCGTAACGGAGGATTCTCATGGCTGAAACGAAAAAAGTAACAAAAGCAGTGATAGCGGCAGCTGGTTTTGGCACAAGGTTTTTACCACAAACGAAGGCTATGCCGAAGGAAATGCTACCGCTTATCGACAAACCGATTATTCAGTATGCGGTGGAGGATCTTGTCGCGGCGGGCATAAAGGACATAATAATTGTTGGGAGTAGCAGCAAGCGTGCGATCGAAGATCATTTTGACGTACCAAACGAAGACTTACTGGTAAACATACGCGCCGGCGGACCCAAAAAAGCTCACTATATTCAGGAAATGGAAGATCTTGCCAACATGGCAAACTTCATTTATGTCCGGCAAAAAGGGCCATATGGCAACGCGACACCTATTTCAAATGCAGCTCATCTCATAAGCGACGAGCCATTTATTTTTGTATATGCAGACGACCTGGTGGTTTCTGAACCAAATACCTTCAAGCAAATGATCGATTTGTATAATGAACTAGGCGGCAGCATAGCCACCTGTATGCGCGTGAGTACCGACAAAGAGTTTGAACGTTACGGCATACTCGCAGGAGAAGAAGTACGAGATGGTGTACTCAAAATGAATGGGATGGTCGAGAAGCCGGGGCGCGAAGCGGCACCGTCAAACTACGCCCAGGTTAGCAGCTATCTTTTTGATCCAGCAGTACTGAAATATATTGAAAGCGGGCTCACAAATCTACCCTCACGCGAAGAATTTTATGTTGCAACGAGTTTAGTTGACCCTATGCTGAAAGATGGCCATCAGTTTTATGGTTGTCTCATGCAGAACAGTCGCCGTTATGACACTGGCGATAAGCTCGAGTACCTTATGACAGTAGTCGAATTTGGTTTGCGCCATAAAGATTTAGGCGTACCGCTCCGAGAACATTTAGAGAAACTGCTCAAAGAAATGTGAGCGAGCACACTGTTGTCGTCGTCCAAATGATGCTATAGTGGGAATATGAGTACTGACACTGCACTTCAAGTTCTTGTTATTATTTTGAGTATTGCGCTTTTTATATCACTTATCATTAGCATAGTTGCTGGTGTGTTTCTAATAAAATTTATCAAAACTCTTCGTCAAATTGCTGACAGGGGAGAGCAGTTGGTTGACTCAGCCGAAGCCACCGTTAGCAACATACGTCAAAACATAACATCAGCGAGTATGCTGCGTTCATTTGCACAAGTTATAAAGTTTATGACAAAAGTAAAGAAGGGGAAGTAAGTATGTCGAAAAAATCCAATGGTACCGCAAAAAGAGTTGCAATTGGTGCAGCATTGAGTGCTGTAGCCGGGTACGTCGCCGGGATTTTGACTGCCCCCAAAAGCGGGAAAGAAACCCGCGATGATATTAAAGAAAAAGCGGTCGAAACGTATACTGCTGCAGAAAAAGAACTAAAGAAACTTCACACTGAATTGGGTGATGTTCTATCGGAAGCCGGTGATAAATTTGGCGACCTTCGCGGTAAGGGGAAGAAGTCCTTTGATGATGCTGTCAACAAAGGCCAAAAAGCCAAAGATAAAGCCCGCGAAATGCTTTCAAGCCTCCACGACGGCGAAGCGGAAGACAAAGATCTCAAAAAAGCTATCGCAGAAGCCACCAAAGCCGTAGAAAACCTCCGCAACTACCTGAAGAAATAACCACCAAATTTATCGCACGGCAAAGGCATAGTTTCGTTGTAAAAGTGAAACTGTGGGCAGTTGAGTGCTTACGGTATAATCTAGCTAGATAACGGAGGGTGTCATACTGAATTCGTTGAATGCCGGGTGAAGGATCTTCTGAGGTAGTAGAAGATGCTTCGTCCGCTGGCTAGCGGACTCAGCATGACAGCTAGGGAATAAGTGTTGGCTAATGAGGTGAAGGTGACAGATAAGAAAACGCAATCCCAGGTAAAATCGGTCGCGGTCACAGCCGCAGACTATGTGCACCTGCACAATCATACGCAGTATAGTTTGCTCGACGGCCTTACAAAAATCCCCGAGCTTGTCGGTTTTGTGAAAGAGCAGGGCATGTGCGCCGTTGGCATGACAGACCATGGCACGCTGAGCGGAACGATAGAGTTTTATAAAGAGTGCATTGCGCAGGAAATCAAACCCATTATCGGTATTGAAACCTATGTCGCATCACGCAAACACACCGACAAAGACCCGGCAAAAGACAAAAACCGGTATCACCTTGTGCTTTTAGCGATGAATGATGTGGGCTATCAGAACCTCATGCGTTTGAGCACCATTGCGAACCTTGATGGCTACTACTATTTCCCGCGTATAGACCATGATTTGTTAGAACAGTACAACGAGGGGCTCATTGCTACTAGTGCATGTCTTAGTGGGGAGATTGGAGATGCGCTAAAAAATGATGATTATGCAAAAGCAAAAGAGGTTGCTGCATGGTACAAAAAAGTTTTTGGTGACAGATATTACCTAGAAGTACAAGATCACGGTCATCCAGAAGCCCCCAGTCATAGCGTCGAACAGAAACGAGTAAATGATGGTGTTTTCAAGTTGAGTGAAGAGCTTGATATCTCAGTAGTGCTAACGTGCGATGCTCATTATTTGAAACACGACGACCAAGATGCGCATGAAATCCTGCTGTGCGTTGGTACCGGAGCATTCCTAGCCGACGAAAAACGTATGTCACTGAAGGACTATGAGTTGCATGTTATTCCGCCCGATCAGCTGATTGATCGCTGGAGCCAGAATCATCCAGAAGTAATTTTCAACACTAAAGCCGTTGCTGGGCGCTGCGAACTCAACATAGACCTCGGGAAGATACTCATTCCAAAATTTCCGGTACCAAAAGGCGAAACAGAAAAAACATACCTCGACAAACTAGCGTTTCGTGGTATGGCTTGGCGCTACGGCGGCGTTTCTGAAAAAGATTCGACTACTATGACAATCTCTGAAGCGCGAAAGAACATACCGCAAAATGTCATAGAACGCGCTGAGTATGAGCTGGGAATTATTGAAAGAATGGGCTTTGACGGTTACTTTCTTATCATCCAGGACTTCATAAATTGGGGCAAAGACCAAGGAATTGTGTTTGGACCTGGTCGAGGGAGTGCGGCTGGATCAATCATTTCATATGCCCTAAAAATAACCGAACTTGATCCGCTTGCATATGATCTTTTGTTTGAGCGCTTTCTTAACCCCGACCGTATTTCGATGCCCGACGTCGATATAGATATTCAGGACACTCGGCGCGATGAGGTTATTCAGTACTGTGTGGAGAAATATGGCAAAAATCGCGTAGCAAACATCGTAACTTTTGGTAGGATGTTTGCCCGTAACGCAGTGCGCGATGTTGCACGCGTGCTCCAAGTGCCCTATACCGAGGCTGACCGTCTGGCCAAAATGATTCCACAGCCAGTCCAAGGCCGCCACATACCGCTCGCTAACTCAATCGTGGACGATGTAGACCTGAGTCGTGAATACCAAACCAACGAAACAAGCAAAACAGTAATTGATTATGCTATAACGCTCGAAGGCACCGTACGCAGTCACGGCGTTCATGCCGCTGGCGTGGTGATAGCGCCAGATGATATTGTAAAGTTTGTGCCGCTTGAAATGGCGCAAAAAGGGGTCATTGCTACCCAGTATCCTATGGGCCCCATAGAGGAACTCGGGCTGCTCAAGATGGACTTTCTCGGTCTATCTAACCTTACTATCATAAAAAATGCACTTCGTATTATCAGAAAAGTATATGGCGATGATATCGACATAAACACTATTCCCTTGGATGACGCAAAAACGTACGAGCTGCTCAGTCGAGGCGATACAACTGGCGTATTTCAGCTAGAGTCGGCTGGTATGAAACGCTACCTCAAAGAGCTCCAGCCAAACTCGTTTGAGGATATTATTTCTATGGTTGCGCTGTACCGTCCAGGGCCAATGCAGTGGATAGAGGACTTTATCGCTCGTAAACACGGTAAAAAGCAGATTACCTACCTTCACCCAGCCATGAAGCCAGCACTGGAAAGCACGTACGGAGTCATTGTCATGCAGGAACAAGTCATGCAGATAAGTAAAGATATGTGCGGTTTTACGGGCGGGCAGGCGGACACACTGCGCAAAGCTATTGGAAAGAAAAACCCCCAAATGCTGGCAAAAATGAAAGCAGAGTTTATTGAGGGAGCGGTGAAAACCGTGGGCGCCGACCGGAACCTAGTTGACACGTTATGGAAGCAGCTTGAAGACTTTGCTGCTTATTGTTTCAATAAGTCGCATGCAGCATGTTACGGGTTGATAGCATATCAGACGGCCTACCTGAAGGCACACTATCCTGCGGCTTTCATAGCAGCAGTTATGACAAGCGACTATGATGACACCGACCGTCTCGCTATCGAAATAACTGAGTGTAAAAAGATGAGTATAGCCGTGCTGCCGCCCGATGTGAACGAATCTTTCGGTGAATTTGCGGTTATAAAGGACAAGAACGCTATTCGATTTGGCATGAACGCAATTAAAAATGTTGGTACAGGGGCTGTTGAGGAAATCATTCGTGCCCGCGAAAGTGCTCACTTTGGATCGATTGAAGATTTTGTTTCGGCCGTGAACTTACGTGTTGTCAACCGTAAAGCACTCGAAAGTTTGGCCCGATCTGGTGCGTTTGACGCGTTTCATGATCGCTCAACACTGTTGCATAATCTTGATGTCATACTTGCTTTTGGCCAGCGATTGCAAAAAGAAAAAGCAAGCGGCCAAACCGACTTGTTTGGGGGGCTTGTGGACGATGTGATTACCGCCAAGCCAACCCTTAAACTCGAAGCACCTGACCAGAAACATAATTCTCGTGAATTACTCCTGTGGGAACGTGAACTACTCGGACTATATTTGAGTCAGCAACCACTTCAAGCTTTCAGTGCGTTTCTGGCTGAACAAACTACCCCGTTAAATGTACTCAAACCAGAACATGACGGCCGAGCGGTGGTCATAGGCGGCAGCGTGGCGGAATCGCGTGAAATAACAACTAAAAATGGTCAGAAAATGGCCTTCGTGAAACTAGAAGATGAGTACGGCGAAATAGAGGTTGTCCTTTTTCCGTCAGCCTACCAGCAGACTGTTGGCCTATGGGAGCGAGACCGGGTGGTGCTCATACGAGGTAAAATTAGTACCCGAGGGAGAGACGGAAAGCCTGGAGAAGAAGTAAAACTTATGGTGGACGATGCGCGTGAAGTTACTCATGAGCAAGCGGCAGCATATCAGGCAACTGGTCGCAAGGCGCGTGTACCAAAACCAACCAAAACTGCGAAAAAAACAGCCCTTAAGCCTACCTCGGCCGCCGAAAAAACAGAGCTTTCAAAAACCCCCAAGCTGTACATCCGCCTACCCAGTAGCGAAGATACGAACTTACTATCTCAGCTCAAAGCAATAGTGGATAAAACGGTTGGTATGCATGAGGTTATTCTTGTCCTGGGTTCAGAATCCTCGAAGCAAGCAGTAAGACTGCCTACGCTCGTACAAGCAAATCCAGACATTGTCGCAGAACTGAGCGAACTAGTTGGGCCTGAAAACGTCAAGCTACAGTAACGCTAGCGAATGGTTCCTGAAGACTGAAGCAAAATGAACCCAAGTGTTGCTACTGCGACAAAAATAATGTCCAGAAACGGATGGCGCACAATGAACTTTTCACCCTTCACAAGTACCTTGTGCCAGGCAAAACTGTGTCGAAGTAAAAATGCAAGTAGTGCAACAGATGCTAACATACTCACAGCAAATTGGCTCCAACCTACGTTTGTTGCTGCAATAGTATGGAGCCTTGGTGTGTTTTTTGCTGCAACTGTTTCGTCGGCTGATTTAGCTACGGCATCACTATCGCCCTGCTTTGTAACCGGTGAGGCTGCAACTGGTTCAGGAGATGGTGTGGGCTCTGCTATGGGGGACTCTGCGGGGGGAGTTGGTTGGGGCGATCCACCACCTGAGTTATTAGATGCGCTTGGTGCCGGTTTTGGTGCAGGTGTAGGCGCAGGGGCAGCTGTTGGTGCTGGTGCAGGCGCTGGGGACGGAGCTGGCGTAGGCACGGCCGGAGGTGACCCACCGATGGGCAGCGCGTACATAGCAACAACGACCGTTTGTGGTCCATTGCCGACGTAATTTGGCGAGTTTGCTACCCCAAAACCAACCTCGCTGAATGAGGAGTTTAAAATATTTGCTCTATGTCCGGGGCTATTCATCCAGCCGGTTATGGTGTCGGAGGAGGCCGTAAAACCAAACGCAAGGTTTTCGCCGGCAGTCTGGTAGCTATAGCCGACCGCTGTTATGAATGTCCAAGGAGCTTGCCCGTCAGGAGTGTTGTGTGACCAGTAATCCCGCGCAACCATATCGTTGGCCTTGTTCTGAGCGGCCTGGTTCAGGGTAGCGCTCAGCGCCAGATTACCAAGATTATTTGCATTTCGCTCGACATTTGTACCGCTTAGAAGCCCCGCGACGCTCATATTTGTTGCATATCCAAGCACATTTCTGCCAGATGTTCCCATCCAGTTGTTTAAAGCAAGACCGAACATCATGATGGCAATTATCGGTAGATACGGCCAATAGGCTTGTTTGTAACGGTGGCTATGCTGATGATGAGCGGCAGTGCGCTTACGAACGGCAACAGTAGCTTTCCGAGGTTTTGTTTTTGTGAGTGTCATATTTGTGTAGTACTAGCTTAAGAATTATAGCACCATTATGACATATCTGCAATGCGCGCCTGATAGAGTGCAATTGCTGCGGCTTGCACAACATTTAATGACTCTTTCTGGCCAAATTGTGGGATCTCGACTACGATATCACATTGCTCCAAGAGTATTGGCTCAATACCTTCAACTTCGCGCCCAAGTAAAATCGCTATCTTGTCTGAAGGCATCCAAGACGAAATATCGATGCTTTTTGCATTTTGTTCCAATCCTATAATTTTATAGTTTTTTGACTTAAGCGTTTTTAAGAGGGGTTCGATTTTGTCACTATGCTCCCAAGGTACGAGATTTTCCGCTCCGAGGGCTGTTTTTTGAATTTGTGCGCTCAACTTCCGGTAGATGTGCGGCAACCGATCGTCTAAATCAAAACTTGGATATGGAGTGTAGCCGGTAAAATACAATTTTTTCACCCCGAAACACTCAGCTGTACGGAGGAGACTACCAACATTATGAGTACTTCGTATATCGTGAACAATCAGGACAATATTTCGCATATCCTTTGGCAGATTTCTCATATGCTCTCATGATACCCACTCAGCACTTTTTTCTCCAACCATAAGCAGGTATAATGGCGCTATATGAGTGGGGATTTCTCGACCGTTGGCGTTAGCGCAGACGAAGCGCGTGTTACTGAAGAGCGTTCGACGGAGCGTCGTGCTGAAGTATTGCATGTTTCATACACTGACACCTCTGGCTCAGAGGATAAGACGCTGTTCAAAGACATACTGACCAACGAGCAAATGCGGCAGTACAGGATTGTCCCGCTACAGGTAGATCGCAGCAACATTTTGTTTGGCATAACAACCACAACGTCTCAGCAAACCATGAATGCTCTAACGGGACATTTTACTGATCAGAAAGTGGCCTTTACGCTTATTTCTGAAGCTGGCTTTCGTGACTACATGAATCTGTACGATCCGCCGCAACAGGTGGTGTACCAAGATATTTCCATCAAAGATAACGGTAGTGAAAAATTGGTTGCAGAAGTATCTGAAATGCTACAGCAGGTCAAAGCAGACGATATGCTGGCCTATCTTGTGAGTCAGGCGCACCGTCTAAATGCTAGCGATATTCACCTAGAGACGCAACGGGACAATGCACGCATACGGCTTCGCATAGATGGTGTTTTGCACCCCGTTGCGCAGCTCGAACCTGACAAGTATAGAGTTTTGATCGGTGCGATAGCGAGTGCTGGCAACGTGAGTACAAATGCCGACTACGCCCAGCAAGGTCACATAGCCCAGAGAGTAAAAATGGCCGACGAAACGGAAGTAGATGTCAATGTGCGACTCGAGACAGTCCCGACCATACACGGCATGGATGTCGTAATGCGTCTTTTCAACATGGACCGCGCTATGTACAATATTGATCGTTTGGGGCTGCTTCCCGACCAGCGCAAAGTGGTTGACGATATCATCGTAAAGCCAAGCGGACTTGTTATGGTAGTTGGGCCAACCGGCTCGGGCAAAACAACAACGCTGTATTCCATACTTAATAGTTTGGCGAGTGATGAACGCAAAATTATTACGGTCGAAGACCCTGTAGAGTACCAGTTCGAGGGCATCACCCAGATACCCATCAAATCAACCGAATCAGGCAATGATGGCTCCTTCGCCGATAAACTTCGCGCAATTTTGCGACTAGACCCGGACATTGTGATGGTGGGTGAGATTCGAGACAATGACACCGCACGCACCGCCCTCCAAGCCAGCCTGACTGGCCACCTTGTACTTGCGACTTTTCACGCATCTTCAGCCGCCGCTTCGCTCACTCGCCTGAGCGATGTCATAGGCGTAAATCCACTTTTTGTGTCTGCAATACGACTTGTTATGGCACAGAGGCTCATTCGCCAGCTCGACGATGCCACGAAACAACCGTATGACCCGAGCCCCGCCGAACTCCAAACTATCCAGAAAGTGATTGAAACACTGCCCTCAAGCATCGAGCGGCCAAGTCTTGCTGGCCTCAAACTATATAAACCAGGCAGCTCGTCAGATAATCCATATGGTTTCAAGGGGCAAATAGCCGTTCGTGAGCAGTTCGTTATGACCGGCGAAATCCGTAAGCTTCTCGAAACACATGACCATGTTCTGTCTGCACAAGAAATCGAAGCAGCCGCCATAGCCAGCGGTATGCGCACCATGCTTCAAGATGCAATCCTGCACGTCGTCGCCGGCCGTACCACTCTCGATGAAGTCTTCCGCGTCGTTGGCTGAACATCGGGGTGTGCTTAGCAAAGATAACACAGGTGTTGATTTCAGGGGTAATTTAGGGTACAATCTTACAAATATGGAATACATCAAAGAGTTGGAGCAATCCTTCAAAAAGGGCGCAGTGGTAGACGTGCGCTCTGGCGACACTGTCAAAGTCCACCAAAAAATTCGCGAAGGTAACAAAGAGCGCGTCCAGATTTTTCAGGGTCTCGTGATCCGTACTGACCGGACGGGTAGTCATACCAGTCGCATCACGGTTCGCCGTATTGCGAGCGGTATCGGGGTAGAAAAAAGCTTTTTGCTCCACAGCCCACTTGTTCTAAAAGTGGAAGTTACCAAGCGTAGCAAAGTTCGCCGTAACAATCTTAGTTATATGCGCAAACTTACCGGTAAGTCCGCTCGCCTGACCGGCGTTGATTTCGACCGCCAGGCAGTAAACGACGTTCGTGACCTCGAAGCTGAAAAGGCAGAAGCAGAAGCCAAAGAGGCAGCAACAAAAGAAGCTGAAGCAAAAGCAGCCGAAAAAGCAGCCGGAGAAGCCGAGCTAGCCGCAAAACAAAAGGCCGTCGAAGAAGCTCACAAAGCAACCGAAGCTTGATCTAAGTCAAATCAATTTTCTATAACGTGCAACTCCCGGGTAAAACCGGGCGTTGTTATATACTAAATCTATGCTTAGCTTCGTTATTTCGGTGATCGTGCCATGCGTAGTTTATATACTGCTTGAAAAAACATTCGGCTCACACCCGAAAGAGCGGTGGCTTCTCGTGGTGGCATGTATGCTTTTTTTCTGCTCATATTTTTTGCCCTCACCGCTTGTACACGGGCAGCAAACTGAATACATGACCCATCTGGTCGGGGGTGGTTTGTTTACCGGCTTTCTGTGGCTATACATCGTACGAGTAAAAAAATGGCAACCGACGATGTTTCAAGAAATCATCAGTCTCTTTGTGCTAGTTTGTACACTTGGGGTTATGAATGAGCTTTTCGAAGTGATGCTTTTCTGGGCTGGCCATATGCGAAAAGGAGTTGCAGACACATCTTGGGATTTGGTTGCGAATACGACCGGTTCGCTAGTATTTTATATAGGCTACAAGGCTGGTCAATGGTTACGGTCGGTCTGGACGAAGTAGGGCGGGGCTGTTGGGCGGGTCCACTTGTGGCTGCTGCCGTAGTGCTCGATGGCTTAGAGGAAGAACCTATGGGACTGCGCGATAGTAAAAAAATTAGCCGCAAACAGCGCGAGAAGCTTGACGTTGAAATTCGATCCCAGGTGAAGGCATACGGTGTTGGTTGGGTTACCCCAGGTGAAATTGATAAGCTGGGTCTTACAAAGTCAGTCCGGCTCGCCATGCTCCGAGCGATGAAAGAACTGCATAAAACATGCATAGTCTACGATGAAATCATCGTAGACGGGAACTACAATTTCTTTGCAAATGAAACCGGGCTCAACATTACAAACATCAAAGCAATAATCAAAGCTGATGACGCTTTTCCAGAGGTCAGCGCCGCAAGTATCATTGCTAAGGTTGCTCGTGATAGTTTCATGCGCAACATTTCGCGTCGGTTTCCCAGATATGGTTTCGAAAACCATGTCGGCTACGGCACGGCCGAACATATTGCTGCCCTGGAACAATACGGCGTCACTGAAATACATCGCAAGTCATTTAAATCCGTGCGTACTTTCTTAGCCAGAAAGACGCTTATTAGAGAAGTTCCTTCACTTCGTTCAGGATGACACATGCGACCGGTGGGTTGTCATTCTGAGCGCAGCGAAGAATCTCTCATTTGACTATACTTAAGAGATCTTTCGTCCACCGTTAAGCGGATTCAGAATGACCCGAAAAGCTTACCCTGTCATTCTGAGCACAGCGAAGAATCTCTTCATCTGTTATGATGAACTATATGAGGTCGTACTATGTCTATATACTGACAAACCCGTCGAGGTCGGTACTGTATACTGGTGTAACGAATGATTTGGAAAGGCGTGTTTGGGAGCACCAGCGCAAAGCCATCGAAGGTTTCACAAAAAAATATAATTGCGCATGTCTTTTGTATTACGAAGAGACAGATACTCCTTTTGCTGCTATTGCTCGTGAAAAGGAAATAAAGGGCTGGGTTCGACGCAGGAAGGAAGCTCTCATCGATACGTTAAATCCGAGTAGGGAAGATCTTTCGCATTCACTCAAGATGACAGGAGTAGAAGAATGACAAATTATGCTACTGGGCATGCAGCAGAACGGGTAGCGGCCGAATACTTGCGAGCGCAGGGGTATGATGTGGTGGAGCTAAACTGGAAGCACAAACGAGCCGAAATAGACATAATTGCACGCAAGAAACTTGGCTGGCGGCGCTACGGCCCACTCACGTTTTTCGAAGTAAAACACCGTAAAACTGATCATCATGGCCGCGGCCTCGACTACATCACTCCCAAAAAGCTTCAACAAATGCGATTTGCCTCCGAATTATACGTGACACAAAAAAATTACAATGGCGAATATACCCTCGGTGCCGTTGAGCTTTTCGGGCCAGACTTCTTAGTTACGAGCTGTATAGATAATATTATTTAAAGAATTTTTGTATGGTAGGGAGGTCGCGATCGAGCCAGGCAAGGCGGGCTGTGATTTCTTCGAAGCCGATGGTGATGTTTCGTGTGAGCATGGGCTGGTCGAGTTTGCTGTCGAACAGAGCATGGTATTTTTGCTCATATTCACGTGTATTTATGACACTGGCTGCGTAACGGGGCAGATAATCGTAGGACTTGTCATTTTCAAATGTTTTTTGCAGCCATGCCCACTCGTCGACCATCCACTGCCATGCGACATCACGGGTATAGCGGTTGCGTAGCAGGTAAATGAGCCAGCGGTCGACATCTTGCGGCTTGATGAGCTTGCCGTTTTTCAATCTGGATAGCAAGCGTGCTGCTACTTTTAGGTCACGCGTGGCAGTGAGAGCATCGCATGCGTCGGCTTTTAGTTCACTACTATGAGTTGTATCATGCAGGTTTAGAACAAACTCTACGGCTTTTTTGTCACCTTCCTTCACATTTATTGACATCACGAGCGCTCGTAGGTCTGAAGGAACGGCTGCCGGATCGTTGACATAACTGGCAAAAAGCTCGCGCAATTTTGTAAGGATTGTTTCATCTTCGCCGTATGCGCCAAGGCCGAGCACAAGGCTGCGCAGTTTTGTGTCTGCCACCGATTCATGAGGTTTTTCTTCCCAGCCGAGTCGTTTCACTTGCTTTCTTACGAGCTCACGGCTCATAGCTTTCAGTTTTGGCTCTAGTGTTTCATCGAGGTCCACGAACCGCCTGACCTCAGCAGCCACAAGTGCCATAACGTCCCAGACTGGCTCACTTGCCTCTTCGGAATACGCGCGAAGCAGCTGAAGTGTTTCGCCGTAGTTTTGGTAGCCAGCGCGCGCGAGCATGGCACTGCCGTTTAACAACATCAGACGGTCAGGTTCAGAAAGCGATTGCTCCCGTATGTCCTGTTCTATGTGGTGTTTCGTTCGTTCCGCCTGGTAGTCAACCAGGTAGTGTCCGCGGGCGTCCGTGTTGATGAATATAGGAATGTCCTGTGAAGGTGTGTATTTCACCTGGGATGATTCAAACGCCTCTGGAGAGTTCACTTCATTTGAAAAAATGGGCACCGGCCAGAAACGAGTTTTGTCTGCTTTGTTTGGGTCGTCCAGAAAATGTTCTTGAGTGAGAACAACTTCCTTACCATCTTGCGCGACGTGCACCAAAGGAAAGCCAGAGCGGGTAAGCCAAGGGGTCATAAATGCGCCGACGTTTTTGCCGCTGGCGGCGGAAAGTGCGCTCCACAAGTCATTTCCGGTCGTGTTCTTATAAGCGTGCATTTTAAAATATTCGCTGAGGCCTTCGCGGAAAGCTTTCTCACCGATGAAGTTTTTCATCATGTACAACAGTCTTCCACCTTTGGCATAGACAATACTACCGTCAAAAAGTGTGCTTATCTCATCTGGATGATGGACGTCGACATGCACGGACTGAACACCGTAGCTGGCATCACGTCGGAACGCTGCTAAGCCCTCGCTCGCGACAAATTGGTTCCAGACGTGCCATTTTGGGAACATTGCATTTACGGCTTGATACTCCATCATGTTCGCAAAGGACTCGTTCAGCCAAAGATCATCCCACCATTTCATAGTGACGAGGTTGCCAAACCACTGATGGCTTGTTTCGTGGGCAACCACAAGGGCAATATATTCGCGAGTGCTTTGGCTGGTTTCACCTGGGTAGTCAAGTAGAACGCGCTCGCGGTACGTGACAAGCCCCCAGTTTTCCATAGCACCGCTGCTGAAATCTGGCAGTGCCACGTGATCGGCTTTGGGTAGCGGATATGGCACGCCAAAATAATCTTCGAAGTATTCTATGCTCCGTGTTGCAACGTCGAGGGCAAAGTCGAGTGACTCCGGTGGCTGAACAGTCGTAGCCCAAACACTAACTTCCACGCCAGATTTTGTTTTGGCTGACTTTTTGTGCAACTTGCCTGTCACAAATGCGAGGAGGTACGTGCTCATACGCGGAGTGGTTTGAAACACGGTCGTTCGTTTTCCAGCTTTTGTATGACTTTTCTCATCCTCTGGCATATTGCTCAGCACGCTGCCTTCGCCGTCCGTTTCGAGTGTAAGCGCAAAGGTTGCCTTCGCTTCCGGTTCATCTATGCACGGAAAAGCTTCACGGGCATGGTGGCTTTCGAACTGGGTAGCAATCAGTTTCTGCTCGTTGCCATCCGCATCTTTCCAGTAGCACGGATAGATGCCTGTCATGGCATCAGTAATTCTGCCTTCAAACTCCATGGAAATTTCGTATAACCCGGGGTAGACCATACCAGCTGTGTGGAGGCGGACTTCCTGCCGTGACTTATGATGATTTATACGTGTTACTGCTAGCTCACGCTCGCCCTTTTTGTCCCGGACGGTAATTTTACCAGAGGTAACCTTTACCCTATTTGCATGAAACGTGATCCGGCTACTGGGCCGCCCAACTTTCTTGCCGAAGATAACGACATTGCCAGAAAACCGCATTGCAACTTCATCCAGTCGTATCGTAAGTACGTATTTGTCTGGCTGAAACTGTGTATATAAACGCTGGACAGATTTATTCATTCTAATAGTCTAACATGACGCTTGATTAGCTACTTCTTAAATGCTATACTTGCTATTGTTAAGGTCGGCCGTCAGGTCGGCTTTTTTCGTACAGTGAGTACATGAAAATGAAATTGGAAATACTGAAAGGAGTAACCAATGGATATGGATTTTAAACAGCTAGCAGTAGCTATCCAGGCGATCGCAGAAGAAAAGAACTTGCCAGAAGATACCGTTAAAGAGGTTGTAGAGCAAGCACTTGCAGCTGCCTATCGTCGCGATTATGGTGACCGCGAACAAGAAGTGCGCGTAAGCATGAATTTACACACTGGCGAGGTGGACGCCTATGTCAGTAAAGAAGTTGTAGAAAAAGTCGGTGACGAAGACTTTGAAATTAGCCTTGATGATGCAAAAAAGCTTAAAAAGGACACAGCTATAGGTGAGTTTGTCGAACTGCACGAAAAGGTTACTACCTTCGGCCGGGTAGCCGCACAAACGGCCAAGCAAGTCATATTGCAGCGTTTGCGCGAAGCAGAGCGTGAGATAGTACTTGCAGAATACGAGGACAAGATAGGTACTGTTATCAATGCCATGGTTTCTCGTGTGGAGGGCGTGATTGTCCGGCTTGAGCTGGGTAAGGCACAGGGTATTATGCCAAAGAGTGAGCAGATACAGGGTGAACGATATTATCCAAGCCAACGTCTCAAGGTTTTTCTGAAAGACGTCGAGCGCGGTCCACGCGGTCCGCAGCTTGTCGTCAGCCGCGGTAATACGCAGTTTATGGAATGGCTGTTCCGCGCTGAGGTGCCAGAGCTCGAAGCTGGTGCGGTAGAAATAAAGAATATCGCTCGAGAAGCTGGTGTACGTAGTAAGATTGCAGTCGCCAGTACCGTACCTGGCGTTGACCCAGTCGGCACCTTCGTGGGTGGCCACGGTACACGCGTAAACGCTGTGGTGGGTGAAGTTGGCGAGCAGGAAAAGATTGACATCATTGTTTTTGCAGATGACACGGCGCAGTACATCATGAACGCCTTAAGCCCGACTAAGGTTAATCGCGTTGTGATAGACGAGGGCGCGAAGCGCGCTAAGGTGTTTGTGTCGGAAGACCAACTGAGCATAGCTATTGGCCGTGGTGGTCAAAACGTCCGCTTGGCGAGTAAGCTTGTTGGCTATGAACTTGATATTGAAGCGGAAAAAGAAGCAGTCGTTGAGGGCGAAGCGCAAGTAAAAGAGCTTCCTAAGCAGCCGAAACTTAAGAAAAAAGAGCAGCTTGAGTCTTCACTTCTCGACGCTATCGAAGAACACGGGGAATAATGAAGAAAAGCAGGCTCTCACGCCTGCAGGCGACCAAGGTCTTTTGCTGCCAAAAGACCTTGGAACCAAAACCAGGCCAGGGCTACGGCTCTCGGTCGAATGCTGTCCATTTTTACAACCAGGAGACACGACCGCTTTGCTAAGTGCCTCCTGACCCTCCCGGGCGAGTTGTAAAACATGACAACATTCGAGCCGGGATCCTACGCATGGCCGCCATCAGTTATATCCTTCTCCGCTATTGCTACGTCTGATGAATATCAGCGGCCAGCGGCCGCACATGATTCAAAATTCCAGATTCATTATTCTGATGATTGGCACTCTTGACGGGCGAGTGCTAATTTTGTACACTAGATTGTATGCAGCCTGACTATCAAGATTTTGCAAGTTACTTAACCGAAAATGCTCGGCAGAGTTTGGCGCACGCCGGGACGATTGCTCGAGGCGTTGGAGATGCCTATATCGGTACGGAGCATCTTCTCCTTGGTTTGCTTGCGCAAGATGGTTCACTTGGCGGAAAAATATTGGAAGATGCAGGCGTAACGCTTAGCAAAGCGCAGACGGTACTGAAATTGACTCCAAAAAACATCGTCGTAAATATGGGTGCAAAAGGATATAGCGAAACAGCAAAACTGACCCTGCGTATGGCCTATGATGTGGCGCAGGACTACGGCCAAGATTATTGTGGTACAGAACATATACTCTACAGTCTTTTAAGCCAGAAGAACTCGCGTGCAAGTGTGCTGCTACGTGATATGAAGGTCAACATCGACAGTATTCTGAATGAGCTTGAAAATTTCCTCAATCGCCAGTTTGATGATGCGGACAAAGAATCTGTTGAACCCGGGGGACGCAGGGCGGGTCGTAAGCCAAGTCGTGGCAAAAGCATACTTGACCAGTATGGTACAGATTTGACGGCACAAGCCCGGGGCAATAAGTTAGATCCGGTTGTCGGGCGTGAAGCACAGATTAAGCGCGTCATCACTATTTTAAATCGTCGTACAAAAAATAACCCCGTCCTTATTGGGGAACCCGGTGTTGGTAAGACTGCAATTGTCGAAGGACTGGCTCAGCGAATTATTAACGAAGATGTACCCGACAGCTTGCTCGATAAACGCATTGTTATGCTCGATTTGGCCGCCATGGTAGCGGGCACGAAGTACCGGGGTGAGTTTGAGGAGCGTTTGAAAAAAGTTATGGCTGAACTTGAAGGAGATAAGCGCACGGTGGTCTTTATAGACGAACTTCACCTGATTGTTGGCGCCGGAGCTGCCGAAGGTTCAATGGATGCCGGAAATATTCTAAAACCCGCTTTGGCTCGAGGCAAAATTCAGGTAATTGGCGCTACAACGACTGCTGAATACACCAAGCATGTCGAGAAGGATGCCGCACTTGAGCGCCGATTCCAGCCCGTACAGGTGCCTGAAGCAAATGTCACTGAAACGAGCGCAATCCTGAAAGGGCTCCGTAAGCATTATGAGGAATTTCACGGTGTATCCATAAGTGACGAAGTTATCGAAGATACCGTTCAGTTTGCAAAGCGATATATTCAAGACAGATTCATGCCCGACAAAGCTATCGACCTGTTAGACGAAACGGCTGCCGCCTTACGGGTCGAAAAAGGCAAAACCAGTCCGGAGGTACGAAAGCTTCAAAAGGAACTAAAGTTACTCAATGCTCGGATAGATGAAGCGGTAGATCAGGAAGATTATGAACGCGCAGCCCGAAATAAAACACGAGCATCACAAATTCAAAAAGATCTTGAAGATCTTTACAAGTCGACGAAAACAGGCAAAGAGCTAGTGATGACGAGCGATGATGTAGCAGAAGTAGTCTCACGAATTACTGGAGTTCCTGTACGCAAAGTTATAAAAAGCGAAGCAAAATACTTGTTGAAACTGGAAAAAAATATTTCTCATTATGTGATTGGTCAAAGCGAAGCAGTCGAAGCTGTGAGCAAGTCGATTCGACGAAATCGGAGTGGTATTAGTGCGGCAAACCGGCCGATCGGTTCGTTTATCTTCCTAGGTCCGACAGGGGTAGGTAAAACCGAACTGGCACGTGTGCTAGCCCGAGAATTTTTTGGTAGTGAAAGCGCGCTGGTAAAAATCGACATGAGCGAGTTTGGTGAGCACCACAATGTATCGCGTCTTGTGGGTGCGCCGGCTGGGTATGTTGGATATGACGATGGTGGCCAACTAACGGACAAAATTCGTCGCCAGCCCTATAGCCTTGTTTTATTCGACGAAATCGAAAAAGCTCACCCAGATGTGTTCAATATGCTCTTGCAGTTGCTTGAAGACGGCTATATAACCGACGCAAAGGGCCGCCGGATTGACTTTACGAACACCATTATTATCATGACCAGTAATATCGGCGCCGACAAGTTACAAAAGGAAGCGGCCTTCGGATTTCATGCAGAGCGCCCCAGCAGCCTCGATGATCTCGACGCTATGCATGAACAAAACAAGCAAAACGTACTCGACAGGCTCAAAAAAGAATTGCGACCAGAGCTTCTTAACCGCATAGACAAGACAATTGTTTTCCGCGGTCTCACCAAGAAAGATATTTACAAGATCATTGATTTACAGATAGAAGAATTACGCAAACGACTGCTAAAGCATGGTGTGAGCGTACAGCTTAGCACTGGTGCAAAACAGTACTTGTTAGAGCATGGATATGATGCAAAAAATGGCGTCCGCCCACTGCGTCGTCTTATCCAAGACACCATAGAAGACCAAATGGCTCTTGAGCTGCTGGATGAAAAATACACCAAAGGCGACATAGTCCACATTGCAACCAAGCAGAACGAGCTAACCTATACAACCGCTAGCGAATAAGCTGCGTTATACTAGTATTATGCAGTCTCGTTCGCAGTCTCATAAGGTTTACGCACTTCTCTTTATCCTTTTTTGGGTAGGTGTTTTAGGGGCAGTAGTCCTAAACCAGCAGCGAATTCTTGATTGGTGGAAGCTCCGCGGCTACACGCCATCTGCTGAGATCGCTAGGGTGGTGGATGTAGCCCGTTTCAACGAAAAAGGCGAACATCTGTTTTATGTAAATAAACCCGATGTGCTCAGTGGCTCTAGCTTTACACGAGCGTGTCCGATTGATGCAGAGAAAACAGTCGTGCTGGGTTGTTACAAAGGGGGTGATAACGGGATATTTCTATACGGTGTAACCGACAAACGCTTAGACGGCGTAGTCGAAGTGACGGCTGCGCACGAAATGCTTCACGCGGCTTATGAAAGACTTTCGTCTCGGGAGCGCGCAAAGGTAGACGCGCTGCTCAACGATTATTATGCAAACGGGTTGCAAGATGAGCGGATACGAAAGACCATTGATCTTTACCGGAGCACTGAGCCAAAAGAACTGACAAACGAAATGCATTCGATTTTTGCCACGGAAGTTCGCGATCTACCATCTGAACTCGAGGTGTATTATGAGCAGTATTTCTCAAATAGGAAAGCGGTAGTTGAGCTAACCGAAACATACCAAGCAGAATTTACAAATCGCCGCGCACAAGTTGTGGTTTACGATACGCAACTAGCTGGGTTAAAACAAAGCACTGAAGCGCTCCAGACGCAACTAACCAGCGAAAAGCGTGCACTTGAAGCAAAACAAGCTGAGATGCAATCACTTCGTGATGACGGAAATTCTGCTGCATATAACGCAATGGTGCCATCCTACAATGCTCTCGTGAATACCTACAATGCGCTTGTCGGAAAACTGCGCAGTCAAATTGCTTCGTATAACGATATTGTTGAAAAACGAAATGCTCTTGCGCTTGAAGAGCGGCAACTGACGCAGGCTTTGTCGGCAGAGCAGTTGCCCGCGGTGGAGTAGCAGCATATACTTGTTACCAAAGGAGTAAATGTGGCGAAGAATACGGTGAAGTATGTGTGCGGAAGTTGCGGGGCGCAATATGCTGCTTGGGCTGGCCGTTGCAGCCAGTGTGGCGAATGGAACAGTATCACTGAAGAAGTGATGATAGTTGCACAGAATGTAAATGGGGTGAAACCATCAGGGAGAAAACTGTCATCCCAGGTAATTTCAGCCTCAAAAGCAATTTCTGAGAAACGTATTCCAACGGGAATTATGGATGTAGACGCTGTCCTTGGCGGCGGTTTGGTGGCTGGAGGTGTAGTGCTTATTGCCGGTCAGCCCGGTATAGGCAAAAGTACGCTCCTCATGCAGCTTGCAAATGCCACATCCAAAAATCATTCAGTCCTGTACATTAGCGGTGAAGAATCAGAACACCAAGTAGCTATGCGTGCAGGCCGTCTGGGAGCGGGCGGTGAACATTTACAGATTGCCAGCAGTAACTCTGCCGACGATGCAGCGGCGACTATTGCAAGTGGGGACTTTCAACTCATCGTCGTAGATTCGGTGCAAACAGTGACGGTAAGCGGTGTGTCGTCTGCGCCGGGAAGCGTCAGTCAAATCACAAACAGCACGAACATACTGCTACAGGCCGCAAAACAGTCAGACACGGCACTCGTCATCGTTGGACATGTCACCAAAGAAGGGTCGATTGCTGGACCAAAGTTGCTTGAGCATATTGTTGACGTAGTTCTAACACTTGAAGGTGATGCGTATGGTGGATTCAAGGTACTGAGAGCTACTAAAAACAGGTTCGGGCCTACAACAGAAGCAGCAATTATGGAAATGGATGAACAAGGCTTAAAACCAGTTCTCAATCCTTCACAGGCTCTTCTCGAGGAGCGCCAGGTTACCGACGGGTCGGTAGTGCTGGCAACGCTAGAAGGCACGCGTCCTGTCCTAGTTGAAGTACAAGCCCTCGTAAACAAAACAAGCTATGGTTACCCAAAACGCGCCGCTAGCGGGTGCGACCTCAACCGTGTAAACTTACTCGTCGCCATGCTGGAGCGCCGGACGAAGTTGAACTTGGCCGAGCAAGATATCTACGTCAATATAGTCGGTGGATTGCGTTTGCAAGACCCTGCGGCTGACTTAGCTATCTGCATGGCTATTGGATCAGCTGCAAAAGGTCTGAAACTGAAACGGAATGCAGTAGTGTTTGGAGAAGTTGGTCTCTCGGGCGAGGTTCGCCATGTAGCGTTTATTGAAAAACGCATTGCTGAGGCAAAAAAACTTGGCTTTGATTGTGCCGTTGGTCCGCGCGTAAGGGGAAGCAAAAAACAAAACAATTTTCTTCAAGTGGTACCAGATGTTCGAGCTGCACTGAACGAGTTTCTCGGGAAATAAATATTCTTTAGCATTCATCGATTTTTTCGGCTGCTTCTTGGCTCATCTCTTCACGTACTCGGGGTTGAAGGTTCTGGACTAGCAATCGTGACACTCGTACTGTCATTCCCCTGGTACAAAACGCTGTCCGTTACTTGCACGCTGATTTGTAAGCTCCCGCTAGAGCCAGAAGGCGGTACGTAGGTAAATTGGTAGTCCCCGCTCGCGCTAACACCCTGAGATTGAACCGACTGTCCGTTGACACTTAGAGATAGCGTTCCCGGGAAACTCGGGCGGGCTGTGTCGCTCAGAGCATGCGTTCCTTGGTCGACGCGAACCATTATGCTACAACCAGCGATCGGACAGGTAACAGTTGCTTGGCTACCAGTTGAGGCACCGTTTACGGCAGTTATGCTAGCGGTGGGTTTAGTGTCGTTACAGTTGTGCACATCATCGTTCCCAGTATTTGCAGCTGCGCCATTGCCCGTTTTGCCGCCAGCGTATATGTCTACGTTGAGATTAGCCGCCGCCGCTCCAAGATTTTGCCGGGCCAGTTCAGGCGTACATGAGGTTGCAATTTTGTTACTGACTTTATCTAGTACCTGTGAGGTACCGCCAGACTTACTTACGTACCACGACGGGAACAGGTCGGTGGCTGGCGGACGCGACTGCGTGCTGAAAGGAACACGAGATTGGAACGCTGCGAGCGTTTTGATACCGGTGGGCGGAGTCCAGTTGTCTGGTTGCGTTGCGCCTAGTGAATCTATTGCACCTTGCATAAATTCACGCATGATTGGGTTGGTTACATTTTCTGGCGGTGTGGTAAATTCAGAGCGATTATAGTTACCGATCCATATTCCAGCGGTGTATTTTTTGTTCCAGGCCATCAGTAGCCCGTCGGTTCGGCCGTTTGTAGTACCAGTTTTTATGCCTGTTTTCCAGCCTTTATAACGATGGAATTTCATCACACCGCCAAGATATGATGCACCGGGATCAGAAGCCATGTCGTTCACAATGTAAGCTGCGTCGGGCTGAATGACTTGTTTGGCTTCTGCTTCTTTGTATTTGTAAAGAACTTTGCCGGACGCGTTGGTTACTTCAAGCAAAGATGTTTGGGGTATTGATTTGCCTAGCCGAGCTAAGCTGGCAACGCCATTTGTATGGTCTGCTAACGTAAGATATACGCCGTCACCAATACCTGCCGATGAGCCACATTGAACTTCATCAGCTTTTGTAGCTTCAGACAAGACTGTTCCATCGGCGTAGCATTTGTAGGCGTTTTCTTTGCCAATCAAGCCATTCACTGTTGAAATAACTTTATTTATTGAAGCAGTTTTGTTCACGCTTGTGTCGTTCGGCACGACTGACGTGAAAGCTTTTACAGCCGGCACGTTGAGAGAGCCGCCGAGCGCGTAGCGCAACGTGACTGGACCGTAGTAGCTTCGTGTAAAGTTAAACAGACAGTTACCGCCTGACTCGGGCCTGGCTTTATTTGTGCAAACATACAACGGTAGCGGGCCTTGTTGGTCGTATAATATGCTGCCAGCGCCTACACTTGTGTTATTGTTTATGAACGTAGCATAGGTGTATGGCTTAATACTCGAACCAGGCGAAATTTGAGCTTCTGTTGCAAAACTTAGGCTTTGGGTTGAAAAATCCCTGCCTCCAACCAGGGCAACAATTTGACCATTTGCCGTGTCCTGGGCGACAAATGCAGCGTTATCTACGCGTCCGGATTTAAATCGGCTTGCATTGTTTGCGATTGCAGTTTCGGCCTTGACCTGGAGACCCATGTCGAGCGTCGTAATGACTTTCCACCCACCTTTGTCGACGACGGCTCTTGGGAATTTTTTATACAATTCAGCTCTTGCTGCCGTCACGAAATACGGTGCTTTTATATTTGCGAACTTGTCTTGGCGTGGTTTTACCTGAGCGAGAATATCGACTTTTTTTGCTTCTTCTGCTTGGGTTTTTGATATGTATTTTTCGTCGACCATAACGTCTAGGATGTAATGCTGGCGGCCAATCAGCCATTCGCGGTCAAAATAATTTGTGCCGAGGCTTTTGTTGAATTCCGGACTGCTGTACGGTGAAAGTGACCCTGGGGCTTTCGGTATGGAAGCAAGCATCGCCGCCTGTGCCAAAGTCAAGTCTTTGGCGCTAACGCCAAAGTAATCTTGGGATGCTGTTTCTACACCGTAGTTGACATTTCCATACGGTGCCATGTTTAAGTATCCGGTCAATATTTCTTTCTTACTATATTCACGTTCTAGCTCCACGGCCAGAATGAGCTCTTTTACCTTACGGCTAACAGTCCGTTCGTTTTCCCATTCTTCGCTTAGCTTGACAAGCTGCTGAGTGATAGTTGAACCGCCCTGCCTACCTCCGCTCCCACCTTTTACCTCGTTCACAGCGGCTCGAACAATACCCTTTGTGTCAAATGCACCATGCTCAAAAAAGTTTCTATCTTCTATGGCCAGCGTAGCTTGTTTCATGACCTCGGCTATCTGCTCATCTTTGACGGGCACTCGCTTTTTTGCCTTGTAATCTTGATAAAGTAACGTTTGGCCTGTTTTGTCGTAATATGTAATACTTCCACCGAAACTGTTACCAGAGACATCATTTAACTTTGGCAAATCCTTGCGGAAGTAAGCAAACACACCGACAAGCACTAAAAAGCCCACCACGAAACTCACGCCTGTGATTTTTAAGGCCATAAGTGCGCCTTCGCGGCTAAACCAATAGCGAGCTATTCGTTTTGGACTGATACGGTACAGAAACCGCTTCCAGGGCTGTGCGGGAAGACTGCTAAGGTATGCCGCTTTGCGACGAGCTTTTGTTTCTTTGCTCGCTTTTAGACGGTCGCTCAACGAGCGATTGACCTTAATGCTTTTACCGCTGCGGGTAACAAAAGTGTTAGATTTTGCGCGCGACCGCCGAGGACGGTTTGGTTCAAGCTGTTTCATAGCAAATACGTTACTCTTTCCACTTAATACTCATACAAGTATAGCAAATCATTTGGTTACGAGCACAAGCAAAATGATTATTGTCCGAGTATTTTATGCCTTAACTCTTTCATAGCAACTCTGTATACTACTATGCATGAAACTCTCTGAAGAATTATCCTGGCGTGGCTTTACAAACCAAACCACATACAAAGACGTCAGCGCGCTTGACAGCAATCCGATAACTTTTTATTGGGGCGTTGATCCGAGCGCCGACAGCATGACCGTGGGCAACTTTGCAGTCGCCATGATGATACGCCACTTTATTGATCATGGTCATAAGGCGATTTTGCTGGTCGGAGGCGCAACGGGTATGATTGGTGATCCAGATGGCAAAAAACAGGAACGAAACTTGCTTTCCGTTGAAGACATTGAGCGGAATAAGCAAGCTATTTCAGCGCAGTACCGTCGGATATTTGCAGGACATGAATTTGAAATTGTCGATAATTACGACTGGTTCAAGGGTTACGGCTACCTCGATTTCCTTCGCGAGGTTGGTAAACACGTCCCGGTGCGTCAAATGCTTGGCCGCGAGTTTGTCCAGGAGCGTTTAGGCGATGACGGCAGCGGCATTTCTTACGCAGAATTCAGCTATGCGCTTATACAGGGTTATGACTTCCTGCACCTATACCGTGAAAAGGGTGCCTCACTGCAAGTTGCCGGTTCAGACCAATGGGGTAACTGTATCGCTGGTGTTGAACTAATCCGACGTATAGCGGGTGGAGAAGCCCACATTTGGACGGCGCCTCTTGTCGTCAATAAATCAACTGGTGTAAAGTTCGGCAAAAGCGAAGGTGGTGCAGTCTGGCTTGATCCGAACAAAACAACACCGACAGCTTTTTACCAGTTCTGGATAAACTGTGACGATCTAGGTGTCGAAGATTATCTCAAGATATTTACCTTACTCGGCCGCGAAGAGCTCGAAGCAATTATGAGAAAGCAACATGAAAACCCAGGCTCCCGCTACGCGCAAACCCGCTTAGCAAAGGAAGTTACCCGTACTGTTCACGGTGAAGAATCGCTTTTGACCGCCCAACGTGTCACTGCTTGTTTGGTGGGCGATGCGTCGGTGGGTGAAGCCGACCAGCAGACGCTTATGGCCCTTCGAGCGGAGATTCCCTCGCTAAAGACCCAGGAGTCCTCATCGCTCCTTGATGCTCTTGTCGAAAGTGGACTGGCTGCTTCGAAAGGAGAGGCACGCCGACTGCTACAAGGAAATGCCATTTCAATAAATGGGGTGAAAACTTCAGATGAAAACCTCAATCCCAGGTTATTTTCCAATGGTCGTCTCCTCCTGCGCCGCGGTAAAGCCTTTAAAGATTCGGCACTCATTGAGCTCGGCTGACAGATTGAGACAAAGTAGTCCGCTACGAAAGATATGGTCTGCCCTGTAGTAAAACTTACAAGGTAACACACCCCACGTAACAGCCTCGTTAGCATTATCAGAAAATACAATTGCCAGTTGACAAAACATGGTACAATTATCCGGCTATGGGAGTCGGAATAGAAGTCGATTTTACCGACAGGGAAGAAAGACGCTACAAGGCAGAGCAAGACCGCGAAAATTGGCTCGCTGCGGCTATTGATGAATCATTTGCGCATCCAGCAGCCGGACATCCAGTTGGCGAAGAATCAATAACTGCCTGGAATGCACTGGCACAACGAATTACTGACAGCAATCCCTCAGTGGCAATTGCAACCGAACAGGGTATTACATTTGAGACGCGACCCCATTCTGCCGTCGGCGAAAAACAACTGTATGTTCACTATTCGTTGTATCCGACCGGTCCGGCACGGCTAGTACTTTCGCGTCACTTGACGAGTGCAGCCCTTGAAATGGTGGATGCATCGGCAGAAAATGGGAAGCGGAACGCCGCTAACCGTCTCTTAGTTGAAGCCACTGGCATAACTAAAAAAAGCTTACAGGTCTCCAGCGTACATACAGTGGCGGACGCACTCGCACAGTCTCCGCATACTCCGCGCGCCAAGTTTTATGGCGGATTTCTCGACGAGAGTGATATTGCGCGGATATTACTTCGCCGAACGTTTGGTTTAGAGCCGGAGCGGCAACTCAGCACCCAGGAATCTTTATTCGGATGGAAAGCTGATATCTTGCCGTCTCAGAAAAGATTGCTTGTGGAAAATGCAGTTGCGGTAGGTGTCGATACGATTCGGCTTCTGCCCGCCTCAAGCCCTAAGACACTAAAAATCGGCAATCCTAAGTATGGTGTACTCCTCGATCCTTTTGAACATGATCCGGATATCGCATACGGGGCTCAAGATATCCTACAGACGCGAACTATCTCTAGATGGGAAAGGGCATACTTTTCATACGTTCCTGGCAAATATGAAACGTACCCGTCTGTTCGCTTACAGAAAGCCCTTGGCTCTCTGGGAAGCGACTTGCCGTGGATTGTACCTGATTTGAAGGTCGGAATTGACTTTTCGCACCCTGCGAGCCAGGTTGTGCAGAAAGTTGTACGAAAACTGGCAATTCCATTCCTTGAGCAAGTGGCTGAGCAAGATAATAAAAAAGCAGTCGAAATTCTCAAACTGCTGAATAGTACTAGTCCGAAGGACGCCATGTCGTAGTCCCTGGATAATATACGTTTGGGTGACTGAGGTGATAATCGGCAAATGCATAAATGCCTCAGTGCCCGCGCGCTGCAATTCTGTTAAACTGAAGACTATGCACATCATCGCCATGACCGTTGGCAAATTGACCTTGAGAAGTCTCCGGCTGTTAAAGCGTACCGGTTCGGCTTTGCCGGGTCGGGTGGTAGAAAAGCTGAGCCCCAAGTTACTTCCGGACATGTTGGTGCAACTACCACAAGGTGTCGTAGTGGTTTCCGGAACGAACGGCAAGACAACAACGACAAAAATCATCACCAAGCTACTCGAATCGCAGGGGCTCAAGGTGCTAACAAATCCCACCGGTAGTAACTTTGTACGTGGCATCATCAGCTCTGTTGTAGACAAGGCGTCTTGGTCTGGAAGACTGGCATACGATATCGCGGTGTTTGAACAGGATGAAGCTCATGCGGTTCATTTTGTAAAACAGGTAAATCCTCGAGGGGTCTTAGTACTGAACATCATGCGCGACCAAATGGACCGCTTCGGCGAAATCGATACCACGCTGAAACTACTCCAGAAGCTTGCAGGTGCCGCAACGGAATTTGTCGTGCTAAATGCCAATGACGAACGTGTCGACAAGATAGGGGTGGCGTCTGGAGTAAAAAAAGTATGGTTTGGCCATAGCGCTGCCCTGCAAAAGGAATTCCTGACTGACGATCAGCTTTACCATGCCGAATCGGACGACTTCGTGCTCGCAGCTAAGCCAGCGGTAGAGCTCGAGGGGTATGACGAGGAATCTGTCTCCATCAAGGTCGAGGGAGTGCCGCATCGCTACCAATACCAGCTACAGGGCGGTCATAACGCCCTGAATCTTGCCGCGGCACTCGGTGTGGTATACCAGCTTGTGCCGACACTAGATACCGGAGCGCTCGCCGAAGCAATTTTGACTGTTGAGCCTGCTTTTGGCCGCGGAGAGGTGCTGACACTACCGAATGGAGGTAAACTGACGCTTCAGCTTATAAAAAACCCGGGTGGCTTTACCCAGGCGCTTCGCGTGCTGGAGCTCAAAGAATATAAGACGATCGGCATCGCTATCAATGACGACTACCCCGATGGTCGAGACGTATCATGGCTCTGGGATGTATCCTATGGTGCGATCAAAACCCCTGTTATTTGTGGCGGTACTCGAGCGACCGATATGGCAAACCGTTTGAAATACGACGATGTAGCAACGGCTGACGTACACACCGAGCTAGAGGCATATGTACAGGCTTTAAATAGCAGTGCGGCGGCCAGCGGCGGCCTGGCAATTCTATTTTGCACATACACCGCAATGCTTAAAATTCGGAGTCTCTATCTCGGTGTAGCATCAGGTTTGGGAGAAGAGGATCAAAAATCATGAAAAAAGAGCAAAGAGCAAAGAGCAAAGAGCAAAGTCCATCCACTGTCATCCTGAACGGTAGTGAAGGATCTTCTAAAGAAGAACGAGATCTTTCGACTGCGCTCCGCTTCGCTCAAGATGACAATACCACCTGCCACCTACCACCTGCCACCTACCATCTGACTATCGTTCACCTTTATCCGAAAGAAATGAACATCTACGGTGACACAGGCAATCGGCTCGTGCTGCAGCAGCGGGCACAGTGGCGCGACATAGATGTCCAGGTGAAACTCGTCGGTGTTGGAGACCCTATCCCAGGTGAAGCCGACATCATTATTGGAGGGGGCGGGCAGGACGCGGGACAGGGTAAAATTCAGGACGATTTACAAGCAAAATCGGCGCAACTACAAGCAATGGCAGAGCAGGGCGTTGTCATGCTTATGATCTGTGGTATGTACCAGCTATTTGGGCGTTCTTTCACCACAAGCACGGGTGAAGTCATAAAAGGCATCGGCCTGTTGCCACTCGAAACGGTTGGTGGCGACATGCGCATGATCGGCAATACGGTGTACGACACGCCATTCGGCGAGGTCGTCGGCTATGAAAATCACAGCGGCGTCACCTGGCTCGATGACGCAGCTCAGGCATTTGGCACCGTCACACAAGGTGATGGTAACAATGGTCAAGACAAAACTGAAGGCTGTCGAGTAAAAAACGTGTTTGGTACGTACAGCCATGGGCCGGTTCTCGTGAAAAACCCGCGCTTAGCCGACGAGATACTGCGCCTCGCACTTTCAAGGCGATACGAAAAGGTCGAGCTTCCGCCACTTGACAACACACTCGAACTCGCCGCTCACGCCACCGCTCTCACCAGGCATAGATGACCTGACCCACCCTCACTTTTTCTCTCCCGTCTGTTGAGCCACCGGTAATGGTGG
>CAYROK010000010.1:0-41980 GCA_964425975.1 uncultured Candidatus Saccharibacteria bacterium
TGCCACCATTACCGGTGGCTCAACAGACGGGAGAGAAAAAGTGAGGGTGGGTCAGCGCTGCTACAGAACAGCCAGAGAAGTTGCTATACTGTAACGGTCATGACACCATTTATCCTTGGAATTATGTGCGCAGTATTCGCTATTTGCTTTGCAGCATTGTACCGTGCGTTTGGACATGTTTCTGCTGCAGAAATGAAACGGCGTGCCCGAAATGGTGACGAAATTGCCGCGCTTTTATACCGGACGGTTTCATATGGACTGAGCACAAAAATTCTACTTGGCGGTCTCGCTGCATTGAGCGCATACGGAGCATTTGTTTTTTTGGTGCAAGCGCTTGACGCATGGTTGGCGCTGCCCGTACTTGTTATAGTTGCGCTGCTTGGCATGATTTTCATCGAAACAAAGGGCGGTGCAAATCGAGTTTCCCTGTGGATGGCAAAGACGGTTTCCCCAGGACTCTCCTGGTTGCTAGAGCGACTTCACCCTATCTTCAGCAGCTTTGGTCGAGCTGTTCGACGTCTGCTGCCCATACGAATTCATAGCGGCATATATGAAAAGGAAGATCTTGCAGCGTTGCTCGAAACGCAAAAACAGCAAGTCGATAACCGCATACCACATGGAGAAATAGATCTCCTAACTCACGCGCTCAGTTTTGGCGACAAAACCGTTGTCGACGCACTGGTACCAAAGCGGGTAGTTAAGTCTGTTTCTGTCGAAGAGGCAGTAGGACCGGTACTCATGGGCGAACTGCATGCGAGCGGGCATAGTCGTTTCCCCGTATATGAGGTAAAAAAAGATCACATTGTCGGCGTGCTCTATTTGCACGATCTTGTTGCGACAAAAAAATCAGGAGTTGTGCGTAACATCATGAGGCATAAGGTGACTTACGTACACGAAGACTTCACACTCTACCAGACGCTCCAGGCGTTTATAAAAACCAAACAGCATCTCTTCGTTGTAGTAAACAGCTTCGAAGAATACGTCGGCATCATCACCATCGAAGACGTGCTCGAGCGGGTAATCGGCAAACTCATCGTCGACGAATTTGACCGCTATGATGACCTCCGCGCTGTCGCCGCAGCCGCCGCCCGCAAAGACCACGCCGCCACCGCCAGCCACCACGCCCCCGAAACCACTCCCTAATCTCATACTCCAGCGCAACTATTCTTCTGCATGTGATAACAAATGTGTTGCAATCGCGACAAAATTGTTACTGCTAGAGTTTTGGGTAAAGGCGGAGTGATTCGTGGACTTCGACGCAATCTTTCAGGTCGAGTTTTTTTATGGCCTCAAGCAAATCTTCACGGTAGTCGATATCTGTCACCCATATGCTACGCTGTACCATTTGAAAGCCGAGGCTCTTTAGAAATCTTCGCAATGTTTCCCGAACATACGCTCTTTGTTGCGGTATGTCGAAAATGACGATGAGCCGAGCATCGTTGCCTAGCTTTTGTGCAGTGTACGGCCTGACTTTTCGCAACCCATTTTCAGTGAGCGAAGGCACAATGTCTTGCGCAATCAAACCCTTTTGCCGGGCGCGGTAGTAGGTAGCTCGGAGGGTCGACTGTTTGTAACCGGAAACTTTTTCAAGTTCTGCAAAAAATAGCCCGGGCTTAAAACTAAGCAATATATTTTCCTGAGTGTAGGGCATGAGTCCGCGCAGTACGAAGATAAGCGCAGGATGCCGCTTGGTTTTGTAATCAGTTCGATAATCAATTGGCCTGATTCTATTTCTCATACATCTGATGATAACAAATGTATCGCGATTGCAACACATTTGTTATCAAATAGGGAGTAATATGGAGGAGGGTGGTAGAATGGAGGGGATGAAACAGTGGTTTTTAGCTGGCAGAGCAGATATAAATCCATGGGTCGGCGAGTAGCCTGGCTGGGCTGCTTGTGCGAACGACCCGGACTCTAGCCGCATAAACTACCACGACTAAAGGAATCTATGAGAACACTTGCATCAGAATCAGTTAACAAAATTGATCAAGAAATCACCGCTAAGGGATGGGTGCAGTCGCGTCGAGACCACGGCGGGCTGATCTTCATCGACCTTCGTGACACCACTGGCATACTACAGCTCGTTATCAACCCAGAAACCGCCGAGGCCTTCAAGGTGGCCGAAGAACTGCGTGATGAATACGTCATCGCCGCCACTGGTACCGTCGCTGAACGGGACGAAAACCTCCGCAATCCGCATCTGGAAACGGGTAGTGTTGAGGTGAAGGTGAGCGATATACGTATCTTGAACCGTGCCGAAACTCTGCCAATTCAGCCATTCGCCGAAGCCCAGGCAAACGAAGACCTGCGACTACGCTATCGCTACCTCGACCTGCGCCGTCCCAAAATGCAGCACATGTTGAAACGACGCGCCGCCTACTACGGCTACATGCGCACGTTTCTTGAGAAAAATGACTTTACTGAGGTAGCGACGCCCATCCTGGCAAACAGCAGCCCTGAAGGTGCTCGCGATTTCCTCATCCCTTCTCGCCTGCAGCCAGGCAAGTTCTATGCCCTGCCGCAAGCGCCGCAGCAGTTCAAGCAGCTACTTATGGTCGGCGGCTTACATCGCTACTATCAGCTAGCGGCGTGTTTTCGCGACGAAGACCCACGGGCAGATCGTCTCTACGGCGAATTTTACCAGCTCGATGCCGAAATGAGCTTCGTCGAAGATGGCGAAGAAGTACGAAGCACCTTTGATCCGCTCATCAAAAGCCTGGTAACCGACTTCGCTGGCAAAAAGCTGCTGAGTGAGGACATCCCGCGTATCCCATACACAGAGGCGATGGAAAAGTACGGCAGCGATAAACCAGACCTGCGATTTGGCATGGAACTCGTCGAGCTCAGCGACGTGTTCGCGGCTTCTGAATTTGGCGTGTTTAAAAACGCCGTCGCAAACGGCGGTGCAGTGAAAGCCATCTGCGTGAAAGGCGGGGCAGCGCTCTCACGCAGCCAAATAGATAGCTTTACCGAAACTGCCAAAAACGAAGGCGCTGGCGGCCTTGCCTACCTCACCTACAAAGACGGTCAGGTTGTATCACCAATCGCGAAATTTATGAATGAGGTTGAACTCACCGAAGTAAAAACGCGTTCCCAGGCGAAAGAGGGTGACGCCGTGTTCTTTGGTGCGGACAGCCGTCACATTGTAAACAAGGTGTTGGGACGACTCCGCAATGAGTTTGCCGCGCACTTTGGCTTAAAAGACCCCGACGTCGTAGCGCTTTGCTGGATTGTGGACTTTCCGTTCTACGAGCTAGACGAAAAGACGGGCAAACTCGACTTTGGCCACAACCCATTCAGTATGCCGAAAGGCGGGGCGTATGCGCTGGACGCCACTGAAAACAAGCTCGAAATCTTAGCAGACCAGTACGACATGGTGGCGAATGGCTACGAGATTTGCAGCGGCGGCGTTCGCAACCACAACCCAGAGGTGCTCTACAAAGTCTTTGGTCTACTCGGATTTAGCCCCGAGTATGTTGAGGAAAAATTTGGTGCTATGCTCGGTGCGTTCAAATTTGGCGCACCACCACACGCTGGTTGTGCCTTTGGCCTAGATCGGTTGTTTATGGTTCTGATGAATGAGTCAAATATCCGCGAAATAGTCGCCTTCCCCAAAAACGGCAGCGGCCTCGACGTCATGATGAACAGCCCCTCCGCCGTCGATGATACACAGCTGAAAGAACTATTAGTCGAAGTAAAGCGTGGTATCATAGAGCTATGAAGATTCAAATCGAAGACGGCGTTAGTCAGGACTCACGAGCAGACAGTATGCCATATATTGTTCTATCAGACCTGGGCGGCGAAGACGTTGCGATAGGCTTAACTGGCCTGATTGGTGAAGAGCCATTTGAAGATATGCATCGCTTTTTTAACGAGTTAACAAACCCATATACTGGTTATGCATTTGTCTCTAGCGACAATCTAGGTAACGAAACAGTACTACTGGCTCAACCTGGGAAAACACATAATGATGCCTTCCTGACCATTTTTCAAACGGAGCACATAAAAGAAGTGCCACAGAAATCAAGCTTTACGTTTGGCAAGAGTACTTTCGGAGAAAGTGTAACCATTAAAGAGATACCTGTATCCAGGGCAGAAATCAGACAGTCGTACATTGCGGCTTTCGAGAAATATATACAAAAAGACGTGGATTTAGTATCAAGGCTAAGTGAAGAAATAAACACTGATCCAAAAATCGATGTATTTAACAGTTTATTTGAGAGATCTCTCGTTGCCACTGATTGAAGGAGCTGTATTTTGGTAAGACCTTTAGGACGAATTAACACATCTTAGTTCCACTCAGCACTAGCTGAGTAGTACAATAGGAGTGATAAAGGAGGGTCTCATGCAGCATTTAGTGGCGGCGAAACAGCTCACGCCGGAGGTTTTGAGCGAGCTTATGCAAAAGGCAGAAGAATTCCGCAAACTTCTGGAAACGGCCGAAGGTCGGAAGCAACTCAAGGAGCTTCATCCAGACAAAATTGTCGCGACGCTGTTTTACGAACCATCTACCCGTACGCGCCTTAGTCACGAATCAGCCGCACAGCGACTTGGCGCGGGCGTAGTGAGCACCGAAAACGCGCTGGAGTTTTCGTCAGCGATAAAAGGTGAAACCATAGAAGATACGGTGCGTGTGGTGGCTGGGTATGCTGACGCCATCGTGATTCGCCACAAAGAAACAGGTATTGTCGACAAGGCTGCTGCTGCAAGCCCAGTACCAATCATTAACGCTGGTGATGGCACTGGCGAGCACCCCACCCAGGCACTGCTGGATGTCTACACCATTTGGCGTGAAATGGGGACGCTAGAGGGGTTAAACATAGTCATGGGTGGTGACTTGGCACACGGCCGCACGGTGCGCTCGCTTGCACAGGTCATGAGCAACTACAAAGGTACAAGTTTTACCTTCGTTTCTGTCCCCCAACTGCAAATGGGCGACGACATAAAGAGCCTTTTGCAGCAGCAAGGAGTGAGCTACAGCGAAACAGATGATGTAAATGAGGCAGCAAAAGCTGCCGACGTTGTGTACTGGACACGGTTGCAAAAAGAGCGCCTTGAAGACCCGAGCGTAGAGGATAGCTTTGTGGTAGATGAAGCTGTGCTTGCCAATATGAAAGAAAAATCAATCATCATGCATCCGCTCCCACGCGTAGCGGAAATAACGGTGGGGGTAGATGCCGATCCGCGTGCGGCGTACTTCCGCCAGTCGCATAACGGCGTCTATGTGCGGATGGCGCTGCTGAATCATTTGTTTAGCCAGAGCTAGATGGGGATGCCGGATTTCGCCCGGCAGGCGAGCTACTTTTCTTGCCGCAAGAAAAGTAGCCAAAAGAGCTCGGCCAAAGGCTCCAGCTCTTGGTGAAGTGTCTGTCGGTTTTACAACCGGCAGACACGATCGCTTCGCTAAGTGTCTACCGATCCGCTGTTCATCGGATGAGTTGTAAAACCTGACAACACTTCAGCCATGAGCTTACGCATGGCCATTCTTAGTTATATCGCTTATGCGATGGTTTTTGGCGGCCTGCGGCCGCAGCTTCATTCTTCATTCCTCGTTCCTTTTCCTAGTCAAACGGTGTGAGGACGGTAGCATTTGAAGTAGCGGAGAACGTGCCATTTTCATAAACGGTAGTGCCGTGCAGTACGACTTTATGAACGCGCCCGGGAACTTCCTCACCGTCCCACGGCGACCAACCGCATTTGGTTTGGAGGTCGCCGTTTCGTATAACATATGGTTCCATTTTCACTTCGACATACGTTGACTCATCTGTTGGTAAGCCAAAGATTTCGCTTGGTTTTGTAAAACACTTGTCTACGATTTGCTCGAGCGTTATCTTGCCTTCGGCGCGTGCTTTCAGGAGCAGAGGCAGGGTGGTTTCCAGGTTTGGTACGCCGAACGCGCCGGCTGCTTTGTCTGCATGGGTATGCGGGGCGTGGTCTGACTCGAAAATATCGATGTCATCTAGGTGTTCCCACAGAAAATCTTGATCGGCCCGTGTTTTAAGCGGTGGCTTCATCATGCCGTAGACGCCCAGGCGTTCCACGTCGTTTTCGGTGAGAAACAAATGGTGTGGCGTCACCCCGCAAGTCACGGGCAGCCCGCGCCACTTGGCGGCGGTAATTTTTTCTAGTACAACACGGCTTGGCATGTGGCAGACATGAACGGGGCGGTTGAGACCCTCGAGCGACGCAATGGCCAGATCTACGGTGTCTTCCTCTGTGTGGAGCAACACGACTTGGTCGCGCGGCCACGCGGCATAGATTTCTTTTAGCCGAGCTGGGTCGAGCGTGTAGCCGCCGGTAGTGGCATTGAGATACACCTTTAGCCCTACCGCATTTTTTGCGGCCTCTGCGAACGTGTTGAGATTGTCGCCCAAGGTGCCGTAGTGAAAGCCAATGTCACTTACTGCTCTCTGCTTCGCTATGGCAATTTTTGCCTCGAGTCGCTCAGGCGTAGTAATGGGTTCAGCGTTGTTGGGCATATCGCACACAGTAGTAAACCCGCCTGCTAGCGCCGCGCGCGTGCCAGTAGCAAAATCTTCCTTGTCTGTTTGCCCCGGCTCACGCAAATGCACATGCACATCCACCAGCCCCGGCAACCGCACCGTGTCACTCATGGATACAATTATAGCGCAGGGTAATACATAAATCGTTCAACGATTGAAAAACGTTGAACGGTATGCTATAGTTGAACGTATGAACATAACAACAACTGTATCTGCAAAGTATCAAGTCGTGATCCCAAAAGAGGTCAGGCGTAAGCTACAGCTTAAACCTGGTCAAAAAATCCGTATTACGGGTGGTAATAATGGCGAGGCTGTTATCCGAACCGGCTCTCTTGTGGATGAACTGTATGGCTCAATGAAAGGGGCTTGGGGACCGGACAGCGATGCATATTTGCGACAGTTGAGAGATGAGGCGAACCGTGATCGCACTTGACGCGAACATTTTTATTTATTTTCTGGAGGGTAATTCAGAGTTTGGCAATGATTCTGTCACCATGTTTCGTTATGGTGAACACGATAAGGTTGAGCTTTGCGCCTCAGATATTACTATCATGGAGGTGCTCGCCCAACCACTCATAAATGCCGTACAAGCTGAAGCGGCATATGCAAAACTGATGGCACTTGGCGTGCGTTATGAGCCAATTAGCCGACGTGTTTTGCTAGAAGCGGCTCGGCTTCGACGAGCATATCAATTTGGTGCGATGGATGCAATCCACGTTGCAAGCGCAATTTTAGCTGGCTGCACTCACTTCATCACAAACGACCGCCATATCCTCCGCAAAAAACTCCCCGAGATTCACATCACCTCTCTGAAATCCGCCACGAAGCTTTTTGTGTAGCTTTGCTACAACAAGGATAACATGACAAGAAATGAGTGAGCTGCGAAAAGATTTTAAAGGCGAGAGGTAGATAGAAAATGGCAACACTAAGCCGTGAGACCATACTAGCATGCACACGGGAAACCAGTTTTCGCCGTGGCGAGAAGTACTACCGCGAGGGCAGAGTAACAAAGTTTCAGAAAAGTGGCACGAGCTACACTGCTACAGTGGTAGGCACCGAAAATTACAAAGCTAGCCTAGACACAATTACCTTGGCAGGAGACTGCGATTGTTATGCGTTTGACGGAGACGTGTGGTGCAAACATATTGTGGCGCTTGCACTAGCCGCGGCAGAAGGTGAAGTCCGGGCAGAGGAAGCACCTCAGATTAAACGCCGCCCGGGTGAAGCGCGCCGCGCAGCGGCCGAACAGCTGATTGCCATTGCAGCACCAGAGCAATTGCGGGCTGCCCTGACTCTGGTAGTTGACCGTTTCCCCGACTCATACGCGTTTCTACAAAATGTGTTGGATCCGCCAACCCTCAACTCGCAAGCCGAAATCATGAGTGCGGTAAAACATGCGCTGCGCCCAGTCAAACAAGCACGCAGTTGGGAGCGGGAAGTGGAGGCGGCATGTGCGGCGCAAGAGGAGATGGAACAAATAGCTCGTACTTGTCCTGCAACTGACTTTGCGGCTCGCGGTCTGTTTGCGGCGGCGCAATATGTCTACGATCAACTCAGTCGCATAGATGACTCGGACGGCACCTTGCAAGAAGGGTGCGCTGTTTTATGTAGACGCGCTCTACACATCGTAAACGTTATCCCTGAGGTACAAGCTGCTTTAGACGAGGCGCTTATGCATGAGAGCGATTTGCCGCTTGGCGATCTTATTCTCGAATATGGCAGTAAGGAAGTGGCAGAACGATTTATTATGAGACTGGAAAAGCATTTGTATAAACGCGACCAGGGGCTACCCGGCATTAGTTCTGAAACCGCCATGTATATTTTAGTGCATCATTTTTCGACACACGGAGACAAGCGCCTGCTTGATCTTTTGCAAGAACAAACTGTGCATGAAAATACTCGTTTGTCTCTGCTAGCACGGTATCATGAAGTACGCGAGGAATGGCCAGAAGTTGTCGGATTGCTCTGGCCACATCGGGATGAGTATGGACCACGTAGCTTGCTAAAACGTGCAGTCATTGAAACGAATGATACCGATAAGCTGATTACGCTGCAGGTAGAAGAAACCATACACGCACAAGATATTCGTCATGCTATGACAAAGCTGAAACATATGCTAACGCAGTTTGGCCAGACCCAAAAATTACCAGAAGTTGTCCACCAATTGCTTAAAAATAAATACTTGTCGCTTGAAAATAAACTGTGGGTATTAATAGACGATCGCCGCAATAAAGAAGCGGTGGAGACTATGCTCGCGGCATTAGCGGCCGATGCCAAACAGCGTAAAACAAACTCATGGAGTACTTCGCCGTATGGAGTGATGGATATGGTTGAGGTATTTTGCCGGCAGTTCGAGAAAGAAGATAGCGCTTTAACGTTGCCAGTGTGGGTCACTTTATTTACCCTAGAATCAGATAGGGTATTACAATCAAACCGCTATGAGCACTTTGAGTTATTTGGAGACGAATTGTGGCGTCGCGGAGACACTGAGACCGTGAGAGATATGGCAAAACTTATTACGGAGGGTTATCCGACGCGCAAAAAACTGGTTGCCATTTGCGAAAAGTGGCTGCGCGGATAAGTTGTTGTGTACTGTAGCAATCACTTACAATATGGTCATGACAGATAAGATTGAGGCGTGGAAAGAGCATGTACGGGAGGTGTCAAGTGACCCGTCTTTCGTGCACCATGAGTGGTTTGTGCGGTGGCACTTGGAGATTGTGGAGCGGATAGCGCTGGAGCTGTGCGAAAAGTATCCGGCGGCTGATCGGGAGCTAGTGGAAGTGATGGTGTGGCTGCATGACTACGGCAAAGCGCTCGATTTCAAAAACCAGTACGAAGTGACACTTTCGTCCGGGAGGGCAAAATTAACAGAGATGGGTTTCACCCGGGATTTTATAGAGAGGGCAGTGAGTGGCATAGAAACAATGGATAAAAAAATGGAAATTGATCTGAGCAAAGCATCGCTAGAAGTCCAAATCGTAGCGAGTGCAGACGGCTGTTCGCACATGGTCGGGCCATTTCTGAGTTTATACTGGCGAGAGCACCCGGAGCTCAGTACCGAAGAGCTCATGGCCGCAAACCGTGCCAAACTGGAAAAAGACTGGAACCGCAAAATCACCCTCCCCGAAGCGCAGGCTGCATTTAAGCATCGCTACGAACATTTGACCAGACAGTTCAACTGCCCACCCGACCGCTATCTTTAAGGTAACTATTCGTATGGTGTTATTCGCGGGTGCTTTTGCTACAATGGTATCGGAAGGATAAGCACTATGACAGATGACAAAAAATCCCTAAACCCAGCAGATCCAGAAGCAACCAAAGACGAACGACATGTTGTAGAGATCATGGGGCCAGCCCAGGGCTTTGACGGCCAAAAACCCGACCCCCCCTCTGCACCTATGCCGCCAAAAGACGTGGTAAGCTCTGCCGTAGAAACCGCACCCGCTCAGCCTCCAAGCGTTTTAGGCGAAGACATTAACGCAGTAAACGCAAAACTCAAAGCCCAATTTCAAGACGGTCCATATGAGAAAGATCTCGATATGGAGCAGCTGCCCACGGACTTCAAAGCTACAAGTGGAGACGACAAAGCGATTGCCGAAGCCGTCGATGATATTTTAAAGTCAGACGCTGAATCTTTGCTTCCCGGCTCGCAGACCCACGAAAAAGCGGTAGTCATGAAGCACTCGGTATTCGATAAGTTCAAAAACGCATGGTTTTTATGGTGGGATAATAAATGGAGTCGCTACGGAACGATTGCTTTCGGCGTCTTGCTTGCACTTACCGTTATTCTCGTAAAGCCAGTACGCAACTTTGCTTTAAACACCGCAGGAATGCGCTCAAGTGTACTGGTAAGTGTACTTGACGGAGCAACAAACCTTCCGCTCGAAAAGGCAGTCGTGAAAGTTGACGGCGTTTCGGGAGAAACCAATGACAAGGGGGAAGTGCGGCTCACCGGCATCCATTTGGGCAACCACGAAGTTAGTATTAGTAAGATCGCCTTTGCAGCCGTGAAAAAGCAAGTCGAATTTGGCGTGCGTATTGCCGAAGTTCATGATGTTACGTTGAAGCCAACTGGCCAGAAGCTTACGTTTGTTTTTAACGACTATCTTTCTGGTAAGCCCGTCGTGGACGTGCAAGTGGAAAGCGGTAAGGCTACGGCCAAGTCAAACAAAGACGGGAAAGCTATTTTGACAATTGCACCAGGTAGCGACGAGGATATATTGGTAAGCAAAGCAGGCATTCGCAAAGAAAGCATCAAACTAGCAGAAGCGCAAGCGGGGATGATTATGCGCAAGCTTGTGCCGTCTGCTCCGGCTGTTTTCATTTCAAAAGCAAGCGGAAAATACGATGTTTACAAAATGTACGTAGACGGTAAAGATAAAGAGGTTTTGTTGGCCGGCACTGGCCTAGAAACACAGTCTATAGTAGCTCTGCCCAAGTCCGATGGCGAGAAGGTCGCGATTGTTTCTTCCCGCGACGACAAACGCAACAAAGACGGTTACCTGCTTACGGGTCTATTTGTGGTAGACACAAACAGCGGTGACATAGTAAATATTGAGTACGCTGAGCAAATTACACTTCTTGGTTGGCGAGCAGATACGCTGCTCTATAGCCAAACGGTTGCCGGTGCCAGCGCTGCAAATCCGAACCGACAGAAAATTATCGCCTACGACTTTGCGGCTAACAAACGATTTCAACTTGCCAGTGCAAATTATTTTGCCGGCACCGAGCTGATTGGTACTACGCTCTATTACACCATCTCTGCGACCGATCCGAACGCCGTAGAATCCTTTGCGCGGGTTAACACAGACGGCACTGGAAAAAAGACACTCTACAATGGCGATACGTGGGGCTTGTTGCGAAGTGACTACAATAAGCTCAAGTTTCAGACACCGACCAAATGGTACGAGTATACGCTCGGCGCCTCAGCTCCAGTAGTTTCGACACCTCCGTCAGAATATGGCTCTCGCTACTTTACTGATAGTCCTGACGGCAAGGCCAGTGCCTGGGTTGATATACGAGACAACAAAGGCGTTTTGCTGGTGAGGAGTTTGGCAGACGGCAAAGACAAGGAACTTACTACTCAAAAAAATATGCACGCCGCATCCTACTGGTTGAATGCTTCTGTCATTGTGTACCGTGTGGCGGGTGCATCCGAAGTTGCGGAATACGCAATCAGCGCTGACGGCGGCGCACCGCAAAAAATAGCCGACGTGAGTTTAACCGGCATTCGCTAACAACGCGAGTGGTATGATACATGCGTGAAACTTTCATTAGCACAGCGCACTGATTTTTTTGAAATCGTTTGGAGTCATTATCATGCGCACGGTCGAAAGAATTTGCCGTGGCGGATACCCGAAGCAGATGGGCATTTTGATCCATACAAAATACTTGCGAGCGAGCTGATGCTCCAGCAAACGCAAGTGAGCCGTGTGGAGGCCAAGTACCAGGCGTTTCTGAAGGAGTTTCCTACGGTGCAATCACTTGCTTCTGCACCACTTGCCGATGTGTTACGTGCATGGCAGGGGCTTGGCTATAACCGCCGCGCAAAGTTTCTTTGGCAGAGTGCACAAGCGCTAGCAACGCAACCAACATTTCCCAAAACGGTTCAAGAACTTGTAAAACTACCGGGCGTAGGCGTAAATACAGCTGGTGCCATTGTCGCCTATGCGTTCAACGAGCCAGTTGTGTTTGTCGAGACAAATATTCACACTGTTTACATTTACCATTTCACCCAGGATAGCCAAATTGTCTCTGATGATTTCATCCGGGATCTACTGCGTTGTACAATTGACACTCAGCATCCGCGTGAGTGGTATTGGGCACTTATGGATTACGGCGCATGGTTGAAGAAACAAGTACAGAACACGAAACAAAGCAAACACTACAGTATACAAACAAAATTCCAGGGTTCAAGGCGACAAATTCGTGGAGCAATCATTCGTTTTCTTTCTGAAGACCCCATGACAAATAAAAAACTCGAAAAGGCTGTAAATGACCCACGGTTCGAGGCGGTTGCAAACGAGCTGATCCGGGAAGGCCTAGTGCAGCAAGGACATGGCAAATACTGGCTTTGAAGTAGTATCCAGCACTGCTAAAAGGGTGTTCGTATGACGGATGGACTGTTACAATAAATCATATGGATACCGATATAAAGCAGCCCCCCGTAGAAGCTCCAGCGCCAGCCGGTCAGTCAGCAGATGTGACTGTTCCGCCACCGCAGTTAGATGCGGAAGTATCCGCATCTAACCAAAACGTACCAGCTGTAGCAGATGGGGTAGTGGACGTTGTTCAACCTCCAGAGGAGGCTTCCGTCGCGGGTTCAGCAACAGAACAAGGTACGAGCGAACCTGTCCAAAAAACACAAAAGCCCGCCCCTGCTGCACCAAAGCAACCGAGTACACTCCCGAAAGTCGCCATAGTTATTGCGGTTATCGTTTTCGCTTCACTCGCAGTGGTGACGTATTTTGCATACATTAAAGGGCAATAAAAGTGCAGGTTTTTCAGAGCCTAAGCGATCCGAGGGCAGCACGAATACTGAAAGAAGGAGCGGTAGGAGTTATTCCTACCGATACGGTTTACGGCTTAGTGTGTTGTGCAAGCAGCAAGTCCGCCGTAGAACGTCTATTTAAGCTGAAAAAAAGGGAACATAAACCGGGGACAATCCTAGCCGCGAGCCTTCAACAACTCGTTGAACTCGGTATACGTGCACGTTATCTAAAAGCGGTAGAATACTTTTGGCCAAATCCAATCAGTGTCGTCATACCCTGTGGCGATGATCTTGTGTATTTGCACCAGGGTAAGCATTCGCTGGCCGTCCGAATACCTGCAGATGCTGACTTGTGTGATTTACTGAAACAAACAGGGCCACTCATGACCACAAGCGCGAACCATCCCACCGAGCCTACGGCGCATACCATGAATCAGGCACAAAAATATTTTGGTGACAGCATAGATTTCTATGTAGACGGAGGGGATTTAAGTGGCCGCCCGCCTTCGACGATTATCCGGGTAGTTGACGATGCTATAGAAGTGATTCGCCACGGTGCGGTTGATATTGACGAAAGTGGAAGAATACAGCATGGATAGATTTGCCTCAACCAGAAAGATGCGGCAAGCGTACGGGGAGGGCAAAAAATACAGCGAGTTTCGTCAGGAAAAAGTTGAAAAATAAGGCAAATCTGGTAAAGTAATATTGATATGGAAGGCACCCCAAACTTCACCCCAGAAAATAAAACCGAAAAAGATACTGACGACAACAAATCAGAGAAAAAAAGTAGTAAAAAAGGTCGCCAGATCGGAGGTTTTGTTGCCGGTGCCGAAAAAGCGGCTGAGCATGTTGAAAAAAAAGAAAAAGTAGCAAAAGAGTCGGCTTCACTGCTCGACAAAATCTTTAACCCCGAAAAACAAGCAACAGTTTTAAAACCAAGTGAAGCCGACGGAGAGAAAAAGCCCGAACGAGGTGAAAAAACTCCTGAAGTACCACCGCTCTCAGCTCAAGAGCAGTTGGTTGCTGAGGCGCTTGCGGAAGAAGGTGAGATTGATTTGCGCGATATTCCGGCCGAACGTGATGACGAAATCGTTGTGGAAGCAGTCGAAATGGCACTGAAGAAACAGATTGCAGAAACCGATGAAGCCACGGTTGCTCAAGATCCTCAGGCGGCGGCGGTCGAGACAACAAAAATGTCTGAAGAAGAACCAGAAGTTTCAGAACCGGAGCCGTTGGATGTAACTTCCCCCGAAGCATCTGTCCCCGACGATGTTGAAAATGGCGAGACCACATCTGCTTCTTCGGGCACAAGCAGTGCGTCGGGAAGTAGTACGGTTTCAGCATTTCCGACCGGAACGGTCTCTGCTAAGAGGTCGACCTCACCGGCTTCATCTTCACCCGTTGTCCCACCCTCCTCACCAACACGACCGCCATTTTCGCGCAGTCGTTTTGCTCCAGGGTCGGTCTACGCTGCACCGCCAGTCGCTACGACTTACACGGCACCGGCTGTAGCGAATACGACCATAACACCTACCGCTGCTGCTGGAGCGATAGAAGACGCCGAGCACTATGCTTATAAACGTGGCCGCAATAAGGGGCTGGTAACGGGTTTAATTGTAGGCGGTGGCATAGAACATATACGCCACAAGCGTCGTGAAAAGAAAATGGAACGAAAGTTTTCCGCCGAACGCAGAGAGCAGACCAAAAAAATTGAAGATATGCGTTGGGATCAAGTGCGTGAAACCGATGCTGCTGCTGTGCGTGAAGCAGCTGTCGCAAAATTCAAAACAAGGGATTATTCTCCTGTAGCCACCCGGCCGGAGCCAGCGAAAGAGCGTTATATTCAGCCAGCCGCTGAAGTAATGAAGCAACGTGCCGAAATACAGTCGGAGATTGAGAATAAGTTGGCGGCCGAACGAAAAGAGTCTGAGCGCGTACTCAGCAAGGCTGAGCAAATTGAGCTTGAGCGTCAGCGGGAACAGCTTGCACTTGCCCAAGGTCACCATATAGAGCGGAGCGCCTGGCATAACATAGAAGTTGACACTCACGGCAAGGCAGTTCAGGAATCATCGTTTGAATATGGTCATGAGTACTACAAAGAGCGCGCTCACGAGACCGGGCCAAAGTCGAAACAGCTGATAGACGGAGCTGCCGGCGAAGTGGCACTTGTTGCAGCCGCCTTAAGCGGTGGGGAAGCATCCAGCGCAGCTGACAGTACAGCAGGGCGATCAACCACGACAGCTGCCTCACGACCGGATACTATTCAATCAAATGATTATCAGCAAAAATCAGTACTTAAATCGATTACTCAACCACCGACAACACCGGCAGGTACGGCAGGCTGGTTTGTTGTTCTTGTTGTGCTGCTGGCAATTTTTGCAATCGTTTTGTTCTAACCGATGTCAAAATCAAGCAAAAGTGCCTTGTGGTCAGAAACAAGTTCATTTAGGACGCGAAAATCTTTGACTACAACACCGTCATTAATAAGAATATGATCTGGTGCCACCCCAGGCACTTTACCGAGAACACTCAGGGTGTCTCCGACGTTATAAGTCGCGGTAAGATCCTCTAGAAGGCCTTCAAACAGCTTCATGGCAGGGGTTCCCGGGTTTATGTTTAAGTCACCGGCAAGTAGTAACGGGCCGTTTAGTCCACGAATCCTTTCTGCCACTTTTGCCATACAGGCAACTGTTTTTTCCGAACCAGTTGGGTTTGGCTCCCAGTAACCATGGTGATTGACGACGGATAGCTGGCCAGCTGGTAGCTCTACTGAAACAACCTGTGCGTTCCGGATATTGGACTCAAACACGGCACTCACATCAAACTTTTGGAACTCGCCATTGGTAAAAAACATTTCTCGATGCCTCAAGGGGTAGCGACTGAGAATGGCATTGCCACATCCCACAGTAACTCCCGCGTAGACGGCTTCGTAAGTTGGTGAAAAATATACGTGTTCGTAACTCCCTGCCTGTTTAACCAAATCAAGTAGGTGGAACGTATTGTCGGGTAGCCCGACGTTTCCGTCTGCGCTAAACATCTCCTGAGTTGTGATAATATCCGGCTGATACGATTCGATAAATGGAAGCAGCTGCCTTGTTAGGCGCCCCATCCAAACATTGATTTGCAGCAACCTCATACGGAAAATTCCTTGCGGAGCCATTCATCTAAGCTACCGCCACCGCCCGCGCTTAAGCAGAGCACGGTATCGTCGCTGTCGAGATGGGTTTGTAGCCGTTGCTTTAGGTGGTCATCCAACACGGCTGGCTCCGCATGCGTCTGAACAGAGCTATTCATTCGAGCAATAACTTTTACGGGCGTTAGATCTTCAAGTGAATCATCTTCGCGGGCACGGTAGCTCGGGACAACGTATAGTTGCTTGATGCCATCAAACAAGTCGACCAGTTCGTTCCGTATGAAATGCTGCCGTGTGTTGTGCAGTCCCTCATAGACAACAACGAGGCCTTCGCCGGCAACTTCGTGGCCAAGTTGCAGCGCGCCGCGAATCTTTTCTGGCGTGTGCGCATAATCGCTGTACAACGCCGGAGCTATTTGCTCAAATCGCCGCGAGACGCCAGGGAACTGCTCTAAAATAATCAGCAGCTCATCAACAGTTTTTTGTACCAATGGAGAAAGGGCATTCGCGACCTGCCATGCGTTGCGTCGGTTTACATCACCAGCAAGCCGAATTAACTTCATTTTTTCCTCTGTATCTGACAAAACCATGTCTTTTTCACTTGGTTTGCCGCCGAGACGGTCGACATCGCTCTCCCATAAGATGCTCGTGCTTGACTGTCTCAAGAAATCTCGAAACGCTTGGTAGTACTCTTCGCGCGTCGGGTAAATGTCTGGATGGTCCCAGTCGATGCCCGTGATAAGGCTGTGGGCAGGATGAAAATGCAGGAAGTTTCGGTCAAATTCGTCGCATTCGTATACAAAATATTCGGCCCCGGTTTCGTACGCGCCCATTTCCGCAAAACTACTTTTGGCTGGCAAAATGTAACCAATGGGTATGGCGAGTTGTTTCAGTACCCAGACAGTCATGGCAGTGGTCGTGGTCTTACCGTGTGTACCGGCTACGGCGATAAGTTTAAGATTCTTTTGCGACAATATTTCATTAAGTAGTTCATCGCGCTTGCTCATTCGTATACTTTTATCACGGCAAAACTGAAACTCAGGTGAATCCGGCTGTTCGATGGATACTGCAGACGAATAGACATACCAGTCGATCGGCTTGGTTGTGTGCACGTCCTTGATCGCTTCTGCGGTTTGGCCAATACTTATGTCTGTTATGCCATGTGCTCTCAGGTAGCTTATGTATTGGGAATCTTGTTTATCCGAACCGGAAACCTCGTAACCTGCTTGCTTAGCGACAAGTGCCAACGGGCCAATGCCCGTTCCACCAACACCCGAAAAAAATATGTGCATGCCATCTAGTATCAGGTATCAGGTACCAACTATCAAGGGGTGCTGATATAATCATAAGCAATATGGATAAAAGATCTTTACATCATGCGTGGCGCTACTTACGGCATATTCATCCCTGGTATTTTCTAGTGCCAGCTTTGGTTTTTGGTTATGTTGCTGTCAAAGCATTGCAACACAACAACATTGAAATGGGGCGTTTACGCGAGGCGGTTTTTGCGGCAGATAAAAACAATGGCGATGTCGAAGGTGCCTTGCGAACGCTTCGTGAACACGTACATGGCCACATGAACACGAGCCTAGAAACCGGAGCCAACGGGGCGCATCCTCCCATACAGCTCAAGTACACATACGAACGCCTCCAGGCCGAGCAGCAGGCGAAGCTTGGGCAAAATAACAGCGCACTTTATAATCAGGCGCTTCAAGAATGCAGTTCTCAGGGCCAAACTGGCAATGCTCAAGATACAATAAATTGCATTGAAAGTTATGTTGAAGCTCGGGGCGTACGCCTAGCTGACATTCCTGATGCGCTGTATAAATTTGATTTCGTTTCAGCCAAATGGTCTCCTGACTTGGCGGGATGGAGCCTAGTCGTCTCGATCTTAAGCGGGCTAGGCTTCATTACGACGTTTGCGTTTCAGTGGTTCATAAAACGATATCTGTAGCAGAGTACTTAGACGGTTTCTCGTTTGGACAGTGTCTTATCTATAATCATACGTTGCTCGTTGTGAAACTCGTTAGGGTATAAATTTCGTTTACGCGTTGGCCTCCGCCACCTCAGTCTCGTCAGGAATGCCCATGCACCCTCAATGGAGCCGTGGATTCATCCCCTGGATTTCGTAAAATAGATAACCTCCCCATTGAGGGAGGTTATCTGAGCGAGCTTGTGCTTCTTACCGGTTATTTGTATTGGTTTGGTTGTTCTGGGTGGAACCGCTGCTGTTGCTAGCCTGACTAGGCGTGTTGCTTGCTGGGGTTTGGCTGGTTTGCTCGTCACAGTTTGGACCCTTTGGATTCTGTTTGATGAATTCGGCTATGCTTTTTGCGACTTTACCATCGGTTTTAAGATTTTCCCAGAAAGTAACTTGGTCGCGGTTGATAAGCATACGGTCGAGAGGCGAGTGGATTTGCTGACAGCCTAATTTTACAAGGGTATAGTCCCCAGTGGCTTGCTGCTGACCACTAGAGTTAGTCGTTGCATTTTGTGTGAGATAGTAAACATCTGTCAAGTCGACATACTTTGCGTTAACTTCTTGAATATTGCCGAAGTAAACTTGTCCGTTGTTCAGAAATACCGCCTGGTATTTGTCGCTCTGAACGTATTTAAACTCTTCGCTGGTGTTGTTGCCTTTTGCGAATAGTACGGCGAGTAGTAAAAGCAGCACTGCAACGCCAAAAAGCACCGATACGCTCATAATATTGAGCCATTTCGGCGTTGCTGACTGAGAAGCAGCAGTTCTTTTTGCACTTGCTATGTGGGGAGCTGACTCGCTCACTGCGGGTTGCTCTGTTTTGTTTACTGGAGCTGATCCGAATTGACGAAAATCCATTTTTTCCACCTTTAAATCATTAAATAGTTACAAACATAAGTGTAATACACGTCTTATCTTGAAGCAAGACAAATACGAAAGGTGTTGTGATTTGTCGTAGGGGGTGTTGACAAACAGATTACGACCGATGTATGGTAGGGATACTAACGTAAGGTAAGAGAGGGAGATACACGTTATGGCATATACGCATAAGAATTCAAAGGGTGTTACCTACCACCTAAATTCGAAGAAGGTTACTCTTCGTGGTGGTAAAGAGCAAACTATTTACTACTTCAGCAAAGACGATCGCCCAGAAGCTTGCGACCTTCCAGCTGGCTTTAGCGTAAACGAAAACCCACGCAACGGCTTTTTGACCGTCAAGCGCAGCTAATTACCAAAATCAAACACTAAAAAGTCCGGTTTAAATCCGGACTTTTTAGTGGGAAACAAAGTGCAGGCCAGATACATATTTCGTGATACGCTAGTAGAATGTTAAAAAAGAACGCACCCATCGTAATCGTCCATAAACTGACGAAAAAGTATGACAGCAAGGCCGTCGTCGACGGTATATCGTTTGAGGTGCGCGAAGGCGAGATTTTTGGCATCTTAGGGCCAAACGGCGCGGGCAAGACCACGACATTGGAAATGCTGGAAACACTTCGACCAATAGACGGTGGATCGGCTGTCTTAAACGGGCTAGACGTATCGAATGAACCAAATAAAGTAAAGGCACTCATAGGAGTCCAACCGCAGACCCCTTCATTTGAGGAAAAAACTAAGCTTACAGAACTTCTTGAATTTTTCTCTGCGGCGTATGGTGAAAAGGTTGACGCCATGAAGTTTCTCCGAGATCTCCAGCTCGAAGATAAGGCAAAAAGCTATGTCGAACAGCTCTCTGGCGGTCAGCGCCAGCGTTTTTCTATAGCTGCAGCCCTTGTCCACGGGCCAAAGGTATTTTTTCTCGACGAACCTACCACTGGCCTCGACCCGCAAGCTCGGCGAAATCTTTGGGATCTTATACGAGAGGTGCGTGACCGCGGCGTGACCGTCATAATGACGACCCACTATATGGACGAGGCAGAACTGCTTTGTGACCGGGTAGCGGTTATGGATGCCGGAAAAATTATTGCGCTCGACACCCCAAAGAACCTTATACAGCAGCTTTTAAAACGTGGTTTCAAAAAGGCGCAGCACGTGGAGCAGGCTAACCTAGAGGACGTGTTTATAGACCTGACCGGAAAGGCCTTGAGAGACTAACATGAAAAAAGCCTTATTACCCGTTTTCACTTTTGCAAAAATTGACATTCGCCGTTTATTTCGCGATAAACTCGCCATATTCTTCACCTTTGTGTTTCCTTTGCTCTTCCTGTTTGTATTTGGCGGTATATTTGGTCGCAATAACACGAGCGTCAGCTTCAATGTGGCATTTTTGAACCGCTCCGACACCCAGTTTGCAAAGCAGTTTGAGGAAATGGGGCGAAAGGATAAGGTGTTAAAAATCGATTCCCAGGTGAAATCGCTCGACGAAGCACAAGAGAAAATGAGCCGTGGCGAGCTGGACGCCACCATCATTTTACCGCCAGAGTTTGGCCGCATGGGCGACAAAGGCTATCCAACTGGAGAGGCGCAGGTGCTCTACAATAAAAGCAACGAGCAGGGAGGGCAGACGCTTGCGTCAGTGCTGGGCAGCATCTTTGAAGGTATAAATGCCAAGTTTGTACCGGTTGAAAAACCGTTTACCGTGACAGCAAAATCAACGGATAAACAAGGGCTAACCCAGTTTGACTACGTCTTTGCTGGCTTACTCGGCTTCTCTCTCCTGGGTGCAGGAATATTTGGCCCGACCAGTGTATTTCCAAAACTGAAAGAAAAAGGCGTGCTGCGCCGCTATCACACAACGACACTTAAAGTGTGGCAATATTTCTTGGGCAACGTCATTTCAAATACGTTTGTCGGACTTATGTCTATCGTCACTATGTTCACGGTGGGGCTCGCTGTATTCAACCTAAATATGCGAGGAAACTACTTGGTGCTTGGGCTGCTAGTGTCACTCGGCGCGATCATGCTGTTTGGCATTGGTTTGGCAGTGGGGGGCTGGGCGAAAAATGAGCGTCAGGCTGCACCACTTGCGCAAATCATTACTTTTCCTATGATGTTTCTTTCTGGCAGCTTCTTCCCGCGCTTCCTTATGCCTGAATGGTTGCAGGGTATCACGAATTATCTGCCTCTTACACCGGTAATCGATGCTGCGAGACTTATCATCACCGAAAACCGCGGTGTGTTCGACCTACTGCCGCAATTCGGCATCATACTCGGCTGGACGGTTGTAGTTTATATGCTCGCCTTCCGCTTCTTCCGCTGGGAATAACAGGGGTAGAGTAGTTGCCCATACATCAGAAATGTGCTAAAATATATCCATGGCTATCGCGCATTTTGAAAACTATCCACAGGAACCAACGGATCCAGGCGTCGCCGCCCGTCAGCGTGCGCTAGAGGAAGGCAGCGGCTGGTCACCTCACTCCGCACGAATTGCGACAGACCCGAACCCCGGGATATCCGGCACTCAAGACCCGCCTAGGCAGCCAAGACTACCACGGATACCTAGAGTGATGGTTCCGCCTAGGCGTGTTCGCGACGGCGATAGCGGTCTTGATCCGCACTGGAATGTTCCCCGAACGCAGCTAACACCCGAGCAGGCGGCTGGCCGTATCGCAGGGTTGAAAGTCGTAAGGGGGGTGCTCGCAAAAGAAGGTTCAGAGCCAGACCAGCAAACAAGTGCTCCTGAAATTTGGAAGCTGCCACGAAAACAGACGGCAGAAATACTACTAATCCTTAATGACAGTAGGGCTGGGTTTGTACCGAAAACTTCCGGTGAGCTATCACTTGCAACCTCAATGTTGCCGTACTTAAATCTGCGTCAGGATGAAGACAGAGTGTCACCGTATCTTCTAGCTGAACACACAAATATCAAACGGCACTATACGAAACGGGGGCTAACAGAACATGATGCAATCGCCGAAGCGGATAGTGCGATACTAGATGTTGCGAAAATGGTTAAGCGATACGGTGATGATAGTTTGCAGGCTCAAATAGCTCTCAAAGCTCTCGACGATGCCTGTCGAGAAATAATTACAGGTAGGCGTGTTGAGTTGTTTAGTACAGCCAGTCTCTACCAGATTGTCCAAACTAATAAAACACTCATCGCGGGCGCTCTTGTATTGGCGCAGCGTGTTATGCTTAAGGAAACGGCTGCAACAAGTAAGTCGCCAGCCGGCGTCGATCCATTTCGTAACCTCGGTGTCACTTTCGATGCCATAGCTGCGAAGATAGTTGATGGTAGTACCGGTGGTAAGAGCTCTAAACAGGAACAGATGATAGAGTATCTCATACGCTGGATGAATGGCGTCACTGCCAGCCAGATTGTGAAATCTTTATCTCGCTCACGTGCCGAAGAATCGAAAAGGCTACAATATTGGAACCGCGTAAAGTCGGGCTTACCGATAGAGTATCAACGGGCTATCGCGTAAACTTATAGTAAAATGAAGGCCAAAGGACACAGCGCGGGTATCGCAAGGCAACCATTATTTATATTGGCGCCGATGGATGATGTGACGATTTCGCTTCGATATCACCCATGCTGAAGCACGTGCAAGTATAGTATATGTTGTTAAAGTTATAATTACAACGGATTATCTATACCAGGGTTAGTATCTAAAAATAGTGTTGTATAGCGTAGTTGTAAAATACCCAACACGCTATTGATTTGCATAAGTATTATTTACGTATATAATAAGTATATGCCAAAAAAGAGTTTACGAAGTGCAACCTTTGCGTCCAAAACGCAAAAAATAGAGTCAATTCTGCAAAATGATGGCGCAGGTGTCGTTAAGCTCGAAAATCTTTTTATGGGCAGAGTCAAAATTTACATTGACTATGCAAACGTTCGTCCGTGGGCAGATAAATTGAAATGGCACATAGACCTAAAAAGGCTTAAACAGTTTCTTGATTCTTTTGACTCTGTGGTAGAAACACGGCTTTATATGGGAACTCTTGTAGGGGATCACGATTCAGAGGTACGGATAGATGAAGCTCGAAATCTAGGTTTTGTCGTTGTTACGAAACCTGTTAAACGCATGCGGCAGTCCATAGACACTACCAGCATCAATCAATCATCGCCAGAGCTACTCTCGAAGTTTATCCGTAAAGCGCTTCTTGGGAGTCTTGATATACAGACGGTAAAGTATCTTAATGGACAACTTACGGCTCTCAATACGCGCGGGATATACTTTATTGAAGACAAAAAGTGTAATTTCGATGTCGAAATTGGGGTTGATATGTTACTCGATTTAGAACGGGATAGTGCGGATACATTTGTCTTGTGGAGCGGTGATAGTGATTTTGCCGACCCAATTGAGCGTATTATTGCCCAGAGTAAACGTGCGGTATTGTTTGCAACTCCTCGTGTTGTTTCAAGAGAACTAAATGCGCAAGTTCAAAAAGGTTTATTCATTTTTGATATTCAACGGATCAAACGGTTTATATGTTGGAATCGCGAACTTTCGACCCCTCATTTTCAGCGCTTACAAATTGGAAAGACGCAAAAGGGACCACATGGTGGCCCCTAAGCTCTAAAGTTATTGACCATAATGGCCAAATGTATCGTAATACATATAGCACCATTTGTCAACGCCAAAGGACTTATTATAGTAGTAATAACCACAACTTTTAAAAGACAATTTTTCACTCGATGGTCCTAGAATGTTTGGTTAACAGATAGAGAAAGTATGAAGATGGATGCAAAATCCTTGAGGCAGAATAAGTATAGGCTTACATGCTTATTTTTTATATTGGCACCGATGGATGATGTGACGGACACGGTATTTCGGCAGGTGGTAGTTGGGTGCGGCTCGCCCGACCTGTTCTTTACGGAGTTTGTGAATGTCGACGGACTGATGAGTCCGGGTCGAGCAAATCTTCTCAAAAAGCTTCGTTTCGCTGCTACAGAAGGGAAGGTCATTGCCCAACTGTGGGGGCTACAGCCAAAAAACTTCCGAGCTGTCTGCGCACAGATAGCCGATGGCTCGCTGGCGCGTGAGCTGGGTCTGCCAGATGGCATCAACTTTGCGGGTGTCGATCTCAATATGGGCTGCCCGGCCAAAAGTGAGGTAAAAAATGGAGCGTGCGCAGCGCTCATTCGCCCCGAAAACCGCGAGCTCGCTGGACGCATCATCGCCGCTGCTCGCGAAGGTCTGCGTCAAGGACGGACCCTGACGCAGATACCGCTAAGCGTCAAAACACGCACCGGCTTTAGCGAGATCGATATGACATGGTTTGATTTCCTGTTGCACCAAAACCTAGACATGCTCACCGTGCACGGCCGTACTCGTAAGCAAATGAGTAAAGTGCCGGCCGACTGGGAGCTCATCGGCCGTGTACGAGAAATGCGCGACGAACTCGCCGTAAAAACCCTTATCGTAGGCAATGGCGATGTTATTTCCCGCGAGCAGGGCGAGGGGCTCGCTGCGCGCTACAAGCTCGACGGCATCATGATCGGCCGCGGCATCTTCCATGACCCCTACCTATTTTCACAGGACAGTCCTCGTAAATGGGAAAAGTGCGACGAAACAAGCAAGATTGACCTGTACCGCAAGCACGTAGAGCTCTTTGCAGCGACGTGGAAAAACGGCGAACGGCCTATCCATACGCTCAATAAATTCTGCAAAATGTATATCCAGGGCTTCGACGGCGCAAAAGAACTACGAGAGAAACTTATGAAATCTGAATCAACCGAAGAACTGTTGGTACTGCTAAGTAAGGCTAGAGTATAGTTATATCGTGCAAGTAAAAGCAATTATTGCGGACTCCGATGGAACGCTTGTAGATACCGTTGACCTGATTCGTCGCGGGCAATACGAAACACTTAAAACATACCTAACGCAGAGAGAGATACCTAGTAGCCAGGTGCCTGATTACGAGAATTTTCTTGCTGCCTTGCATGCATCAATTGGTGGCAGCGCAAGAAATACGCTGGAGAAAACTGCTAAGCTGCTCTTTCAGAATACACCCGATGTGCTCAAGGTATTCGACTACGACGTTTTACACGATCTGTTAAATCCCGTTCAGGACAAATTAGCACCGGCCTATGTTAGGCCGTATGAGGGGCTGGCAGAGTTGCTTCAGTTTCTCGGTGACAATCACATATCGTTCGCTATATTTACGAGCGGGACAAAACATCATGTGGTCAGAAATCTGGGAATCGCACTGCCCGAACTCGGTCTGAGTCATCTTTTCCAGGACGTTAGGCAGAATGAGGACGAAAAGTTAAATTTGTTTGTTTCACGGCTCAAGGATTTTTTCCATTTGCCGGATTTTGTCATCGTGACATGTGAAGTTGTGCATACGCACAAACCCGATCCGGGTAGCTTGTTTTACGCGATGAATGAGCTTGCGGTAGAACCGAAAAACAGCCTGGTGCTAGGTGACCATGCGGTCGATATGCAAGCCGGCACCAATGCGCAAGTACCGTATAGGATAGGTATATCTCATGGTTTTCATGACGACGAGTCGCTCCTGGGTGCTGGCGCAACGCATGTTATTCATTCTCTGACTGAACTAGTAGACATGCTACAATCGAAAGTATGACAAGAGTTGCAGTGCTGGGCTTGGGGATTATGGGGCATGGGGTTGCGGAAAATTTCTTAGAAAAGGGCTACGGCGTTGTAGTGTGGAATCGCTCGCCCGAGAAAGCAGATGACCTAAAGACAAAACATTTAGCATTGCCCCTCCAGGTAGGTTGATCATGCCGAGTAGTGGACGGCTATTTTTGGAGGAAACGTATCTGGATACGTTGACGAGAAAAAGAGACGTCCAGTGCACGGCTGGCAAGCTGGACCGTGGCAAGATTAAGTGTTTTGTCTTTAGTCGCACGCGGCGCACGGCGGGCGGATAGCATAGCGGATGTTGTGCAAGGTGCAGAACTTGTGTTTGAGGTGACCGCAAATGATGAATCTGCTCGCACGGTGTGGCTGGGCAAAAACGGTATAGTCGACCAGGCTACGACAAACCAAGTGCTCATAACTTGCGCGACACTCTCGGTGGAGTTTGTGGATGAACTGGCGAAAACGTGCGCCGAAAAAGGACTGACGTTTTTCGACATGCCTATGACCGGCAGCCGTGCGGGAGCTGAGGGCGGCACGATGGTGCTGCTGGCGGGCGGTGACGAGAAAAAACTAAATGAAGTGAAACCCCATCTGGAAAATATTGCATCCCAGGTGAAATATTTTGGGCCAGCAGGAAGCGGTATGCGTATGAAACTGGTGCTCAACTGCTTGCAGGCCGTCCATCTAGCGGGCTTTGGTGAGGCCATGCGGCTGGCAAAAGCACTGGCGCTCGATGAAAAGCAAACTGGCGAAATGCTGTGTGAAAAACCGGGCGGCGCCACGACTCAAATGGCCTGGCGCGACTATCAGAATCACTCTGACCCCATTAATTTTTCTGTAGAGAACATTGCTAAAGACGAAACATATGCGTTGCAAAGCATCGACCCCAAACTTGCTCCGCTCATCGCACAAACGTTGGCGGAATATGAACAAGTAATAGCCGACGGCCGCTCTCACGACGACTGGACAATACTGGCTAGGTAAAAACTCAATAGCTACGTAACTACTTGCTCGACCCTTTCGAGCGTGGCTCTTTGCTGTATAGCGTTACGCTCCTGTATACTCAAGTCATAAGCAATATTGCTAAGAACTAGGAGGTGCCATGAAGCCCCAAGATGTTACAGAAAATAACGGCGCTAAAGACCCAAATCAAGACGATAGGCTAGCTGGTCTATCTGACAGTGTCGATAAGTTTGGGGGTTCCCCTAACGGTATACCCCTAGGGTCACAATCGATTGATGCCTCGACGCAAGACATTCCAAGCAATGTCAGCCGACAAGATTTAAGCGGGTCAAACACTGACTCTGCGACTACTGCTGGCGAGACAACCGAACAAGTAGGCACGCCTTTTCAGCCAGAAAATCACACGGAATCCTCGATAATCGAAGACGATATTCATACAGAGAACTCAGACCCAGATAATACTGCCAACGAGCCGAATGTTCCTGGGTTAGCTCCGGCTGCTGGAGTCAACACAGCCAACCCAGAACCGACTAGCGCGGATACAATAAGCGCAGTGATAGTTAGCGGAGCTGCAGCATCGGGATTTGCTGCAGGACTGAGTGCCCCACGTCGCCCATGGAAAATGATTGCAGTCATAATCGCAGCAGTTCTCATACTTGTCGGTGGCGGAGTGTTTGGGTACTATCTACCAAATAGACCTTCAAGCGTTTGGTCGACCGGCATGAGCCGTTCGGGTAAAGCGCTTGCTGCCATGGTCGAAAAAGCCGCCGAACCGAAGACAGTCGAACGATACCAGCAATCGAAGATGCAATTGGAAGCGAGCCTTACCTGGGGAGGCAGCACCGGTAAGCTCGTATGGAACGGCGCTAGCGACGATAAAAACTCAAAAGGTAAGCTTGTTTTGTCCTCTTCCGGCGGCTCTGGAGATTTCGCTTCCGCAGATTATGAAGGAACATTAGAGTACTTACTCAAATACACCGACACGAAGCAGCTCCCCGACCTGTACTTTAAAGCGAGCGATCTGAAAAATATTTCGCTTGAAGACTACAACCCCCAGCTAGCTGCTTATGTAAACAAGTGGATTTTTGTAGGCGCCGATTCGCTCAAAGACTTCTATCCGTATTTCGAAGCGGGTGAAGTGGATAAAAATAAGCGCATCAATAGCCAAGATGTAGCGGATGCCGCCAAAATACTTTCCGAAACCATACGCGACTACGTACTTACGAGCGACGGCGAAAAAGCAGTTATTGTACAAAAAAGTTTTGTCGGTAATGAAACGGTTGATGGTGTAAAAGCGTACCATTTCAAAGCTGGCATAAATCGTGAAAATGCTAAAAAATACTGCGAAGTTTTTGTTCAGAAAATGTCCGCAACAAGCTTGTACACAAAACTGGCAGATAGTGAAGCTCAAACTGAGGAAAACAAAAAAGCCGGCATAAAAAGCTGCCAAGACGGTGTTGACGCCACATTTAAAGACGAATATGTCTATGATGTTTGGATAGACGGCAAGTACAAGCTTATAAATAAAATTCGAATTCCGGCTGAACAAGGTAGCGACCAGTCTTACACGGAAATCGGTCAGCATTACAAGGGCGGCGATGTCATCTCGCTGTTTACGCGTTACCATGCCGGCGGTGACTATCCGTACGATGCGGAGTGGACGCTAGAATCAAATGCAGCTACTGGAATGACAACATCTAAGGCCTCCGGCAAATCTCCTAAAGCAGATGAAAACGATGTATCGTTTGAAGTAACATTTACCTCAGAACCAACGCGCGAGACCGTGGATGGGATTGTTCCAAAGGATGCTGTTCCTATACAAACCATCCTTGGGATGTCCAATAATCCAACAACTGCAACTCCCGATCTGCCGACTACATCCAGCCCCATAGCTAATCGATCGAAAGACGCCGAGCGGCAAACTGACATACATGCTATTCAGGCGAACGTAGAAGCATTTTATGCGCAAAAAGGATTTTACCCGACACTGGCTGACCTGCAAGACAGTTCGTTTGTCGCACAACACATGAAAGGTCTTAATGCGTCGGCACTTCTTGACCCTGACCAAAGTACGGGAGGCCTGCAAGAAACTAGTGGTCAGAATCCTCCCAGATATGGTTATGTCGCATCGGGTTCAGGTGGAGGCAGCAACATGTGCAACAATATGACGAAAACATTTATTGTTGCTGGTTCAGTGACCGATAATGCTTGCAGTGCATTCGTTGTGTCCGCAACACTTTCAGACGGCACTAAATATACAAAAGACTCTTCTTTCTAAGCTCGTTAGAAAATGCGTTTTTTGCGGCCGATGGCGTAGGCCGTGAGGACGGTGAGGAGACAGACAACCAGTAACCCAGCAAAGGTCTGTTTATTGTGCTGCTCCGGAAGGCCAATGTTCATGCCGTACATGCTGAAAAACATGGTTGGTATGGAAATAAAAACGCTCACCATGGTGAGAATTTTTATGGTGCGATCGAGGCTGTGCGAGCTAATGAGTGTGTAGGTTCGGCGGATAGACATGAGAGATTTTAGGTTTGATTCGCAGGCTTGGATTGACTGCTCGTTGTTCAGAATGACGGTGTTTGCCATGTCGCGGTGATGCGCAAAAGCAGGCACCTCCTTATTCGAAAGTAGGTGGCGCAGCGTTGTGTTTGTGGGTACAAGTGAACTGAGAAAGTCATTCATATCGTCTTCTATATGCACAAATCGTATGAAATGTTCGGGCCCGAGCGAGCGGCGGCCAATATTTGCCAGTAAACGGTGAATTTGCTTTGAAGAATCATGGATAAAACGGTCGTACTGTGAGTCTATATGGAGTAGCACAAGCAACATAATCAGCACTGGGTCTTTCGTGTCGCTATGTCCGCTTTCGCTCAAGACCTCATGTAGGCTCGGCAACTTTTCGAGGCTGACAGTCACGAGTTTGTCTGCGTTTAGCGCAAATAATATTGGTGCGGTCTCAATATCGCCATCGTCTGTTTCATATGCGAATCGCGTAATAATGTAGGTGTAATTTTCTACCGTTTCGACACGCGGAATTTCGTCGCGGTCAAGCGCGTCATGTACAAATCGCCTTTTCAGGCTGTATTCGCTGCAAAGTACGCTTATTTCTTGTTCGCTCGGTGCTTCGGCATGAACCCAAGGTGATTGTTGTGATGCTGCCGGATGGTGCAAACTATTCATGGTATGTTTAGTATACAACGCTTATGGCAATAACGTATTTGGCAATCTAGCTACCAAAGCGTAGTATCAGAATATGATAACTGCTCAAAATTTGACTAAACGGTACAAAAAGAAACTTGCGGTAGATAATCTGAGTTTTTCGGTTGAACCAGGTAAAGTTACTGGTTTTTTGGGGCCAAACGGTTCTGGTAAATCTACGACTATGCGCCTTATGCTGGGGCTAGATAACGGTGGTGGAAATACACTATTTGACGAAAAACCGCTATGCGATTACCCTCAACCCTCAAAAAAGGTCGGGATATTGTTGGAGGCGAAAGCATTTCACCCAACTCGGTCTGCGCGTAACCACTTGCGTGTGCTTGCAGATGCGGGCGATATTGCCCAAACTCGCGTAGATGAAGTGCTCGATATTGTCGGATTAAAGGAGGTAACAAAGAAGGGTCCCGGCAAATTTAGCCTGGGAATGAGCCAACGGCTTGGTATTGCCGCCGCCATATTAGGCAATCCAAAGTACCTGATACTCGATGAGCCGGCAAACGGACTTGACCCAGAGGGCATAGCTTGGCTGAGGCAGTTTATAAAGGACTATGCCGACAATGGAAATGCTGTTTTTGTTTCCTCACATCTCCTGAGTGAAATGTCACAGATGGCTGACGATGTTGTCGTGATAGGTAAGGGTAAGCTCATTACAGAAACTTCAATAAAAGCTCTGGTAGCAGGCAGTGCACATGCGGGAGTTTTTGTGCGTAGTACAAATGAGGTGAAGCTCAAGAAGGCATTTGCGGCATCCCGGGTGAAATACGCGGCGCAGGACGGCGGATTTAAGGTCTCGGGCAAGTCAACAGACGAAGTCGGCCAGCTTTTATTTACAGCTGGGTTGCCGGTACTTGAGTTGGCACGTCAGGACGCATCGCTTGAAGAGGTTTTCCTAGAGCTAACGGCCAGTTCAAATGAGTTTGAAGCCAAAGGAGTACAGAAATGATTGCCGCCATCCGCTCAGAACTACGCAAAATATTGACACTGCGCTCGACATACATCATATTGGCCTTCGCCTTCATAATCGTAGTGCTTATGAATGGCTGGGCAACGGGGTACAAACACGGGCCGCTAGATGAAAACTTTGTCTCGGGTATCATCAGAAACACGCTTCAGGGCATGAGCTTTTTGCTAGGGATTGTTGTACTGCTACAGGTTGCACATGAATATCGATATAATACGATTTACTATACCCTGACACTGACCAAGAGGCGTACGACAGTGTTTCTTGCCAAGGTTATTGTTGCGACCGTGGCTATGCTAACTGGTGCTATCATCCTTATTGCGCTCGGCGTCGTGAGCGGTGTGATTGGCGTAGCAGCGAGCGGTGCGGCTTTAGGCGCACAAACTATTCCGTGGGGAGATATTGTCTTGAAAGGGAGCATGTATGTCTGGGGTGTCGGAATGTTCGCGCTAATCATCACCTTTCTATTGCGGAACCAGGTTGGCGCAATTGTTATGTATTTGTTCGGTGTGAATATTGCCGAACAGCTGCTATCGCTGATTCTTAAAAGCAATACGGGCTACCTGCCTTTCCGAGCACTCGAAGGAGTTATTATGCAAGCGAGCGTACAGAGTGGATATGTGTTTAGCCCAGAGAAATCGATGATAATTGTGACGTGCTGGATTGCAGTAGCAGGTTTTGCCGCTTGGATTCTATTTTTAAAACGGGACGCAAACTAGCAAACCACCTCTGTCAAAAATCGATTTAATTTGCTATACTGGTCATCGACGATGCGCGTTGCTCCGGTGGGGGCGTAGCTCAGTGGTTAGAGCAGTCGGCTCATAACTGATTGGTCGTAGGTTCAAGTCCTACCGCCCCCACCAGAAGAGCGCACATCCGTATACCTCCAAGGTGTATACTAAAGAGGTGAAGTTTCAAATAAAAATGGTTAACACATGGGCAAAATACGAAGAGCCAGTTAAGGCATACATTCTCTCCATGCGCGACGTACGAAATGTAGGGTCGTTGGCCTTTGTCGTGCTGGTACTGCTCATAAGTTGGAGCGGTGCGAAAGCAATAGAAACAAACTATCGTTTACAGCAGGAGGTTTCGCGCATGCAGGAGCAAAACGAAGTCAAAAAACTGCAAAATGAAAACCAAAAACTTCAGAACCAATATTACAAAACGAGTCAGTACCGTGAAATAACCGCACGTCAGAACTTTGGATTGGCCGCGCCCGGAGAAAGGGTTTTGTTAGTTCCAAAAGAGGTTGCGCTAAGCCACACTGTTGCAATGCCCGATCAAAATAAATCGACTGAAAATACTATAAAAAAACCATTCTATCGCAAAAACTTTGAAGCCTGGATAGACTTTTTCTTTCACCGCCAGGTGTAGCGTTTGACATATTCATATACCTCTGTTAAACTTGTTGTAACGTTTTGTAAATTCGTTATTCGCCGCGGGATGGAGCAGCGGCAGCTCGCATGGCTCATAACCATGAGGTCCCAGGTTCGAGTCCTGGTCCCGCAACCAAGAAAGACTTTTCAGGTTCTGGAAGGTCTTTTTTGTTTGGTGCGTATCTGTAAAGCGGGCTGATTGTCTCGGTTCCAAACCTTCTGTTGGTAGCATCGTATACCACTCCCTCTGGGAATATGGCACTTTGGAACCTTTGCTTGGATGCGAGAGAGGCAACACCCCATTGCTTTGATACATCCTCCATAACACCAACGGCGAGCTCTATATCTGCCTCGCTAATGGCTTGCTGTTTTTCGAGCTTCCTAAGCTCCTTGGTTTGCACTATCTTTTCCTCGTCATAGGCGTTAATAAGCTCGGTTTTCTCGTCCTCAGTCAGCTTGCCCGTGTTGAAGTTCTTGATGGCAGTAAGGCGATTATCGGCTATTGTGTTGAGGGCGGTGCGTACTCTACTAATCTTGACGTTGAGGCTACCTAAGTGATTTGCAGCTTCGGTTACAAGTACCTCTTTGTACAGTTTGAGAGTTACATCGGCAGGCTCGATACGTGTGAGCATCTCCTCGAAGTCATCGTGCATCTGCAAGGCTTTTGTGGACTTCACTAACCCCTTGCAGGTGGAACGAGAGCAGTGATAGCGTGGTGATTTGCCACCAGCACCAGTTTTCGGTGCCGAGGCGTACATAGGGTTCTTGCAGTGAGGGCACAACACTAAACCCTTGAGAGGATAGTCAGGATTAAGCTTGAGGTGTGCCTCACCAGTACGCTTACTGTTACCGTTAAGGAGTGTTTGATTAAGTTCGTATGTTTCTTTTGAGATGAGTGGTTCGTGCTTACCCTCTACGAGTTCACCATCTGTTAGGTTGCCGACCACGTACCCTGCATAAACAGGGTGCTTGAGCATGGCGTTCATCCTATCTTCACCGATACGTTTGCCGTTCTTGCTGCGGAGCCCAATACTGGCTGCATACCTTGTAAGTTCTGCCTTAGTGATGTCGCCTTGCGAGAACCGTTCTAGCACTTGAGTAACAAGAGGAGCCATTTTGTCGGGCTTGAGTGTTGGGCGGAGTTTGCCCATGTCATTCTGTATCCTATGTGTTTCATAGCCAGCAATGGGTGGGTGCTGCCAATAGCCCTGGTGTGCGAGGGCTCTCATGTTGTCTACCGTGAAGCCTCGCTTGGTGTCGTTGTCTACTTGTCCCACAAGAACACTAAACAGTTCCATGAATTGCCCGAGGGCGGTATCGTCAATCGGCTCAGTTGCAGAGCGTATTGATACTCCTAGTATCTTGAGCTTGGCACGAAAACCTATAATGTAGGACTCCATGTCACGAGAGGCACGGTTCATCTTATAAACAACCACGTAATCTATCTCGCCTTTGTGCTTAGCAGCGTACTCAATCATGTTCTGAAGCTCTTGCCTGTCGGTGTTCTTACCGCTCTTCGCCTCATCATAGAAGGTGTCGACTATCTCGACATCGTTCATGGCTGCCCACTGTTCTATCGCTGCCTTCTGTGTCTCAGGACTTTCGCCGTTAATTTGGCGTTGGCTTGAGATACGAACGTAAGCTAAGGCACGTTTACGCCGTTGTACTTGGTTGTTCTGGCTCATTGCTTGGCTCATTTACTTTGGAACCATTATACACCACTTGCTCACGAGCTAACAGATGCAGGGTATGCACTAATTCTTTTACTTGGTCATCATTTAGACCATTTGCTTGCGAGCCTAGAATACGCCTCGCTGTTGCCACTGAGACAATCTTCTCCATAGGAAGCCTCTCCTCGGAAAACAAAAACCGTTCCCCGATAAATTAGAAATTGCTAATTTATCGATTTCGGAACGGGCTGTTGCGAGACTTACGCCTCTCTAGTTCTTCGGCTCGATTAGCCGCCAAATCTTCGATTAGTTCTTATCTGTAATTATACCATGACAGCGGTGTTATAATCAGGGAGTCTAGGTTTACAATTTGCGAAGCGAACTATTTTCGTTGTGGTTATGCCCTGTAAATGGCAGCCACGAGCTTTAGGCGTAACCCGCTTATTGTAGACCTAGACAGTCCAATCGTGGCTGTCATTTTTTGTTTTGCAGCCTACTAACAAGGAGGTTGCAGTGAGCGGTAAGCTAATCGAACTAAACGGAAAACTACTCAAGTCCCTGTACGACCATTACGGAATGAACTTTGATTATGAGGCTGGCAAGCAATATGCGAGCGGGTCTGGCTATGATAACTACGGTACGGGATATGCCAACCTGATTGATGTCCTGGTGGAATGGGGCTACGCCGAGGTGATAATACCCAACACGGGTGAGCGAAAAGGTCATAAGCAAGTCAACCTCTCGTTTGGTGTGCGAGACCTCATTTTGTATAATTCTTCATTTGACTGGAAACGTTGCGTGTATTGGGTGGCAGTTGTTCCGCTATGGGCAGTTATTCCCGTGGGAACTGCCATGATAGCTCACTTCTTGCTATCGCTGTCAGTGTTCGAACTTAATACGCAGGCTGCTGCCGTGCTCACGGGGCTTGTCTCGTTTGTCTATGTTGGATTACTCGGGCTGGCGTTCCTGTATCGTGACCACCGCAAGCCACCAAGAAACAGGTAGACTCGGATTACATAGCCCGAAACACAGGTGCAGTGGTCTATTATTCCTATTAAAGCCCGACATGGGAACCCACAAAATCTGGGGGGGTGGGCACCTAACTACGCCAATCCTATTTGTATACCTGTCTCCTCGTTTGTTCACTCAATTCTCCTCATTCTATGAGGGACAATATGGAGGTAGGCAATTTGGTACGGCAAGTTCGCCCTTCGACCACATAAGCATCTGAGGGGCTATAATGTAACTAGAGGAGAACAGAGGATGAACGTTAGTCAGCAAATAAAACTACTTGAACCACAAATAACCAAGCTCGATGAACTTGAAAAAGCTCAAGACCATGAGGCTTACGATACCTGGCACATGCAAACGGAGCTACTGCTCAAGAAGATACTGTCTGATGATGCAAGCGAAGTACAGGAGTTTCATAGGTTTGATGGCAAAGCGAGCGTCTTTATTGCTAGTTCCACTCCATCTGCTCAGGCAATCAACGCTCAGCGTAAAACCGAGGCGTACTTCAGGGACGTTAAGAAAAGCCGTAGCCTGTTAACTGGTCTACTCGAGTTTTTAAAAAGTACAGAGTCTGGTGAAGACGACACTACACCGCTCAGTGCTGGCACGCTGGAGTCGCTCCATGGCAAAATCCAGGATAAGTGTTCGGGACTATACCTAGGCGGTTATTACCCAGAAGCTGTAGAGAAGGGCTTTAAAGTGGTGCGTGACAGGCTCCGTGAACTTACTACGCATGAGACAGGTTCCGAGGCATTTGGTAAGACTGGCTTGTATATAAAGGGTGCCAGTGCCGAGAATGTTGATAAAGATTTTCAAGATGCCGTTAAGTTTCTGACTATGGCGATAGACCAATTCCGTAACGAGAAGAGCCATACATCGGACGGTAATATAGAAGACCCTGTTCGTGCGTACGAATATCTAACTTTGAGCAGTTTAGCCATGCACTTGCTGGACAATAGTGAAGTACGAGAGAAAATCGAAGAGCCAAAGAAGCAAAAAACCGCTAAGTCAGCCCCTTCTCCAGTGCCCGAAGGCAAAAAGGCGGTCACTTTAGACTCACTTCAAATCTTAGCCTTAAGGTTGTTCGCCGAGATGTCTGATTTTAAAGAGCTACTCATATCTCGCCACATGGGCGGAAGCGATATATATCCAGTGGGCACTATAGATACCCCAGAACTGCTCAAAGAGCTTGAAGCTGCCGACTCGGCAGAGTTTGAGGCAAATCTTGATGAGTTGGTTAGCTGGGGTTTACTTTCACTTGAATATAGTGCAAAGGGCACGCCGAAATACAAGTTGGCTAAGCCTGGCTATGATGTCATCAAAGAACATCCAGAGCTAAAGACTACGAGGAAGGCATCATAAACATGGCTGATAAGAAGAACGTATTACTCCCCGATTCAGAAGAAGCATATGAGGAGCTAAAGATTATTACTGACGCTGCCCAAGCTGGTACATTATCGCCATGGAGTCCTGCGGTGACCAAATTATTGACCGCTTATGGAATAAATGTAACTCGCAAAAAAGGCATGAAGGTTGAAGTTACGCTTTCCTTTCCCGAGTCTAAGCCTAACTCGATGGCTATAGGCATACGCCACATGAAGGAGGATGGTTCATTTGCAGAGGATATGTTTCTTTTTGAGAAGGGCGTAGGGCTGACAAAGCTGTATAGGGGTGAGCAAGAGAGGCTGATGCCTGAATATGAGGGCACTCACCACGGTCAGCCAAGTATTGCTTTGCAAGAGGCACTTCCAGATATTCAGAAGGAACTCGATGCAATCAAGAAGTCAGTTACCTTACAGTCAATTCTGGACGGTATAAACATGGCTGATGTCTATACGGAGGCAAGCTTACATGCTGCCATAGAAGCCCAGACCCGTGAGCAGCAACAGGAGGTGCACAACTTACAGATTGCTCACCCACAAGCACCTGTTGAGCTACTTTCTAGAGCCGTGACTGCCGAGATAACAAAGAAGCGTGCCGTTGTACGTGAGAAGTACTTCGCTAGTGAACGTCTATACGAAGCCAAAAAGAAGCAGATTGAGCAGTTATACCCCGACCCCCAGGAAGCAGCAGCGAGCTTGTCTGTTCTAAATGATTTATTCGGAAAACAATAATCTTAAGCTACAAGGAGGGGGTTGCTGGGATAGAATGCCTAGTCGCTACGCTCAGGCAGTTCTAGTCCCAGCTGCCTTAGTACTGCAACTGAGGTACTACCTCTAATAGTTGCTTCCAGCGTAGTATCTCGTTACAGATAAGGTTCCAATGCAGATGTACTTGGGCAACCAAGTTAAAACCCCAGTTTTCACTGGGGTTTTAACTTGGTTTGTCGGCCAAGACGAGAACCTGGATCTTTTGCGAAGCAAAAGCAGGTACGACGCCAGCGGAGTCGCGCGCAGAAACTTGTTTCGAGCACTACTAAGCGCGTGAACGAAGTGAAGTCCTGGTCCCGCAACTTTCCACAAAAATTCACAAAACCACTCTCTGGTAGAGGACAGCACCTTGAGTTCCTATAGATATTTAGAGAAAAACCGAACCGTTTCGGCGTTTATGGCCTCCAGCATTTCCGGGTCGCGTTTGTGTCCATGTGTAGCGGGGTACTCGCGGTATTTGCTTGGTTGGGGTGCGAGAGCAGCCATTTCTTTCACACCAGCCGGCACAACATCTGTGTCATACGATCCAGCGATAAAAAGAGAAGGAACTTGTAGTTTTGGAGCCTCTTTTGTTGCGTCATAGTTGGAGCGGTCGACGAGAAAACTGTAGGGCAGGTGAATTTCTGAGAAGTGTTTATTGCCAAACGTCGCCCAGCCCGTTTCTTTCCACGCTTTTTCAGCCTCAGGCTCCATGACCTTCCAGCCCGATGAGGGCTGACAGCAGCAAACAGCCTTGAAGCCAGGGTAGCGCACGGCCGAAGCAAGCGCAACAAACCCGCCCATGCTATGGCCCCATATCCCGATACGTTCAGCATCAACACCTGGCAAGTCTTTTGCGTACCCTAAGACATCGGCTACAGAAGCGATATAGTTTGTGAGCGTATAATCTTTTTCAAATGTGCCGTCCGATTCGCCCGATCCTGGCGCATCAAAACGCAGCGCCGCTATGCCAAGCTTTTCCAGATCATCCGCAAGGGTTTCAATATGTTTTTCTTCTTTCCAGCCCGTAAAACCATGCAGCAAAATCACGAGCGGAAAATTTCCATCGCTGGGAATGTTGAGCAGTCCGGCTAGACTTAATCCAAGCCGAGTGGGGATAGTCACATCTTGAGTCATATCAGTAAGTATACAGAAATGATACGATGCTTGTATGGATGAATCTTCTCTGACAAAAACGACTGTTTCGGCGACGCTGCATTGTTTGACGGGGTGCGCCGGAGGTGAGGTGCTAGGTATGGTAATGGGTACGGCCTTTAACTGGCATGGGGCAGCCACCGTTGCGTTATCTATTGGATTGGCATTTTTCTTTGGCTACTTGCTCAGTATTTTGCCTATACTCAAACATGGCCTCGGGCTCAGACAAGCCTTGAAAGTTGCACTTGCTGCCGACACGGTTTCCATTGCTACCATGGAGCTTACCGACAATGTATTTATGCTGGTCGTTCCAGGAGCTATGAGTGCCGGACTGGGCAGCGGACTATTCTGGGGGAGCCTGGTGCTTTCACTGGTTGCGGCATTTCTGGCTGCATACCCGGTAAATCGCTACCTCATTGCCCGCGGCAAAGGCCACGCCCTTTCGCATCAGTATCACCACAAGCACGAAGGCCATAATACACACATGCATTGAGTCTTTGTGTCATGATTAGTTCACGGCTCGATCCGTAGGACGCGCTAAGAAAAATATTTACGCAATAAATATTGACAAAACGTAAGCATTTTGCTATAATGAATATTAGTTTTGACGGCGCAGTGCGACGGAACAGGCGCTCGAAAAACAAACAATTACAAACAAAACACACAGCTGCAACTACTTGTTTGCTATGAAATATACGGGCAAACAAGCTCTATTCAGAGCGTCCTCAAGACGAAATGAAGGGCAAAAGCAGCACCCGCGTGAACCGGTTTGCTCATGCACCGAAACGGTGTAAGAGTCTGTTCGATGCGCCAAAAAAACGCACGAAATGACACATACCAACAGCAAATAACCGTTGTTTGTAACAAACATAAAAATCGAGCAGGGAAGTGCTCTTTCTGACTTCCCTACTTATAAAAAGAAAGGGCGTAAGCAATGTTATTCGCGATTCAAAGTGGGCTGGCGTACGAGCTGGTACCATGCAGCGATGCCGCTATGCTGGCTATAGATGAAGATCTTATGAAACTCTGATCTTCATAGCCGAGAAACACTCCAGTTTATACCGGAGTGTTTCTTTTTGCTTCGTTGCGCTTTAGCAGGGAAGGGGGGTTGATGCGTTGGGAGGTAGCCCGTCGGCTGCAACTTGCAAAATTTATTTATTTTCTAACGATACCTGTTCGAACTCGACTGCCCTGCTTTCGACATGCACATACAAATATGCTGTAGCAAGCATTTTAAAACGAAGCAGAAACCGGTATACTAGACATAACCAATGTCCGAAAAATACGATAGTTTTCAACCTCGGCGGGCCACGAGTGTCGATGGCTTCTTGACCGGCACCGGCCAACATCCGCGTCAGCCCCAGTTTCGCCAGCCCGCGTCTTCGGGTATGGTTTCAGCCCCGTCTCAGGGAAGGACGGTAGGCTTGCCAGATATGCAAAAACGAAGCCTTCCCTCACCTGTTCTCACGCAGGCGCAGGTACAGCCAGAAAGAGCCGACTACCACCTAGATGGGACAGAAACGCGCTATGCACCGCTTGACGACGAACCAAAACTTAGCCGCCGCCAAAAACGTAAGGCGGCAAAAGCGGCGAAAAAGGCCGAGAAAAGAGCAGAAAAACGTCAGCGTAAAAAAGGCGGTAAGGTAAAGAAGTTTTTCAAAATTTTGGGTATTCTGCTACTCGTAAGCGTCCTCGCCCTCGGTGCGCGCTTCTACAAAGACATTGCAAAACTGACGGGAAATAAAAACCCCTTTAGTTTGCTCGGTGTTTTTCGTCCAAGTGAGTTAAGCAACGACAATGGTCGCGTGAATATACTGGTTGCAGGAAACTCGGCCGATGACCTGGGGCACGGCGGCGCAGAGCTTACTGACTCTATAATGGTGCTTAGCCTCAATACAAAAAATGACACCGCACTCATGCTGAGCGTACCCCGCGACTTATGGGTCGCAAAGCCAGAAGGTGGTCATGGAAAAATTAACTCGGTATTTCCGGAAAGTGGTATGGAGGGGCTTGAGTCGGTTATAGAAGATGTGACCGGACTTACGGTTCACTACAATGCGCTCGTGAACTACACCGCTTTCAAAGACCTGGTCGATGCTGTCGGTGGTATAAACATAAACATACAGAGCGATGACCCTCGTGGAATATACGATTCCAGTCTGGACTGGACATCGCGCCGCTGTTGTGCGCTGGCAAAGTATCCAAATGGGCCCGTTACGCTAGACGGCAAACAGGCGCTTAATCTTGCTCGTGCGCGCGGTGAGGGATATGGTTCGTATGGATTTATTGACGCCGATTTTACGCGTACTGAACATCAACGGCAAATGCTGCTGGCCATAAAAGACAAAGCTTCGAGTACTGCTGTTATTGCGAACCCCCTCAAAATAAGTAACCTTGTTGATGCTGTAGGCAGTAACGTCCGCACTGACTTACAGTTGAGTGAAATGCAGTCGTTGTTTTACTACGCGAAAAAGGTAGACAATGCAAAGATCGACTCGTACAACATAAACACGCTAAAAGGTGAAAGCACCACAATGCTTGCAAATTATGCATCACCCGATGGCCAGTCAGCCCTTATTCCGGCTGCAGGCATAGACGATTTTACGGAAATCAGCGCGCAGATTAAAAAGATTTTCACAGCTGGACCACTCGTAAAGGAAAATGCTGGCGTAGTCGTACTAAACGGAACCAATGCCGTTGGTTTAGCAAAACAGGTTAAGAACAAGTTGACCGCGCAGGGTTCAGAAGTTCTCGCCGTTAGTGATGCGCCCGCAAACCAACCCACAACGACAATCATAGACAACTCGCAAGGTAAAAAACCAAACACCCTCGCTTACTTAAAGAAAACATACAGCGCAACGGTCGTAACGAATTTGACGTTAACGAGGAGTTACCCGGCGGCAGACTTCATCATCATCTTAGGCGAAAACGCAGTTCCAAAACCGGAAACCACTTCCTCAAACTAACATTTCTGTGCATTGGCGTGTACAATACCAACATGCATAGACATCATTTTATGACTCGCTTTCTAATCGTGACGATACTATTTGGTAGCGTTTACGGGTTGCTGCACTGCATGAATCGTAGCCTTGCAAATGACATGCCCGAACTTCTTGCAACTCAGGCTGCAAAGCAGCTCGACGCTGGTCTTGGCCTGAGTAGTATAAATATGGGTGCAACAGACCTTGCCAATAACCCGGTGCCATTTGTGGTGGTGTACGATAAAAAAGAGAAAGCCGTTGGCGGTTCTGGATACCTGAACCGCAAGCTAGCGCAAATGCCACGCGGCGTTGTGCAGCATGCCACGCCTGGTAAGCCGCATGCCGTGACTTGGGCGCCGGGTGAAGGCGTACGGATTGCTAGCGTAACGGTAAAAGCCAAAGATTATTACGTAGTCGGCGGGCAGTCACTTAAAATGACCGAAAACCGTAGTAAGCGGCTTTTATGGCTCACGCTTGCAGCTTACGCTGTAACTGCACTTGTTATGTATGGGGTACGCTTCTGTCAGTGTCGCAGCTGCCGCACCGCCCGTGCCGAAGCCGTGGATCTGCATGGTGAAAACTGCACCTGTAAAATCTGTAGTGTCCCCACGGTAAAAACTGTCAAACCAACCGTCGCAAAAAAACCCGTCAAATCTCGCAAAAAGTAATGCACTAATGCAATAGACATATCCAGCCCAGGTGGGCTGGATATGTTGTTGTGCTAGCGGGCGGCGGGATTAAACAAACGCACGAACCGGCTAAAAAATTTCTAGGCTAGGGTTCAACATCGACCTCAACCAATAAAAAAATCCTGCCACGCGGGCAAGACCTTTTTATTGGTAGCGGGGGTGAGATTTGAACTCGCGACCTCAGGCTTATGAGTCCTGCGCTCTAACCAACTGA
>CAYROK010000011.1:0-37954 GCA_964425975.1 uncultured Candidatus Saccharibacteria bacterium
TCTGTTACAGCCTTTCTTGGCACTTAGTGCTGACTCAAAAAGTCAAAATTGGCTCCGGGGACTGGGCTCGAACCAGCGACCTAGTCGTTAACAGCGACCCGCTCTACCACTGAGCTACCCCGGAATATTTTGAGAATCATTTTCCCAGCATTATTGTACAGAATTGTGGCGAATAAAAAAATAGTGCTCCGATACCCTTCCCGATGTACGACGTGCGTACTAACCAGGGAACAATACCGGAGCGATGTAGATATAAGGTACTTAGCTCCTTTTGGGAGATATACCGTCCATCATACCCTCTCAGGGCGTGGCTGTAAAGTATATCACAAATATTCATGTGGAAAACTCAACGTAACAGAGGTCGGGTGTCAAGCACTTACCGACGACGAATGCGCTCGAAAGCGCGGGCAAGTCGTAGACGGTTGACGAAGGTTACCACAAAGGCCGCTGTGATTAGCGCTAGACTCACGGCAGTGACCTTGCCTGCGTTTGAGCCGGTGCTTGCAAGTGTGCTCGTTGGGGTAGTTGCGTTTGCCGCAGTGCTAACTACCGTTAGAGTAACTTCTCCTGAGGCGTAGTAGTTTATGCGGTAGTTGACGCCGTTTACGGCAAAGACTGCACCATCTGCTAGGCCGGTAAACGTACCAGAAAGTGATGTGCCATCGATAATTGTAAAGACAAGATTCGTAGCAGGGCTGAATCCAGCCAGCTGATTTACTTGCAAGGTAGCTCCGCCGAGAGCCACAGTTCCATTTACTGTCGTACGATCGTACTGTGTGCATGGTGTGGTACCGGTAATTTCCTGCTGAAAAGTAGATCCAGCGGTAAGGGTCAATGCGTCGGTGGTGATGCAGCCAGGTGAATTGCCGGTGGCAAAAGTGCCACCGGCGTTGACTGTGGTTGCGCCGAGGGTGCCTGAGCCCTTCAGTGTACCGCCGTTGTTGACATTAAACGCCACCGAGCCGTAGTTGCCGTTTGCGACAAAACTACCGCCATTTACCTCAACAAGTGGTGTTGAGCCTACGGGCGCAGCGGCTGTTCCGCTAAATGTGGCCGTTCCCGTACCGCTTTTTCGGAGTATGCTTGTACCAGGGTTGAACTGTAAATTGCCGCTAAATGCATAGTCATTCGCGCTGTTTAATATGTTTGTGCCGTTCAGCTCAATGTCGCCACTGCCGTCTACCTGCGCAACGGTCTCATCGGCTGTGAAGGTGACGTAGGCGACATTTACACCGTTATTAGCTGTGTGTACACGTTGGCTGTCAGGCGCAAGGTCATTGCTGAAGTACTGCAGCTCGGCATCACTGGTCGCTGTTGCATTAACGTATACGTCAGCTGATGGGATGGCGTTTGTTCCAGCGCTACGCACAAACGTACCGTTGATGGTTGTGCTCCCAGTGTATGATTTGCCCGAATTTACAATAAAACCATACAGACCCGCCCTTTGCTCGTAAGTAACACTGTATGCGCCGCTAATGTCACCTTGCATAGTTGGCTGGCCATCGATAGGACTGTCAATAGCAAAGGTCGTGTTGCCGTTTAGGGTGATATCGCCATTTAGAGTTAAGCTATCACCGACAAATACAACAGCTCCGCTGCCTGCCTGACCGCTTCCGTTTACTTCTAGCGGTTCGTTGATAGTACCGGGTGCGCTAAAGTCTAGTCGAAGCACACCGCCGCTCAAAACATTTGTAATGCCGGTAGAGTTACCGAGGGCATCCTCATTCGTTATGGTTACGATAGCGCCACTGTTGATAGTATTTGTCCCCGAAAATGTATTAAAACCGTTGAGTAGGTAGGAACCGGTTCCGATAGAGAACGCCCCGGTTCCGCTCACATTTCCGTCAAAACGGATTGTAGACGACGAATCGACTCCGAAAAGTGAAGCGCTGTTGTTGAGGGTGACTGGGCCAGTAAACTGAAGCGACTTACCTGTGCCATCTTGGCTTATGCCCAGTGGATCATTGACGGTTCCGCTTCCTGTTATTGAAATAGATTCGTTGGTACTGAGCCACGAAGTTCCTACGGAGGGTACACTTGTTTGCCAGTTGTTAGGGAATACCGCAGCAACCAAGATGTTTACGAGGCCATTCCCCATATATATGTCATTGGTGACCGAGCCAAAGCAGGTAGCGGAACGACATTCAAACGTCGCCCCCGACTCAGCACCGACCGTCGTGGCGGTGTAGGTGTTGGCCGCGCCGCGTACTATGACTTTTGCCCCATCCACGGCTATAAACTGTGTAGCAGCCGATCCTTCAACATTCCCCACAAAATCAACTGTACCGGTATATGAGCCCCCCACTCCAATGTTTACTTCCCCGCCTCCGCTTGCAAAGGTAGTCGTACCGTTGAAAGTAATGGTGTTCCCTGTCGTTGCAACGATAACTATATTGAAGCCTGTAAATGTTACGGGAGCGTTTATGGTAACCGAAGTCGTAGAATCCAAGGCAGCCGAACCACTTATGCTAAATCCATTTCCGCCAAAAACGTATCCATTTCCGCCAATACCAACATTGCCTACTACAAGTCCAACGAGATCGTTATTCATCGATTTGTTGCTCGCAGCTTCTGGAAACACGATGGTGTCGCCGTTTTCGGGCACGCCGCCGTTGTCGCACCCGCTCCAGTTGCTGCCATCGCTCCAGTTTGCGCTGGTACTGCCCGTCCATGAGCACGTGTCTAGGGCGGCCTGAACACTAAATGGCAGTACCGCGAGAGCGCTCATGCTCACAACAAGAGCAACGCTGAGGTTTATAAGTCTTTGTTTCCACATAGTATATCTCTCCAGATTACGTAGTCTTCCTGCTAATAGTAACTGGATATGTTTTAAAAACCTGTGAAATATATTACAGAAATGCTTGTGTTTTTCGGTTCTTACGGATTGCGCATGGCACGTTCAGCGGCACGCTGGTCGTCCCTTTTTTTCAGAGTTTCGCGCTTGTCCCAGGTTTTCTTACCTTTACCTACCGCTACTCGCAGTTTAATAAACCTACCCTTAGTAAGGAGCTCGAGCGGCACGATGGTTCTCCCAGATGTCTTGGCCTCGATAAGTGCGTCTATTTCGCGACGTTTGGCTAGTAATTTGCGTGTACGGGTTTGGTCGTTTTCTGCTACAGGAACCCCAGAACTGCCATGAACACTGGCGTTCAATAGATAAAGTTCATTTTCTTTTACCGTCACGTATGCTCCACGGAGTTGACCATGTCCCATGCGAAGGCTTTTAGTCTCAGCGCCGGTCAGTTCTATCCCAACTACGATCGAATCGCCAAGTTCGTAGTCGTGTCGAGCCCGCCGATTTACAATCGACTTTGTCTGGTTTGCGTGCGCCTTGTGCCCGCGCCGGCCTTGTTTCTTTGCCATTACTGTATTGTACAACAGAGGTGTAGAAGTAGCTATCCAAGCACTTGTGTATACGTGATATTTGTCATATCAGACTGTGTAAAATTTTGCTAATATCGTTTTTACACAAAATAATAAACATTTATGAAAATTCATTTACCTGCATGGGCTGTACAATCGTATTGTTTGTGTGAGGCGCAAAAAATCGCCTGCCATAAAAGGCTTTCTTGCTTCGCCTCACGTATGCTAATCACTTAGTCTTCCAGGGCGGCTTTAACTGTTCGCCAAATGGTTTTATCACCCCGTTTGTAGCACCAGTACCACCACTCGGCACCCCACAGGTCTACAGGAGTAGCCCCGACGCGCTGAGCGAAGTCTATGTTGAACCGTATACGCTGGGCACTCATCGATATGGCTTGTTCTTCGGTGGTCATTTCCCATATTGCCTTGCTTCCCCACGGCTCCAGTTGCAGCTCATGAATAAATACAGTCTTACGGATGATTTTTTCTATAAGAAACTTTCGGAATCGGTGTATCCACGGTCGATGGATTGTTCCGCGATACGCACCGCGGTCGTACATCATGGTGTATATACTAAAACCTACGCCGCCGCGCGGGTGCGGTCGCCTGAGCGGGATGCCCCAACCGTTGCTTGTGCTCATGAAGATCGGTCGCTCCGGGTCGAGCTGGCTTAGCAGCGTGTATTCTGCACGAAGCCGCTTGCGACTAATGTCTATTTGAGAGCCAAATCCGCGCAATAAAGCCTCGTTTTCTAACTGATAACTCGTGATAAATGGAACTGTCTTATACCACGCAACAACTGCAGCAATGTAAGACAAGAGCGCAGCTGTTTTCTGTGGCTCAGGCAAAGTATATGCCCAGGTTGGCCAGTGGTATTCGGGCCAGCGCGGTTGTTTAACGCCGAGGCAAAGCGTCACTTCCCCGCCCGCGTTCTCTATCATCTTTATTTGCCAGTCCAGCTCGGCAAAACCATAAACACCCTGCGTTTTTTCGTGTTCGTTCCAATAGCTCATAAGCCGAAAGCGCCTCCAGCCCTTTTTTATGAGCCACGCTAGCGTTTCCCTTGGGTCAAGCCCAAAGTTACGGCACTGTTTGGCACTAAAGCTTACACCATAACTTTTGTGGTCTATCATTGCAATTAATATAACAGATTTCCAGTCCCAGTAGTGGTATACTGCTCCCCATGAGCTTTTCTGTAGACGAAATTGAAGACTTGAAGCAACTTTTTGCCGCGAACAACCGGTCTTTAATGGCAGATATGGAAGTCCTGATTGACAATAAGCTTGAAGAAAAGCTCGAAGAAAAGCTCGAAGAAAAGCTTGAAATAAAACTCAACCAGAAGTTTGATGAAAAGCTTGCTCCAATTCACCAGAAAATAGACGATTTGGCAGAGTTTGTACAAAATGCTATTGCTGACTCAAACGAAGCCAATCAAGAGCAGCTTGATGACCATGAAATGCGTATCACTCGGCTCGAAAAAGCCGCCGCCTGAGCATTTCGCAGATGTAGCAGATTACAGACAAACAGAAATGTAGCAGATTTCAGGTAGCAGACACACCGTCTTTATCGTCTGGTACCCGTTACCTATAACCTATCAATTTTCTGTGATCTGTTGGTCTGTTCCCCGCTAAATGATTTTTGGGCTTCTTGCCAGACTGAATCATCGCCTAAAACTTTCCATCGGTAGTACCAGTACTCTGCGCCCCACAGGTCTATCTGGCGAATGCCTGTTTGCTTTGCGAAAGCGAGCGTACTCTGAAACCGTGCGGCGTCAAATGTATGATCTTGTTCTTTCAGGTCGACGTCGCGAATATTTTTGCCGTTCGGCGGCCATGGCTCCATTTGCAGCTCATGGATGATACTTTCTTGGTCTTTCAGCGCTTTTTGTACTCCGGCGAGCGCTGCATAGTGCCAGCTGGGGAATGGGTAGGTTTGGTAGCGCTTTGTGAGTGTGGCGTCCCACACGCGGCGGTAAAGCGAAATACCGTTTATGTCACCCAAGGGGCCGCGCAGAGCAAAGCCAGCATAGTTGTTGCTGCGGCTTATGATAACCTGATGCTTTGGGTCCAACTTTTTCAGGAGCGCTTTTTCCTCAGCCAAACGCAGGCGGTCAAAGTTATAACATTGCCCAAATTTATTAAAAAACTCGTTTTCCAACTGATAACTTACAAGTGCTGGCGAGTTTTTGTAACGCGTGACGACTTCTGACATAAATTTTTCAAGCTGCGGTTGCCACTGCTGGCGAGGCTGTTTTGTGTCATAAAAAGCCGGTGCGTGGCACTCGGGCCAACGGGGTTGTCGCAAACCAACCGCTAAACTCACTTTGCCACCAGCCATTTCTATAACCGCAAATTGCCAGTCTAACTGACTAAAGTCGTATTGGCCGGGTGAAGTTTCTATTTGGTTCCAGTAGCTTACAAGACGAAACTGCCGCACACCTAGATCATTTATGATCGCGCCGAGTGTCTGCTCTGGGTCAACGCCGAGGTACTCAGCGTAAGATGGAATGAATGTCACACCTATTTTGTATGGCTTTCCTGCCTGACTGTGCTGGTACCAAAGGGCGATCCCATAACTGAAGCTTGAAATAAGAAAAACGAAGCACGAAATAATGAGGGCGGCACGCAGCCAGAAACGCTTCGAGCGGAGAATGGAGAACGAAGAATGAAGAATGCTCAGAACAGACTTCGTATTTCGTGTTACTGGTTTCGGTATCTTTTCTTTATTCATGATTCATCATTCATAGTTCCGCTCCGCCCTGCAGAGCATGCTACCATTATACCGTGCCAAAACAATTAACCGTATCTATAGTGATTCCCGTTTATAATGATGCTGAAGCGCTTTCGGTATGTCTTGAGGCCGTTGCGCGTCAAACAGTCCTCCCGTATGAGGTGATTGTCGTCGATAACAATTCCACAGATACCAGTGTTGCGGTTGCAGAACAATACGAATTCGTGACGCTTCTTCATGAGCCAAAACAAGGTGTGGTGCATGCACGAAATACTGGTTTTACCGCCGCAACGGGGGATGTTATTGGCCGGCTCGACGCTGATTCGCGCATAGATCCAACATGGGTTGAAACACTTATTGCGGTTTTTACAAACAACTCCTATGGTGCCGTCAGCGGTGCAATACGCTATCACGATGTATGGCTGTCATCATTCCTCAACACGGGAGACAGAGTGATTAGACGTGCCTTGGCGTTCTGTATGGGACACGAAGTCACGCTCCAAGGGGCAAACATGGCGCTTCGGCGCACCGCCTGGCAAACCGTTTCTCGCAAAACTTGTGCCAGGAAAGGCTTGCATGAGGACTTTGACCTAGCCATCCACCTGAGGGAAGCAGGATTTACAAACAAATATACTCCTTCGCTTTTATGTTCCACTGCACTTCGGCAGCTTTCAGGAAGCTGGAAAAACTTTGCCGGCTATATGATGGTATGCCCTAAAACATACCTGTCTCACGGCCGCCGTAAAGGTTTATATGTATTCGCCGCTGTCCTCATAGTAATAACTGCGTATCCATTCCTAAAACCTTTGTATCGCAATAAAAATACTACTGCCAGAGAAAAATCCTGGGTGAAACTCTTCTCTGTAAAAACTCAATCCCGGGTGAACCCTGCTACGTTTGTCGAATAGCCCAATTACAACTGATCGATGCTTTGCCATTGGCCGCCGGAACGCTGGTACGGGGAACACGTACCCCACAAACCAGCCTTTCTTTGCTGAGCGTCTGCCATAGCGGCGTTGAACTCTTGGCTTTTCGCAAACGGGAAAGCGTATGCAAATGCATAGCCTTTTTGTACCAGCTCCAGGTTGAGGTTTGAGCCGTTTTCAAGGTACACGTAGCGGAGCAATCTTTCATAGCGGTCGCGGTTGGTTGTCAGGGTGTCTGAAACAAGACGGATGCGTTGTCCTCCAACACGGTTTTTTGTGTAGGCCGCCGCTGCTGGGCCATAACATTGTACCGGTGTATTTTCTTTGTGTGTTTCGGGGGTATCTATACCTATAAACCGTATTTTTTCCTCGCGACCGTTCATGTCTACGAGTAATGTGTCGCCGTCCACGAACTGCTTAACTGCGTATGATCCAGGCTGCCAGTGCATAAACTTCCGCGAGTCCACTGGCCTCGTCCATCCTTGCCATAGAGCGATTGCGGCAAACATCATCACCACCACCGCAAACACCATCAACCCCCGCCGTTTTTTTGTCATTTTGCCACTATATCACGCAATAGATATTGAATGATATAGCAAAAAATTATATAGTACTAAAATCAAATGCGTCACATACCCCCAGTATTCGAACACAGTAGCTTAGGTAGTAGGGAGAAAGCTATTGATTCCTATCATCTTTTTGTCCAGCTTGTGCCGCATATGGTTGTGCTCGCAAGAAGTAAGGCAACCAAAGAAAAGGAAAGTTTCGGTAATGCAAGCTGGTATTCATATAGGAAGTTCCCCGTTCTGTGCACTGGTCTTTGCGTAGACAGTGTATCGCAAAGGTCTGCTATATTTGCAACTGGTAATTTAAAGCGTGAGAATAAATATAAAGTTTGTGCGGAGCAAAGAATGGTCGGTCAGGCTAAAACTCAACACTACACTGATCTGGTTGGACTGGTCATTGCTTCAACGGTAAATCCTCAAGAAATAAAAGATGTCCTGGAGTACGACAGGGAAACACTGATTCCCTGCTTTGATTGTGCATTTCATGCTCTCGATAATCCGCTTGTCTCAGCGGATTTACCTATAGTGAGTACTGGTCTAGAAAAAGATCTCTATCAAGTAGTTACACTGGCCGAAGCGAGAAGTTTTCACGAAGGACGCGAGTTGCCGCCATTTTCCCAAACGACGAACAGTTCTTTTGCGGGCTGGGAACACCGCGTTGCATTGTACGACCACTGGGCAGAACAGCGCGAGCAATCGCCAGACGGCCAGCCATCGAATGCGGTACTGGCACGCGCAGCGATAGGTATGCATGCGTCACGGATTCTCGACGGCTTTTCCATTCCATCTCATGGGGTGCCGGAAACGTTCGGGCTTGCCGCGTAAAACTGTACCTATAGATATCAATTTTTGTCCCCACAATTCCCTACGGCGAAACAAGGACGAGCAATGTTCGAAAAAGCCAGAGACTGCAAAAACTACCATCGAGCAATCATACTTGTTAAAACTGGGCGAAAACCCAGCACAAAGCCTCTGACTCCATGGTATCGTTTTACCTCTGTGCGCTGTTGGGTAACGGTAAGAGCTTTGTACGTGTCTGGCAAGTATCGGACTCTGAATATCCCCGGCTCCATTTTGTGTGGATCCCCGTCTAGGTATGCATATGTCTCATTGAGTACCTCAATACTATGTGTTTCCCCCGCGGACAGCCTTTTGTACGGCAGCGTGCCTGTTTGCACACCATACACCCATCGCGCAAGTTGGGTATGGTTTACCATATCAAAATAAATCGCCTCAGGGTCATCGAGCTGCGTGTATGGCATATCAGCAACTTTGGCCATTTCTGGCCCAAACATAAAGTCACGTCCGAGTACTAATCCAATCTCACCATCTTCGAGTATTGGGACCACTCTGTGAGCGCGCTTTATTTCATATATGGATTGTAAAGCGAGCAAATACTCTTTCATCTCTCGAAAAGACCTCGTTTTATATAGTGGATGCTCTCTATGCATTGCATGAGAAATTTTGTGTGCACCCACGCCAGTTTCGCCAAACCCAGCATTTGTGGCGGCTACATGCCATTCACCGTTGAAGAACACTTCAAATAGATATTGTTCCCGTATAACACCTTTGCCAGGCTCTAGTAGTTTTTCTGGATGCCTGTGAAACTTTTCTGAATTTGTGATTTTTTGGGCAACGTTCCCATTGCCGAGCCCCACACCGGCGACCACGAAGCCATTACCAACTGCGCTGCGCGCACCACATCTATACGCGTTATCACCGCCCGCAACCCAGAGCAATATCGGTTTGTTGGTATCGTCACCGAGCTCAGTTCGAACACGGGCAACGGTTTCGTTGTCGTCCCGGGCGGTCTCAATAACTTTTGCTCCCCGAAGAACTGGCAGGACTGCTTGGGCTGCCTGCAGCAATGGATCAATTTCATCTCCGTGTGAAGCGTATCTATTTGCCAGTATCATGGCACCGTCAAAGGAAACCTCCGCAATCGGAATCGTAGGTACGGAGACCCACGGTGTTTCAGTAGTCGATGCCTTTGTTGGCAAGAAATTTGTCATCGAAATGATGTTTAAGTTTGGTCATGTCGGTTGCAATATCGACGTATTTCAGTAAGTCTTTGGGGAAATTGCGGCCAGTGAGGCACAGGCTCGTTATTGGGTTTTTTTTGGTGATAAGATCTTTGAGCTGTTTTTCTGAGAGAAGACCGTCGTGGACGGCATTGTTTATCTCGTCGCATATAACGAGGTGAAACTTTCCAGAGGTCGCAGCCTCAAATGCGGTGAAATACGTCTCTTTCGCGGCTTGTTTATGTTGCTCGGGCGTGACATTTGACTCGCTGAGATCGCCTGCGTCGTAAAAACCTTTGCCCCCTTTGTAAAACAACAAATCATCACCGTATATAGGCAAAATATCGCGTATAAAGGTATGCTCTCCAACGCCCCAATATTTAATAAATTGTATATAAGCGACTTTCCAGCGGTTTCCAAGTGCGCGGCACATCAAGCCGAGGCTGGCGGAAGTTTTTCCTTTTCCATCTCCGGTGTACACCATAACTACAGATTCTTTGGTCTGAAAATCCTCAAAAGCCATTATATAAAGTATGACAGGATGTGATGGATAGCGAAAGTAGCAGTATCAACAAAACAATGATATAATTTATTTATGTGTACCGAAGGTCTATTCGATCCATCGTATGTCGGCCAGGCTGACATACCCGCTGAGGGGTGGCTCATGTTCTATCATGTAGATGATCGCCCACGCGGCATGATCATGCGATATTGGGGCGATGGCCTAATCGTTACACCCGAACCTTCTCAGTCTGTGCCAAATTTCATGCAGCTATTGGCAGCTAGGCATGCTACAGTACCATTCGTCATAGAGTCTACAGCACGCGCTGTAGCTCGAAATCCAAGCGCACAAACTCGGCCAGTTAGCGCAGATATTATGCGCATTGATCCTCGGCAACAGATTTTGCTTTCCGACACAAAGATTTTACATATTTCTAAGACACCATTGTGTGAGCCTCCGACGAGTGAGGGCGTGCACTACATTGAATTTAGCCGTGACGGTATGAATAGTCATACAAGGGCTTGCGGGAGGTATGGTCTCAACGAACTTTTAACCGATCTATATCTTAATTTCGGATTGAACGATAGTGAAAAGAACCGTTTCGGAACAACGTTCGGACCACTAATAGCAAACGTTATATAAAACTATTCTGCCAGGGCTGCGTCGATACGTGGGCGGTCAAAGCCGACGATGATAGTGCCATTTACGTCAAGCACTGGTATACCTGTCTGGCCGGATTTTTGCATTGATTCTTCGGCGTACTCTCGCTTTTCGTCGACGTTTTTTTCGGTGAATTTGACGCCTATCCGGTCGAGGTACTGCTTTGCAGCCTGGCAAAAGCCGCACCAATCGGCGCTATAGATAGTAACTTGTGGTGTATCTGACATAGTGAATCTCCTTATTACTATACAAAGTATAGCTTATGATTTTTAAAATATCAACTTTCTAACTGTGCGAGGTTCGACTTCCCACACTCTCACAAAAGCGTGATAGGTCGGACCTCGCACAGTATTTCACGAAAAAAGCGGTGCTTATAAGCGACAATTCACTAAAAGAATGGGTCATGCAGATGCGCTATCCGTACACCGCAGGTGTGATAGCAGTGATGTGGCTCGGCACGGCTGCGTTGGCGGTCATACGGCCAAATGATGCCACCGAAGGACTGATACTCCTCACAGCCCTCGCCACCATAATCGTCGCTCTCGTTCGCTTCTATTCAAGCGGACATTAAGACGTTATTGTTAATGAATCTCCCCGAGCTCACGCTCGGGGAGATTCATTTATTCCCATTCGATCGTGCCGGGGGGTTTGCTGGTGATGTCGTACACGACGCGGTTGATGCCGCGGACTTCGCTGACAATACGGCTGGAGATTTTAGCCAGTAGTTCGTGCGGGAGCTTTGCCCAGTCCGCCGTCATGCCGTCACTGCTACTCACCGCGCGTACGGCACACACCTGTTCGTAGGTGCGGCCATCACCCATGACACCAACGGTTTTTATAGGTAACAAAACCGCAAAAAACTGCCAAACTTCCGGTCGGACAGCGTGATTTTCTATTTCGTGACGTACGATAGCGTCAGCTTTTTGTAAAAGCTCGACTCGTTCGGCCGTCACGTCGCCAATTATGCGGATGGCGAGGCCGGGGCCCGGGAATGGCTGTCGCTGCACCATTTTATCGGGTAGACCGAGTTTGGCGCCGAGCTCACGAACTTCGTCTTTGAAAAGTTCGCGGAGTGGTTCGATAAGTTTGAGATGCATCTTTTCTGGCAAGCCCCCGACATTGTGATGGGATTTGATAGTCACGCTGGGGCCGTTGACGGAGACAGATTCGATGACATCTGGATAAAGAGTGCCCTGCACGAGGTATTTTGCGCCACCGAGCTTTTTGGCTTCTTCCTGAAATACATCTATGAAAAGCCCGCCGATGATTTTACGTTTTTTCTCGGGGTCATCTACCCCAGCCAGTTTTTTATAAAATATCTCGCTAGCACGGATCGGCTTTACGTTTAGACCTACGTGCTCATATGCTGCCAGCACCTCGTTGTATTCGTCTTTGCGAAGTAACCCGGTATCTACAAATATACAGGTTTGCTGGTCGCCAACGGCTTTGTCTACGAGGGTGGCGGCGACGGAACTGTCTACCCCGCCCGAAAGCGCACAAACGACTTTGGCATCGCCGACGGTCTCACGTATGCTTTCGACCGCCTGGTCGACGATGGAACCAGCGGACCAGTCGCGGTGAAACCCACAGAGGTCAAAATATCTACCCAGAATAACCTTACCTTGTTTGCTGTGGGCAACTTCTGGGTGAAATTGTAGCCCAAACAGGCCGAGAGCTGCATCTTCCATTGCGCATATGATTTCGCCGCTTTTTGCCGTAACACGAAACCCTTCAGGCGCTTTCGCGACATGGTCACCATGGCTCATCCACACCGTACTGCCATCAACCTCTGTTGGAATAAGTACGCTTTCGGCTTGCAAATGCACGGTTGCGTCACCGTATTCACGAGTTTTGCCAGGTTCAACTTTGCCGCCGAGGTTAAGGGCAAAGAGCTGCATGCCGTAGCATACTCCCAAAATGGGAACTTGCAGCTCGAAAATATCTGAATTCAGCGCCGGTGCATCCTTTTCATATACACTGTTCGGCCCGCCAGAAAGGACAACGCCTTTCGGCGCATAAGCCGAGATGTCTGCCAGGCTCGCACGATACGACAAAATGACGCTGTAGACTCCTAACTCGCGTGCCTTTCGCGCAATCAGCTGCGTATACTGGCTGCCGTAGTCAAGAATAACGAGCGTTTCTTGACTCATTCGAGTGGTTCCATTCTGGCTTCTGTCATTCTGAGCGAAGCCGAAGAATCTCTTATATATCGCAGAAGATCTTTCGACTTCGCTGCGCTGCGCTCAAGATGACAACTGCTGCTCACTGGTAGTTGCCTCCATCGTTTGTTATAAAGAGGTCATGCGGATGGCTTTCGGCCAAGCTAGCTTGCGTAATTCGGATAAATTCAGCTTTTTGCCAGAGTTCTTCGACTGTTTTTGCACCGAGGTAATACATGCCGCTAAATATTCCACCCATCCACATGTCGATGAAATCTTTCACTGTGGTCTTGCAGGGAACGAGTCCTTCAACACCCTCAGCAACCAGTACATCTCCCGTGAAGTTTTTGCCATGGAATTCGTCTTCGCTACTGATTTCCAGCCCCTTTTTCATCGCACCGATGGATCCCATGCCGCGGTAGGCCTTGAAGGCATAATCTTCTGAGCCATCGAGAATGCTACGGAATCGTGAGGGTACTTGGTCGGCTTTGACGCGGGTGATTTCGCCCGGCGACTCTTCAGTAGCAGCAAACAAGCTCCCTGTCATTATGGTGGATGCTCCGGCCGCCAGTGCTTTTACGACGTCCCCTGAGTTGACTAAACCCCCGTCTGCCACGACTGGTACACCGGCTTTGTGGGCAACCGGTTTGATTTCGAGGAGAGCTGAGAGTTGCGGTACGCCCATACCGGATACAATACGGGTAGAACAGATGGCACCAGGACCCATGCCGACACGAAGACTATCTGCGCCAGCATCGATGAGTGCTTGAGCGCCGTCTGCCGTCGCAACATTGCCCGCCATAACTTCGACGTCATAATGGCTTTTAATAAATTTTACTGTGTCAATTACTTTCTTTGCATAACCATGGGCCGAATCTACGACGATAATATCGACGCCTGCAGCGAGCAGCGCCTCCACGCGGGCTTCGTAACCAGCGCTACTGCCGACGGCTGCGCCTACGATCTGTCCAGCATCTTTGACTGTCGTTACTTCGGCTGCCTGCTGCGCCACTGTTAAATTACGATGAATAATACCCACACCACCCTGCTTCGCGAGTGCAATCGCTAGCCGTGACTCGGTAACCGTATCCATCGGTGCTGACACAAACGGCGCCTTCAGCGACAGTTTTTTTGAAAGTTTTGTTGATAGGTTTATGTCTGCTCGGTCAAAACCCGAGTATCCCGGACGGAGCAAGACGTCGTTGAATGTGAGTGAAAGAGAAAATTGTTCCATGTCTCATTCTACCGCACGCATGCTAGCTTGCCAAGACTGTCAGTGAGAAATATTACAATAAGTTGGCGAAGAGTGTTTACACCCCTACCCTCACTCTGTTACAATTAAATAACGTAATGGCGGACACATCTGCACCCACGCCCCAGTCTCAAGAGGCGCGCTCTAAGAGCGTTGCTTTACCTGTGCTTATCGATATGGCCGATACGACCTGGCGGATGTTTGTACCTACCGTAGGTATGCTATTGGTTGGTCGTCACTTTGACCTAAAGTTTGGTACAAAACCCTGGCTCATGCTAGCGGGTGTAGCTTTTGGTGCACTAATTGCTGCCATGCTTATTAAAAATCAAATGACCCGGGGAGGTGCCGAAAAATGATGGCACCTTTTTCTTTTGCATCGGAAAAGCTCAACATTGTGCTACCTACAGAAAAGATCTTTGATCTGGGGCCACTGCCAGTCACCAACGCAATGCTTCTCGGCGGTTTGAGCGTCGCTGTTCTGCTTGCAATATTCTTCTACACAGCCGCAATGGTCAAAAAAGGTCGAACAAACCGATTTGTAGGTCTAGTGCAATGGGCCTTCGAAGGCATGTACAAAGCAGTTTATGACATTGTGCCAGACAGGAAAATGGCGCGTAGCATCGCACCGCTTACGCTCAGCATATTTTTTACGGTACTCATCAGCTACTGGATGGATATTTTGCCTGGCGTTGGGCATTCTATCAGCTGGCATGGTGGTGAACTGCTTCGTTCACTACCCACCGATTTGAACTTTACCGTCGCACTCGCTATAACCAGCATGACCGCGGTACAGTATTACGCCATTAAGCAGCATGGTTTCTTTGGAAACGCAGGCCGCTACCTGATAAACCCGCTTAAAAACCCAATCGGCGCGTTTGAAGGATTTCTTGAGCTTATCGGAGAGTTTTCGCGTCTGATTGCACTAAGTCTTCGACTTTTTGGAAACGCTTTTGCCGGTGCAGCACTCTTAGCTATTGTGGCAGGCTTGGCTTCGTATGCCGCCTCTGCCGTACTGCCTTTTTTCATGGCGTTTGAGCTTTTCATTGGGTTCATACAGGCCTATGTGTTCTATGTTTTGACGCTGATATTTGCGAGCCTAGCTACCGCGAGCCACGGCGGCTCCCACGACACTGCTCATGAAACTGCTAAAACCAAGGAGGTTGCCGCAGCATAAATGAGGTAAAACGTACCCCTGTTAAATTAATGAATGAAGTAAAATAAGGAGTTTATACATATGGAAAACATCGCATTTGCACTCGCATACGCACTACCAGCACTCGGTGCAGCTATGGGCGTGGGTCTTATCGGAAAGGGCGCACTTGGTGCCGCCGGCCGTAACCCAGAGAAGATTGGTGAACTGCGAACGCTCATGATTACCGCTATCGTGTTTGCCGATTCACTGGCCATTATCGGTATTATCGTGGGCTTCCTCGCAAAGGGTTAGAACCAGACTGAAACAAAGTAAGGACTATACGTGATACATTCATTATTTACCCAATTCGCGAGCGAGGCTGCTCACGCAGAAGAGGCAACAAGCCCTATAAAGGCTCTTGGAATTGACGGCAAGCTGCTTGTGTTCCAGGTCATCGCCTTCGCCCTGCTAACGTGGTTACTGAGTAAGTACGTTTTTCCGGTACTTATGAAGGCGGTTGACGAGCGGCAAAAACGGATTGACGAAAGCAACGCTGCTGCCACAGAAGCCGCTAAACAGGCTGCCGAAGCAGAAGCGAAAATCGCTGGCATGCTCAAGACGGCTCGCTCTGAGGCGTCGGAAATTGTTGCTACCGCGAAAGAAGAGGCAGCTGGGCTTATTGCCAAAAGTGAGGAAAAGTCCAAGGTACAAGCAGAGCGCATTGTTGCTGCGGCGCATGAGTCCATAGAGAAAGATGTGCTGGCTGCAAAGAAAGCGCTCCATAATGAAACGGTTGAACTTGTAGCCCAGGCTACGGAAAAAGTTGTAGGCAAAACCGTTACCGATCAGCTCGATAAAAAAATTATTGCAGATTCTCTGAAAGAGGTTAAAGCCTAAGATGCAGGGAAAATTAAGCCGCCGTAAAATTGCCCAATACGTCGCTTTGCATACACGCGATGGTCGTGTAGCCGAGGCGGTCGTACACGAAGTGGCGACTTATCTGGTTGAATCACGTCGCTTACGTGAACTGCCCCTCGTTGTTCGGGCAATTGAAGATGTTCTGGCCGAGCGTGGAGTAGTGGTAGCTACGGTTACGTCGGCTCGCCCTCTCGACAACATACTCCGTGAAGCCGTAAAAGCGCAGGCGGGTGGTAGCGAGGTACATTTACGTGAAGTAGTTGACCCGAACGTTATCGGTGGCGTGCGTTTGCAGACACCCGACGCTTTGTACGATGGAACAGTGCAACATAAACTGCAGGCCTTACGCGCCGCGAAAGTATAGAAAGGAACGACAGTGGCAGACATAGCAGTCACAGAAGTATCAAAAGGTCTCCGCGATGCGATTACGCGGCTGGAGAGTGGTGAAAACATGGAATCTACGGGTGTGGTCACCCGGGTTGGTGATGGCGTGGCGTGGGTACACGGCCTTCGCAGCGCTGGCTACGCCGAAGTGCTCGAAATTCAAACGAAAAATGGTGTAGTAGAGGCGTTTGCCTTAAACCTCATGGAGGATGAAATTGGCGCTGTACTGCTTGGTAGCGACAAAGACGTCGTAGCAGGAAATACGGTGAAACTGAAAGGTGTTGTGCTAGAGGTGCCTGTCGGTCCTGAACTGCTCGGCCGCGTCGTAAACCCACTTGGTCAGCCAATGGATGGTGGCCCAGCAATCAAAACCAAAGAAACCGGCCGCGTCGAACGACCAGCCGTGGGCGTTATGGGTCGTAAAGGCGTACATGAGCCACTGATGACGGGCATCATGTCGATAGATGCAATGTTCCCGATTGGCCGGGGGCAGCGCGAATTGATTATTGGTGACCGTCAAACAGGTAAAACGGCTATTACGCTCGACACCATGATCAACCAGGGCCGCCAAAAAACTGGCGTCGTGAACATTTACGTCGCAATTGGTCAAAAATTATCCAAGGTTGCACGACTGGTCGAGCGCCTTAAACAAGAAGGCGTCATGGATCAAACCATTGTGGTAGCAACTGGCCCAAGCGACCCAGCTTCGCTCCTTTACCTAGCACCATATGCAGGTGCTGCCATGGGAGAATGGTTCCGCGACAATAGCAAACATGCACTCATCATTTACGATGATCTTACGAAGCACGCCGTGGCTTACCGCCAAATGTCACTCCTGCTCCGTCGTCCACCAGGCCGTGAAGCCTTTCCAGGCGATGTTTTTTACCTGCATTCGCGTTTGCTTGAACGGGCAGCGAAGCTGAGCGATGATCTCGGCGCCGGCTCCCTTACCGCCCTGCCTATCATTGAAACGCAAGCTGGAGACATTTCTGCGTACATTCCGACGAACGTCATTTCTATCACCGACGGCCAGATTTTCATGGAAACGGATCTCTTTTATCAGGGTATTCGCCCTGCTATTTCGGCTGGACTGAGCGTGTCGCGCGTCGGTGGTGCTGCGCAGACCAAGGCAGTAAAGTCTGTCGCGGGTGGTCTGAAACTTGGTCTTAGCCAATTCCGTGAACTCGCGGCGTTTGCACAGTTTGGTTCTGATCTAGACGATGCGACCAAAAAGCAAATTGAACGCGGTCAGCGTCTAACCGAACTGCTGAAACAACCACAGTACAGCCCACTCGGTATTTGGGAACAGGTTGCAAGCATATTTGCCGTAAACGAAGGCCATTTCGATGCGGTACCTCGTGAAAAAATAAAAGACGCTCAAGCGGCCTTTCTTGCCAAGCTTGCCAAAGAACACAAAAAAGAAATGGACACGCTCAATAACGGAGACGAAAAAGTCGAAACTGACGGCGCCACTGGCAAATTGCTCGCTCGTGTTGCTCAGGCAGCCGCGAAAGGATTCGAAAGTTAACATGAATCATGAATCAAGAATCATGAATCAAGTGATGGTAGCTATTAGCTGCTTCGCGGCTGGCATGATTCGTTATTCATACTTCATAATTCTGCGACCGCAGGGAGCACAAAATGGCTAGCACGCGGCAACTAAAAGGGCGAATTCGCTCCGTAAAGAGCACCAAGCAGATTACGAAGGCTATGCAAATGGTGGCAGCTAGTAAAATGCGCCGCGCACAGGATGCCACAAAGGCTTCGACACCGTATTCACGTGTTGCAAATGAAATACTTACCCACCTGGCAAGTCAGGGTGCTACGAACGACCATGTGCTTTTTACAGAACGTCCAGTCAAAACACGCCTATTTATCGTGGTTACGAGTGACAAAGGTTTAGCGGGTGCTTACAACGCCAATGTACTCAAAGCCTATCTCGCTGAACTCCGTAGGGATGAAACTGCCGGTTTGCAGAATAACACTATTGCTGTTGGCCGTAAGGCTTCACAGTTTGCCTCTCGCCTAAAAAACATTTCACTGCTTGGTTCATACGACAATCTCCCCGACCAACCAGGTGGCTCTGAAATCTCGGCTATTATTACCCAAGCGTATGACGCTTTTTCGAGTGGTAGCGTCGACGCGGTAGATCTCATATACACGGAATTTGTCAGCAGCATGACGCAGGTGCCAAAAGTACACCGTATACTTCCTGCAGGTTGGGCGCCAACAGAGGTGCGACAGTCAATACGCGACGCAGTCTATGAGCCAAACACCGAAGTGGTGCTAGAAAGCGTTGCGCGAAGGCTCGTAGAATCTCAGCTGTACCAGGCGTTGCTTGACGCTCGCGCCAGTGAACACAGCATGCGTATGCTGGCTATGAAAAATGCTACCGACAATGCGAGTGAACTGGCAGAAGACTTGACGCTCGAAATGAACAAGGCTCGACAAGCGGCTATAACCCAGGAACTCGCGGAAATTTCCGGCGGTGCGGAGGCAATGAAGTAGCACGGCTACTTCTGGAGTATGAATCATGAATCATGAATCAAGTATTAAAAGTTTCACAGATCTTACAACATGGCAGGAGGGCCATAAGCTTGTTCTGCAGACCTATCAGCTGACAAAATCGTTCCCCAGCGATGAGCAGTTTGGTTTAAAGAGTCAGATGCAACGTGCGGCAGTTTCTGTTACGTCAAATATTGCGGAGGGTTTTTCCCGTGATTCATATGCGGATAAGAAGCATTTCTATATTATGGCGCATGGTTCGCTCACCGAACTACAGAATCAGTCCTTGATCGCACGAGATGTAAGCTACTTGACTAAAGATCAATTCATCAACTTTGCCAATCAAGCCGTAATTGTACATAAATTGCTGACTGGACTTATTAAATCAACTAAGGGTAGAAAACATGATTCATGATTCATACTTCATGATTCTGCAACTGAAAGGAGCAATATGAGCGGAGCGAATCAAGGAAAAGTAATACAGGTAGTCGGCGTGGTTGTCGACGTAGAGTTTGAGGGCGCCAACCTGCCAAATATCTATGATGCACTAGAAATCAAGCGCGGCAGCGAAACACTGACGCTTGAGGTGGCGCAGCATCTCGACGAACACACCGTGCGCGCGGTTTCCATGCAGAGTACCGACGGGCTAAAACGTGGCGAAGTCGTAAGTGCTACTGGCGCACCTATTTCCGTACCGGTTGGCGATGACACTCAAGGCCGTATGTTTAACGTGGTAGGAGACCCGATAGACAGCCTGCCGGTGCCTAAGGGTAAACGAGCGCCAATTCACCGCGATCCCCCTACCCTTGACGAGCAAAGCAGCAAAACCGAGATTCTCGAAACTGGTATCAAGGTCATTGACCTTATTGCCCCGATTGCCAAGGGCGGTAAGGTAGGCCTTTTCGGTGGTGCTGGTGTGGGTAAAACTGTGCTCATCCAGGAACTTATAAACAACATTGCGAAATTTCATAGCGGTAACTCGGTTTTCGCCGGTGTGGGCGAGCGTACCCGCGAAGGTAACGACCTCTACCATGAAATGAAAGATGCTGGCGTGCTGGATAAAACCAGCATGGTGTTTGGGCAAATGAATGAACCCCCGGGGGCTCGCTTACGCGTCGCTCTTTCCGGTCTGACCATGGCAGAAAGCTTCCGTGATCAAGGGAAAGACGTGCTGCTTTTTGTTGACAATATTTTCCGCTTCACACAGGCCGGGAGTGAGGTGTCTGCCCTACTCGGCCGTCTACCTTCAGCCGTAGGCTACCAGCCCAACCTACAACAGGAAATGGGTGCGCTTCAAGAACGTATTACTTCTACAAAAAAAGGTTCCATTACCTCCATACAGGCCGTATATGTTCCGGCAGACGACCTTACCGACCCAGCACCAGCAACAACCTTTGCACACCTTGACTCAACCATCGTGCTCAACCGTGGTTTGACAGAAATCGGTATATACCCTGCCGTAGACCCGCTCGACAGTAACTCTACCATCCTCGACCCAGAAATCGTGGGTCAGGAGCATTACGAAGTTGCTCGTGAAGTTCAGCGCGTATTGCAGCAGTACAAAGAGCTCCAAGACATTATTGCAATCTTGGGTATGGAAGAGCTCTCTGACGACCAAAAGCAAATAGTGAACCGAGCCCGTCGCCTTCAGCGCTTTATGGCACAGCCATTTTTTGTGGCTGAAAAGTTCACCGGTAACCCGGGCGCATTCATAAAGGTCGAAGATACCGTCAAAGATTGTCGTGATATCCTAAACGGTAAGTACGACGATAAGCCCGAGTCATGGTTCTACATGGCGGGTGGGCCACTAAGCAGTAAAAAGGACTAACGACACGTGAAATTACGTCTTGTAACACTCGCTGGTACAAAAGTAGACGAAGATGTCTATGAAGTCATGCTTCCAACTGCGGCCGGAGACATAGCGGTGTTTCCTGACCATGAACCGCTTATTACTGTGGCGGTGCCGGGGGCTATTTCTGTACGGCGCAAACCAACCGATACGGATGACATGCTCGAGGTATACGCCGTTACGGGCGGCGTTATAGAAATAGATGGCAAGACTGTTAACGTGCTTGTTGACAATGCCGACCATAGCTCTGACATTTCCGAGGCAGAAGCTAAAGAAGCCCTAGACCGCGCGCTGAAGTTGCAGGCTAACGCGACAAATCAGGTTGAGTTAGAAAAAGCTCACCAACTCGTCGATCGCCACATTGTACGCCTTAAAGTTGCCGACCTTCACCGCCGCCACCGCCGCTAGGTTTCTTTTACTATGTGGTACGGCGCGTGCAAGATAATGTGGCTAGGATGAATCATCATGCGAGGCAAAAGTATCTTCTACTGAAGCGATAACTTCTTCGGCTCGAAAAATAGCTATAGCCAAAACGGCACCAGTAAAAAATGCAGCGTCTGGACTGACGGCATCAGAATGGTGATTCTGAAGCATTGACTCAGCTGCATGCTGAAGCGCAGAACGGACTCCTGGAGACAATGATTCTAGTATTCCCTCCATATAACTACCGTCGCTCATCAATCCCCCTCGCACGACGGTGTCTGCTCCGAATGAGGTAATTAGCTGTTCCGCCATGCCTAAAATATAAACCATACAGTCAATACAGAAAGTGATTAATATTACGTATAAAAAAATGTAGACAATTTGAAACAGATAGAGTAGCATACACATAGATTTGTGATATTTATTACATAATACAATGACGCACCAACCATCAACAGAGCAAGCCAATCCCTTCCTAGGCACTTTTGGAGTACCCCATGTAACTGGTCATGAAGAAGTGAAGCCATCTGGCGTATATCTGATTGGATCGAGTGCCCTATTTGGTGCGCAAGTAGGAGAAAAGTATATGAAACAGTATGCCGTTCAAGAAGTCCCCGCAATGGGATTTGGTAATCCAGGAGCAAAGATAAGCTATGCAAAGCAAAAAAAGGAAAATCGTCTAAGCGATGCAGTTGAATCTGCCGCTGTAAACATCATCCAGACTGGTTCGGCTATGGGCGAAATTACAGATAAAGATGATGGCTGCATGGATGGCCGTGGTGCAAAATGGGTGACATTTGCAAACAAGGCAGGTGGGTTTACGAAAAAGGTTACGACTGCCGCAAAGCATTTGCGTGCAAAAGTTGCGGGAGGGGGCTATTTGACGGCGCTTTCAATGAAAAATGCTCTCGATAGCCATGTCGCCCATGTCGACGAGGAGCTTGGTGAAGTTGCTGATACACTTACCAACGAAGGCATCATCTGCGGCACGCACAAGGGTGATCATGAAAATGCGGAAAAAACAGACTGTGGAGCCAATGATAACCTTGAAATTATTTTCACAAACGGGCTGAATCATTTTGGAGATATTGCCAGAACAATAGAAAGTATATACACATTAAAAGGCCTTCCCTTCGATGAAGGAGCAGCAAGTAAAGTGCATGCAGGCTGGTCAGAGACACTAGAGCAAGAAGGTTATTTTGCGAGAAGCAATGGGGTGACGCGTTATGAAGTTATTATGGGACATATCGCTGGTCAGCAGCAGAAAGACGGTGGAGAATATCCTGTTTCGACTAGTAAACACTTGCGTGGCGGTCACAATGAAGCTTTTGTGGTTCTAAATTTTTGTGGAGGAAAAAGTTTTTCTCAAGCAGCCTTTAAAGATCAATTGCAAGCGCAATTTCCAGACATACATGAAGACGGATTGCCCCAAGTATTTGTTGTAGACGTGCCGCGTATAGCTACACTTGCACAAGCTATGTCGAAAGGTCGCGAAGACGAAGCGCGTGCCTTTGACGTGGCGCTATTTGCGGGGGTCTCATACCAGTTTGCAACAGCGGCTACGCTAACAGATGGTAGCCTTCGGACGTTTGTTGTCTCGGAAGCAGCTTAATCCGTATTCCAAATATCGTAACTACCTCTTTACAAAAGTAGTATATCTCTGTAAGCTTGTAGTATCACTAAAAAGTGGAGGAATAACAATTATGTTTCGTAAAAACAAGCTTGCGATGCTCGTGAGCGAATTTTTGGGTACCGGTGTCTTGGCGCTAACCGTGCTAGCTCTTACCCATTCACAACTCAGTTACCCGTATTTTGTAGCTTCGGCAGCAGGTTTAGCTCTGACGTTGCTCGTAGTAGCGCTCGCAGGTATTTCGGGAGCAGTTTTCAACCCAGCGCTTACTATCGGTCTTTGGACCGTGCGTAAATTGCGCACATTGCAAGCGCTGAGCTATGTAATCGCTCAGTTTGCCGGAGCAGCTGCCGCATGGTACCTGTTTGTATACTTTACCAATCTTGGTGAAGCCAAAAACAATTCTACATTTAACTCACGATTTCTCGTCGCAGAAACGGTCGGTACATTTGTATTTGCTTTTGCAGTCGCAGCAGCGGTTTACCAGCGTCTAAACCTCGGTCTGAAAGCCTTTATGGTAGGTGGTGGTCTTACCGCCGGTGCTTTGATTGCATCACTTGGTTCCGCAGGTGTCCTTAACCCGGCTGTAGCCTTTAGCGTTCACCAATTTGGTTGGGGTACATATGTGCTCGGCCCAGTTCTCGGTGCCGTTGTTGGTTTCAACTTATACAATCTTCTCTTTGTAGAGACAGAGGTAGCAGAAGCTGCTGAAGCCAAAGAAGAAGCAGCGGAGGCTCGTAAGGCAGCCCGCCCTGCCGTAAAGACGGTTGCCGCACAACGTGCCAGCGCTAAAAAAACTGCTGTTCGTAAAACTACCGTAAAGCGCAAGACCGTAAAAAAGTAAAGTAAGCAGCACTTACGAAAACCGCTCCTAAGAGGGGCGGTTTTTTAGTTTTCAATTAGCCAAGTTTCAAACTCTAGCATATCTTTCAGCGAATCGCCGTAGCTAGATGTATCCGGCATATCAAGTTGTTGAACTCGACGCCAAAGAACTTTGAGCAGTTGTTTTGTATGTTCTATTTCTTTGTCCGTAAACGAAATGTTCTTTTGCTCTATATTACCTGACTCGTTTGGTTCTACAAAATCTAGCCTGCCTTGATCCACATGGTAGCCGCGGTACGAGTGTGACCCTTCTACAAGTAGCTTGTAGCAGTACAGTTGTAACGTATACCGGTGCAACTTTGCAGGGTCGTTTCCAAGACGTCCGGTTTTGTAATCGACTACTGTAATCGTTTTGCTTGACTGGTCTATCTCAAGTAAGTCAATTTTGCCACTCATATGCGCTTCTCCAACGAAAACACCTTCATTTCGAAAGGACTTTTCGGCTACGTTGCCAATTTTGAAATCTTGAGCATGAGTTTTCAGATATGATTTGAGGGTTAGCTCGGCGCGCTTCGTCTGAACCCTCAGCTGCTCTTCGTTTAGACTCTGTTGGCCGAGTAAGCGTTCGGCGTGCGAAATAGCTTGGGCTGCAGAGGGCAGCCTGTTGTTTATATTTAGCTCGTTTTGCGCCCACTGGAGCGTTTCGTGAATGCTGTTGCCGAAACTTGCATCAACATTTGGCGCACTTGGAAAACGCAGAATTGTTCCGAGGAGGAAGCTGCCGGGGCCACCATACTTGAGATCTAGGAAATGAGTTAGGTGCGTTGGACTCAGTTGGTACTGTTTTAGCCGTCCGGCCAATAACTCTTTCAGTGGAGCGGCCTTCCCATAGTGTCTTTGCTGCCAGTTTAGCGTAAGCGCTTCAAGACTTGGCTGTTCCAAGTCGTCATGCTCAATATGGCGGTATTTTATCGGCAGTATGTTTGCCAATTTTGAGCCGTCATCATCAGAAACTTCATCAAAATACTTCACTCCTACAGTCTTTTTCCCGCTAAAGGTTTGTTCGTGGCTAGTAAGGTATAGTCCATATCGTGCGCGTGTTGCAGCAACGTAGAGGAGTCGTAATCGTTCGTCATTATTGCTTCCTGAATGGCGGATGCGTGCAAGATTTGCTGGTAGTGTCAACTTGTTACCGATGCCGCTGGCTTTAGTACCCCATACGCTATCATCACAGGCTACAAGAAAGACATGATCAAATTCTAGGCCTTTTGCCTTATATACGGTCATAAGTTGTACGGCTTCGTTCGATTGGCTGTAGGGGCTTGTGTTTAGCATAGGCTGTTCAGCCGCTTCGTATGCGGAAACGAGTTCAACCAGATCGATGGTTTTGAGCTCTCTTGCCTCGCCTGTCTGGTGTTCACGTAGTCGAGATCGGAGTACGGTTAGCTCGGAGACAGTTTCGTACAACACCGTTTCGCCGCGGGTGTTGAAGTAATAGTCACGTAGTGGGCTGCGTACGCTCGGGAGATCTCGGTCATGTGTGCTGACGTCGCTCGTACCAATAAGCGCATCGAGCATATATTCAACAGACTCAGTTTCGACCTTTCCGGCAAGTGTTAGCATAAGGAGTGCTGCATGTTTGAATTCTGGCTTATTTAGGAGTAGTTCGCTCCATGTTTTTCTGTCATCGTTTGCTTGCCATGAAGTTTGCCAGATGTCGGCCGTTGAAAAATCCCAAAAATCGTAACTAAGCACTTCTGGCCATAGGCTGTCAGCTACGGCGTGGTTGCTTTCTTGCAGTGCGAGCACAAGCTTCGTCATGGTGAGCAGCTCACGGACAACTGGGGCCTCCAGGATATTCTCGCGTTTCTCATAGCTCACAGACAAGTCATGACTTTGCAAATATGGAACAAGTGGCTCAAGATATTTATGCTTGGGAGCAAGCACAGCAATACGCTCTGGCTTTGTGCCTTGCTTGACGAGCCTAGCTATTTGGCGAGCAACCGCCGTGCGTTCTGCGACAGTACTACGGTAGCTCTGGCGGCTAATTTGCGCGTCTGGCAGGCTTGTGCTTGCGGAACGGATGTTTTTGGTGACGCCTTCAAAATGGTGGTGCAGACGCGCCTCAATCTGCACGGCGATATTTGCGGCCGTTTCTACTATTTCCACCTGGGATCGGTAATTTTCCTCTAGGGTTATCACCTGGACTGCTTTAAAGGCGTGATAAAAATCAAGCATGTTACTATACTCTGCCCCCTGAAACGCGTAGATGGCTTGATCGTCGTCACCGACTGCAAGTACGTTTGGTTTTTCTTCATTTGCAGGGTTGTCGGTGAGCAGCCGGACAAGCTGAAACTGGGCAGCATTCGTGTCTTGAAACTCGTCAAGCAAAATAAACTGGTACTGTTCATGGAGTGTAAAACGCAAATCGTCGTTATGAGCTAAGACGTCTACTGCACGAAGTATCATATCGTCAAAGTCGTACATGGCGTTTTCGGCCAACTTTGATTCATATTGCTCAAGTACAGAGGCAAGTGCGTCCATGCGTTTAGCCTCTAGCTCGCCAGCAAGTACAAACTTGTTTTCGCTATTTTTCGCAAGCCATCTGTTTTTCCAGGCCGTCAGTGGTTTTGTTGAAGCATCTTCTCGGGCTTGATCCAGCGCACTCTTGAGTTCTAAAGCAGAAAGTTTTGCAAGATTTTCAGCTTTTGTGAATGGACTTTTGGATGTCGCTTCTGTAGCGCCATTTAAAACGCTCATAATTTGTTCAAAAACTGGTTCTGCAATAGATAATTTTCCCGGCATTCGCGCTGTAAAAGGAGCGAGTATTTGCGCAAGTTCAGCTTGGGACCATGATATGACTTCGATATTTCGCCTTGCGATCTCGCGCAAATCATCGGCGCTCAAGAGACCCCGTTTGACTTCGGAAATTGTACTTACTAAATCGCCAAGGTGATGGCGAACTTGTTTGAGCGGGCTCCGATAATCTGTCACTTCAATTATTTCGGCAAGAATTTGTCGTTTGCCCAATTCGTCGATCGGTCGTTCCAAACGGAGTTCGGTAAAATATTCCGGAAAACGACTTATGATAGTACTACCAAATGCGTGATAGGTGCCTATTTGCACGTCGTAAGCCGACTGGCCTATGAAGCTGACTAGCCGTTCACGCATATTTTGCGCGCCACTTTCAGTAAACGTGAGACACAGAATATTCTGAGGTAATGCATCGGTTGCTTCTAAAATGTGAGCTACACGTGCACTCAGCAGTTGAGTCTTACCGGTACCTGGCCCTGCCACAACGAGGACTGGCCCATAGACGGTATCAACTGCTTTGCGCTGCGCACTATTTAGTTTTGCATACACCTCTCGGAATGAAGTCATGTGCACAAGTATATCAGTCGTAGACTATTCATTTGAACTGCAAACTGGGCAGAGATGTTGTGTATCAGACTCGGCGGTCCACTGTATAAGCGCATCTTTAACGGACAAGAATTCGCTGAATGCTTTCAGGTCAGCAGACTTTCGTAACATCCATCCGATGTTACCGTGCAGGTGGACGTCCCCCCATAAAACTGATGCCCAGTGCGGACCTACTGGGGTAACGTAGACCGGCTCTTTTGGTCGATAGGCCAACTTTGGTCTGTTTTCATACTCACACAAGAGGTTGTGTGCGACAAATTCGGCGTCGAGTACCGCTGTTTGTGCCATGCCGCTGTACTTTGTCTCGGCATTGTCGCCGATAACAAAAATGTCTTTGTGCCCTTCAGCTCTAAGAAACTCGTCCACGAGAAGTTTTTTACGACCACTGAATGTAAAAATCGGTTCCGAAAAGAACGGGTTATTTGCAACGCCTGCCGTCCAGATTATGGTGTGGCTACGGATCGGTTTTCCGGAAACAGTCAGTTCTTCTGCATTTGCGCCTTCAACTTTTGAATTAAGAAAGAGCCGTACACCTAGTTTGCGCAATCGTTTTTCTATGGCGCGGCCAACCGGCTTGGGCAAACGCGGCATGAGATGAGGCATCATTTCAACAAGATCAATGTGTGTCGCGCGGTGTATTATGCCGTGACTTTTCATAATATCTTTAAGGTAGGCGGTCAGTTCACCAGCTAGCTCAATTCCGGTGGGGCCACCGCCTACGATGACGTAGTTTAAATCTGGCTCGTGTTCTGCAATAAGCTGCGCATGAAGGTGCCGCTTAAGCTCTTCTACCTCATGGAGCGATTTTATACCGTAGCTGTTTTCGGCCAGCCCTGGAATTCCGAAGAAATTAGTCACAACTCCGAGAGCAAACACAATTTTGTCGTAGGCTATCGAGCCCTTCTCAAGCGCAAGCACCTTATTTTTTGGATCAATCGACACTGCTTTTGCAAGCATCACCTCTACAGGGTCATCAGCAAATATCTGGCTGAGCGGAATTGTGGAAAGCTCTTCGCTGCCGCCGGTGGCTGTAAGATGCATTGTTGGGTAGTAATAAAAATCTTCACGATCGGATATGAGTGTGACATCGAATGATTTCTGTTTACTCAGCTCAAGCGCACTCTTTACTCCACCAAACCCACCTCCAACAACTACAACTTTTTGTCTGGGATTCGTTTTTGTCTCCGTCATCTTAACTTCATTGTAGCAACAACCATAAGCAGTGTGCAATTATCGAGCGGAGTAAACCCTATTTGCAAAAATATGCCCCAAGCGTATACTCCGTTATATGAAACAACGATCAATCGGCAAAATGTTTCTTCTCACAATAGTAACACTTGGTATTTATCGTCTGTATTGGTTTGCGAAAACGCGTCAAGAAATGCTTTCATTAAAAAAAGAGCTAAAAATCCCACCCGTAATTTGGCTGGTTGCGCCAGTGCTGTTTGTTGTCGCGGCGGTAGTTTTATTTTTTACGAGCGGTGCGGCAACGCATGAATCAAGCGACACATCCTTAACCGGAATTCAGATTGCCTCATTGGTGCTTTTTTATATCGCAATACTTGCCGTTCCTCTCCTAATGGCTATATGGCTTTGGAAGTACAGTAAGGCAGTTGAAGTCGTCACCAATGAGAAAATGAATTTCGCAATTTCTCTCTTAATACTTTTGGCCGTACCCGATGGTATAGATATTTTGATTGTTCAAGATGCGTTTAACAAAATTGCCGTTCCCCAAAACGCTTCTTCGGCAAGTACAGCTTGGGAAAAACCGTAAAAAATTTGAATAGTGTTTCGCATCGTTTATAATCCACAATCAGAACATATAAAAATAAGGAGTATCTAGCAATGGAAAAACGCGGTCTTGGCAAACTATTTTTGTTAACAGTTGTAACACTTGGTATTTATGGCATCTACTGGGAAGTAAAAACAAAGGGTGAAATGAATGCGCAGGGCGCCGAGATTCCTACAGCATGGCTGATTATTGTACCAATTGCGAATATATGGTGGCTGTGGAAATATGCAGAAGGCGTTGAAAAGGTTACCAGCAACAAACTGAGTGGACCAGTTACGTTTCTTATACTGTGGCTGTTGGGCTTAATCGGTATGCTCATAGTGCAAGATGTTTTCAACAGAGTTGAAGGTACAGTATCATCAACAGCACCTTCGACACCTCAGCCTCCGGTTGCAACAGTTTAAGTATTTTACATACTAAAGGAAGCTTCGCCAGGTGGAGCTTCTTTTTTTTCATTTGTTTTGCTAAGCTTAAGCATATATGGATGGGCTAAAAGTAAAACTGAGTAAACACGGTTTCCTGGGTGATTTAGATGATTCTGCGGAGACAAGACAGTTTTTTAGCCACGACGCCAGTATGTTTGAACTTGTACCCCAGCTGGTTGCTGCACCGAAAGATTCAGCCGACCTGCAGCGCTTGGTTCGGTTTGTTGCGTCAAACAAAAAGAAAAATCCCGACCTTTCACTGACAGCACGATCAGCGGGAACCGACATGGCCGGGGGTGCTATTAACGAGTCGATAATCGTCGATTTTGCAAAACACTTTACAAAAATAGGACCCATTACAGGCTTAAGCGGTACGGCCCAGCCGGGGGTTTTCTACCGTGATTTTGAACGTGAAACCTTGAAAAAGGGTGTACTCATGCCATCTTACCCTGCGAGCCGAGACATGTGCCAGATAGGTGGCATTACCGCCAACAATTCAGGCGGTGAAAAATCACTCGAGTACGGCAAGGTGGAAAAGTTTGTGAATGAGCTGAAAGTGGTATTTGCCGACGGAAAAGAATACAGCGTAAAACCGCTCAACAAAAAGCAGCTTAAGGCAAAAATCAACCAGGGCGATTACGAGGGCAAAATATATCAACGCATATATAACCTGTGCGAAGATCATTATGACACTATTAAAGAAGCAAGGCCGAAAGTAAGTAAAAATAGTATGGGCTATGGACTCTGGAATGTTTGGGATCGCAAAACCGGTATTTTTGACCTCGGTCAGTTGATTGTTGGCTCTGAAGGTACTTTAGGGCTTGTCACGGAAACAACTTTTCGTCTCGTGCCGCATCGGCCTCATTCAGGCTTGCTGGTACTTTTTCTAAAAAATATTAATCATCTAGGTGAATTGATTCCTACCGTACTGAAACACAATCCAGCCACATTTGAGAGCTTTGATGACCAAACCCTCCTGTTGTCTTTGCGATTTATGCCAGCTTTTTATAAACGGCTTGGTTTCAAAGGATTCGTACATTTACTCTGGAGCCTCATACCCGACGGATTACAGCTTCTGCGAGGCATACCCAAGCTAATACTCATGGTTGAGTTCAACGGAAACACAGAAGACGAGGTGCGCGAAAAGGTTCGTTCCTTGCACCGCGACTTGGCCATATACCGCGCCCGCTACGAAATAAATGGGTTCGAAGAAACTCCGACCGAAGGAAAAAGCGAAAAATTTTGGGTCATGCGAAGGTACAGTTTTCAAATTTTGCGCAGTAAAGTAAAAGACAAGCACACCGCTCCGTACATAGATGACTTTGCCGTACCGCCCGAGCATCTGGCACAGTTTTTGCCACAACTGCAAAAAATCATCCGAAAATATAAACTGTTTGCTACCATAGCCGGCCATATGGGTGATGGAAACTTTCACGTTATACCACTTATGAAAATTGAAGATGATGCAGAACGAAAGAAGATCGAGCCGTCGCAGCGTGAGGTCAATAATTTGGTGTTGAAATACGGTGGTTCACTCAGCGGCGAACACAACGACGGATTAGTGCGCGGCCCCTGGCTCGAAGCTCAGTTCGGCAAGCCAGTCCTAGCTCTCTTCAAGGAAGTCAAACACATTTTCGACCCAGAAAACATTTTTAACCCCCATAAAAAAACCGACTCAGATTGGGATTTTTCCTTCTCCCACATTCGCGAACATTTTTAACGGTAGCAATCTGGTGCATAATTGAGAGCAGTCAGATTTAGTGGCAAGATACGTTGACGTCATGACGTCATAGCGCTATAATGGTACATACCAGTACCGCGCTGGACGCCTGACGGGGCTGTAAAACACGATGAACCGCTGAGTTCTTATAAACACAAGGCCTGCCGAGGCTAATAAACGAGATGCGCGTATGAACAACACAACCACTAATCATCCTTCTGAGAAAACAACAATCTATCTTGACCCACAGGTGAAGCGAGGCGTTCAGTACGTTGCCTTGCGAGATGATTCAAGTTTGTCAAAGATCATCAATGATCGCCTTATCGAATATCTTGAAGATGAGGCCGATACAGTAGCAGCTAGAGCTGCCCTGGAAGATCACGAGCTATCGATTAGTTTTGCTCAGGCGGCCAAAGAATTAGGATTTGATATCCATGACATACGACGTAAAGCTCAAGCCGAAATTCGTACGAGCGCTTAAAAAAATTGACAAGAAGCAAGCAGAAAGAATACTCGTAAAAGTGTATTTGCTAGGCACCGACCCGTATCCGACAGCGAGTAAACAGCTGAGAGGTATTGATGCGCGTCGGTTGAGAATTGGCGACTATCGAGTTCTATACACAGTTGAAAACACAAAATTGATTGTACTTGTCCTAACGGTCGGACACCGAAAAGACGTCTACCATTGATCTCCTTGTTGTCGGAATTTACTAGGAGTACAATAAGGCGTAAGCATGATGAAGGTTTTTCGTCGTTGGGGTAAAAAACTAAATGGGGTGAAATTGCCCTCTGTTCCTAGGTTATCCCGGGTAAAATTGGTTTGGTTATTGCTTGTGGGTGCAGTGATTGTAGTTGGGCTATTGGTATGGCTGTCACAAGGCCAAGTTTTTCCCCTACTACAAACTCGTGGTGAGATAGCAAACCGGCAACGTGACCTGCTTATTTTCGCAACCATGCTGGCGCTGCTGGTGTTGGTACCGGTGTATTTCATGCTCTTTAGTTTCGCTTGGCGGTACCGAGCCGGACACAAAAAAGAGTACAAACCAGAGTGGGATACACACAAAGGCTACGAAGCGCTTTGGTGGGGCATACCCATTGCTATTATCGGCGTCTTGGCGGTGGTAACATGGGTGACAAGCCACAGTCTTGACCCGTTCAAACCACTGACGTCAACGCAAAAACCGCTTAAGGTTCAAGTTGTAGCTTTGCAATGGAAATGGCTCTTTATTTATCCTGAAGAGAATGTTGCAAGCATTGGTGAGGTGGCCTTCCCTGCCGGCCGGCCGGTAGAGTTTACTATGACCAGCGACGCGCCGATGAATAGCTTTTGGATACCCCAGCTTGCCGGACAAATCTACGTTATGAGCGGTATGTCGACCAAACTGCACGTTTCTGCAGATGCGCCCGGAAACTATGAGGGCTTGACGGCTAACATAAGCGGAAAAGGCTTTGCCGACATGCGTTTTACCGCCAAAGCAATGACGCTAGCAAATTATGACTTCTGGGTAAAAAATGCTCGGCTCTCCTCGGCAGAGCTCGACATACATACATACGATACTTTGGCACGGCCATCAACGACTGGCGTAAAACTCTACAGGCTTGGTAACGCAGATATCTACGAGCACGCTATAATGAAATATATGGGAGGGCATGCAAAGCCAATGCTAGGAAGTAACGAAGTGAACCGTACAGAGGATAATGTGTCATCCCCGGTAAAAACAGAGGAATCAAATAATCCCGAGAAAACTAATCCCGTACATAACATGAATACCATGCAGGGTATGCACATGGAGGGCATGTAGTATGGATTGGCTCACCGGCAGGCTAGACCCAAGTTACTTTTGGCACGGCTGGGTTCAGTTTGGCGGCCAGGCAGGACTAGTGCTTGCACTGCTGACAGTTGTGGGACTACTAACATATTTCAAAAAATGGAATTGGCTTTGGCGTGAGTGGTTGACGACCCAGGACGCAAAAAAGATTGGTGTGATGTACATTGTCGTTTCGGTTGCCATGCTGCTGCGTGGCTTTGGCGACGCTGTCATGATGAAGCTGCAGCAGGCCATTGCTAGCGGAAATTCAGCTGGGTTCCTTGATGCTGATCATTTTCAGCAAATTTTCACTGCTCACGGTACCATTATGATTTTCTTTGTGGCGATGGGGCTGATGTTTGGTCTCATAAATCTGGTGCTGCCGCTCATGCTGGGTGCGCGTGATGTGGCTTTTCCGACGCTAAACTCGATGAGTTTTTATCTCTATCTAGCGGGTGTTTCACTGGTAAATATTTCGCTGCTTTTCGGAGAGTTTGGTGCTGTTGGATGGCTTGCATACCCACCGCTTTCAGAACTTGCCTATAGCCCAGGGCCAGGCGTTGACTACTGGCTATGGTCTATACAAATTGCCGGAATCGGTTCAACGCTGAGCGGAATAAACTTCATCGTAACCATACTGAAGTTACGTTGCAAGGGTATGACGCTCATGAAAATGCCAATTTTTGCGTGGAGTGTACTCGGTGCGATGATGCTCACCGTCGTTGTGTTTCCAATCCTGACTGCGACACTATTCATGCTTTCACTTGATCGTACGCTTGGTATGCATTATTTCACCGCTGACCTTGGTGGCAACGCTATGATGTACATAAATCTCATTTGGGCATGGGGGCACCCAGAGGTGTACATTTTAGTGCTGCCTGCTTTTGGTATGTACAGCGAAATCGTAGCGACATTGGCGCGAAAACGGTTGTTTGGCTATACAAGTATGGTATGGGCGCTCATGATTATCACTGTTTTATCATTTCTGGTTTGGGCGCACCACTTCTTTACTATGGGCGCGGGCGGTAATGTGAACGCGTTCTTTGGCATTATGACCATGGTCATTGCAGTACCTACAGGCGTAAAGGTGTTTAACTGGCTGTTTACCATGTATAAAGGCCGTATAGAATTTATGACACCCATGTGGTGGTTTATGGCCTTTGTATCGACCTTCCTGGTTGGTGGGGCAACCGGAGTCATTCTTGCGGTACCAGCCATAGATTTCCAGGTGCACAACAGTCTCTTTTTGGTAGCTCACTTCCATAACACCATTATTGGTGGTGTGGTGTTTGGCTATCTTGCAGGCATTGTCTATTGGTTCTCAAAGATCTTTGGGTTTCGCCTACATGAACGCCTGGGCAAGGCGGCGGTGACATCTTGGGTTGTTGGATTTTTTGTTACATTTATGCCCATTTACATACTTGGTTTTATGGGTGCAACGCGGCGGCTTGACCACTACGACCCGAGTATGGGCTGGCAGGGACTGTTTATTGTTTCCGGAATCGGTACGCTTATCATAGGTCTCGGTGTGGTTTTTCAGGTAGCGCAACTGGTGTATAGCGTATGGAAACGGCGTGAGCTAAGTGATAAAACGGGAGACCCGTGGAATGGTCGTACGCTCGAGTGGTCTGTGCCCTCACCTGCTCCGCACTATAACTTTGCACGGTTGCCGGTTGTAGCTACGCGAGATGCGTTCTGGGAAGCAAAGCAATCAAAAACATCTCTCTATAGCGGAGCCTACGAAGCCTTTGAACTGCCAAAAAACACCGGACTCGGTGTGTTTGTAGGCGGTTTTGCATGCGCCTTTGGTTTCGCGATTATTTGGCATATGTGGTGGTTGGCGATTTTAGCTGTCGTGGGCACGATTTTCGTGCTTGTGCGTCGTACATTCGACGAAGAGGTGGAGTATGTTGTTTCCGCCACGGAAGCAAAAAGACTCGACAGGCACGCAGGAAAGGTGGCATCATGAGCGGGCCGAATACGACGTCACAAGCACCGAGCGCAGATAGCAAGGGGTTGCTTGGATTTTGGGTATACCTTATGACCGACTGTATTTTGTTTGCGAGTTTGTTTGCAACTTTCATGGTGTTGCGTGGAAATACCGCCGGCGGTGTCGAGGGCAAAGACATATTCGAACTGCCATTTGTACTGCTAGAAACCACGGTACTGCTTTTAAGCAGCCTTACGAGCGGTTTTGCGCTTTTGGCAGCGCATCGCCGAAACCGTCACGGTACATTGCTTTGGCTTGGGATAACTGGCATGCTCGGCCTGCTTTTTGTAGATTTGGAAGGCTACGATTTTAGCAAACTTGTGGTCGAGGGTCACAGCTGTACAAAAAGTGCATTTTTGTCATCGTATTTTGGGCTTGTCGGTACGCACGGTCTCCATATAACAGTAGGACTGATTTGGCTGGCAGGAACGATGTTATATCTCAAAAAACGCAGTTTTACCGCAAGATTTATGCAGCGACTTACGATGTTTACGATGTTTTGGCACTTTCTGGACATCGTTTGGATTGGAATTTTTACCATTGTATATTTGCTAGGGGTACTCTAAATGCGCTTGAAAAATCACGTCCAACCATTACCGAACTTTCGAGAGGCAAGCGTCGCTACGTACTTGGCTGGATTTGGCTTTTCTGTTGCGCTGACTGGGGCGGCGTTTGCCCTGGTTTGGGCCTACTCTACCTCAGAAGGTTCAGTTTTTAGCCGAGGCCTCCTAATCGGGATTCTTTCGATTTTAGCTGTGGCGCAAATATTGGTGCAGGTACTGTTTTTCCTCCACGTGTCGACCGAACGCCGACTCCGGATGAACTTGTACGCAGGTATGTTTACGGTTTTTGTCGTGCTCTGTCTAGTTATAGGATCTATCTGGATTATGCAAAATCTTGACTACAACATGATGCCAGAGCACCAAACAGAGTATATTCAAGAAAAAGAATGCATTTCTTACCCGTGAAACTCAAAGATTTCATACTGGTCGCGAAGCCGGGTATAGTAGTTGGAAACGCTTTTGCAGTGCTTGGGGGATTTCTCTATGGCTCCATAAACGGGGTGAACGGACTTGCTCTCGTTGGTGTTGTTTTTGGTTCGTTGCTCGTAATCGCAGCGTCTTGTGTCGTAAATAACTATCTTGATCGGGACATCGATCGACTGATGCACCGGACGGCAAAGAGACCTTCAGTTACTGGGATTATTCCTTACCGAACGGCAATGTATTATGCCGCTACAATGTACGTTTCTGGTTTTGGTTTGCTTTTATGGCTAACAAATCTTTCAACGGCTGCAATCGGTCTTTTGGGCGCTCTTACGTACACCCTTGTCTACTATGCAGCAAAGCGTCGAACATATTGGGGAACGTTCGTTGGTGCTTTTCCTGGCGCTACACCGCCACTGGCAGGCTATATGGCTGCTGCAAACCACTTTGACCAAGCGGCACTATTGTTATTTTTCATAATGTTTGCCTGGCAGATGCCGCATTTTTACGCGATAGGCATATTTCGTGCAGAGGACTACAAACGTGCCGGCGTACCAGTACTTCCGGTTGCAAAAGGACTTGGTCGAACTGTTTGGGAGATGCGACTTTACGGGCTCGCATTTGTTGTGTTGTGTTACTTGCTCGCGCGATGGCATCAGGCGGGCTTTATGTTTGGGCTAGCCATGGTCATACTTGGGGCTTATTGGCTACTACCTATGTTTAGCCCCAACTGGCGCCGCGACCAAGTTGGTACGGCACGCATAGTGTTCAAACGCTCGCTGCATGTCCTTTTCGGTCTTTGCTTTTTCCTCGCCATGTCCCACGTCCTACTATGATGTGTGAAGGCTAGTTCTGCTCCTATTCGTGTAGGCTGCACAACCGTTACGCGTGAGTATCTGGAGGTTTAGGTGGAGTACAATGTACTTATGGTTCGTTTAAGAAAATCGTGGGTGCGACCAGCTGCTTCGCTCATCTTTACTGGTTTGGTCGTTGCCTTTGTACTGCAAAACTGGCAGAAGTTTGGTGAAAGCCTGCAAGTCATGCGCAGTGTACCGCTCGCGAATTTTGTGTCAAGCATACCGCTGTTTGCCTTGACGTTCATACTTGCAGCGTTTGCGTATAGCTTCCTTTCATTTCGCAAACTCAAACTTCGAGAATTGTTTGTGGTAGAACTAGCCGCTGCTGCCGTGAACCGCCTCATTCCGTCGGGTCTAGGCGGTCTCGGGCTCCACGGTCTATACCTTCACAAACGAGGTCACTCAACGGCGCAGGCCACCGCTGTCGTGAGTATAAATAACCTCATTGGTATGATTATGCATGTTTCTGTTTTAGGAGCTATACTTCTGACAGGCAGTGCTGGTCAATTCCGTCTGGGATGGCAGTTTTCACAGGGATGGGTTTTACTTGGGACTATAACTCTTCTCACGACCATCCTATGTATAAAACCAGTGCGACGCAAATTGAAAAGCTTTGGCCATAACTTGCTGCAAAGCTTTCGGCGCTACGAACGCCAGCCGCATAAACTGCTCTACGCTGGACTTGCCTTGCTGGGTTTGACACTCACAAACTTACTCGTGCTGCACCTAGCGGCCAGCAGTTTTGGCGTGTGGCTCGATGTACCCTCACTGTTTCTCGTTTACACGGCCGGTGTTTTTGTCGGTGCGGCGGTGCCGACTCCCGGAGGGCTGGCCGGCGTAGAGGCTGGGCTAGTTGGTGGCTTTTTTGCTTATGGAATCACCGGTACTACAGCGCTCGCCATCGCTCTCGCCTTTCGCCTAGTCACCTACTGGCTCCCTCTCCTACCCGGCTTTATTGCACTACTTCTGGTGCGTCGCCAAAAGCTGATCTGAGGTTGAATTTCAAGGAGTTATGACGTAAAATATCGTTTAGTATTATGGCAAGCAATGGGGGTTGGCCAAGTGGTAAGGCACCAGGTTTTGGTCCTGGCATTCGGGGGTTCGAATCCCTCAC
>CAYROK010000012.1:0-37265 GCA_964425975.1 uncultured Candidatus Saccharibacteria bacterium
CCAGCCGGAATTTACACAGGCAATGAGATCCTGATTGCAACAGGCATGTTCTAAACGGTTTCGGTATGAGAATCGTAGCGATTACCAGTAACGTGCGGTTTCTCTCATCCAATACTTGGTTCGCCTTGTTAGCACTCCTGCCACTTGTTTTGGTGGGAGTGCTTTTAGATACAAACAGGACGTACGGCGTGCAAATACAAAACAGATCATTAAAACTGCAAAGTAGTATCGCGTCGGCGAGTAATATATACGAACTATCATTTACTCACCAGACAACAAGTTCGATCGGCTCAATACGAGTGCAGTTCTGCGACAACGATCCACTTATCGGCCAGCCATGTTCTGCGCCGAGCGGATTTAGTTTGTTAGGGGCATCATTGACAGGGCAAACTGGTATGACGGGCTTTACGATTGATCCTGCTTCAACCACACACGAATTGGTGCTGACTAGAATACCAGCGGTCACCCCGGGTCCGGTAGTGACCACATTTACGCTCAGCAATGTCCAGAATCCAGATGTTGAAGGGACATATTTTGTTCGCGTTGAATCCTTTGGATCCACGAACGCAACAGGTGCTCATGTAGACTACGGGGGGATAGCTTTTCGGATAAATGGTGGCCTCAATATACAGACCGAAGTTCCACCCTTTTTATTATTTTGTGCAGCAAACACAATACAATCTTATGACTGTGGAACGGCAGTAGGGAATTATGTGGATTTTGGTGATTTTAGTACATCCCGTACCGCCACGGGTAAAACACAAGTGCTGGTAGCAACAAATGCGGAGTTTGGGTACACAATTCGTACGCTCGGAACAACGCTTACTTCTGGTATAAACACCATCCCTGCTTTATCGGCACAAGACGTATCGAGAATTGGGGTTGGTCAGTTTGGTATGAACGTGAGAGTAAATAGCACCCCACCCGCAGGAAACGATCCGCAGGGTTCGGGCTCTGGCACAGCAGCGGCTCAATATGATACACCGAATTACTATAAATTTGTCCCCGGAGATGTCGTGATAAGCTGGCCGACAACAGATTCATACAGACTCTACACGGTTACCTATATTGTTAACGTGAGCAATACCCAGCCACCAGGTATATATGTGAGCACACTGCAATACGTGGCGCTTGCTTCATTCTGAGTCTGCTAGGCGATTCTTGTGGAGCGTTTGAAATTGACAGTGGTTCTGCTACTATAGACTAAGTCCTAATGCTAAAAATAAGATGGGGAAAATAATGAAGCTACATATAAAAAGTCAAGCTGTTATCATGTTGGGTGGAGTTTTTCTGTTGCTCAACTTAGCGTCAACATTTGCAAGCGCACAGTCTACGGGCGCTGGCAGTGGCCTGAAAATTTCTCCAGTTCGAACGGACCTCACAATTGACCCAGGAAAATCAGACAGCGTTGTGATAACAGTTAATAACGTCACTTCGGTCGAGACAACATACGACGCAATTGTAAATGATTTCGTTGCGGGAAACGATGAACTTGGCCAGCCAGCGCTTATCTTGGACGCCGATAAGTACGCACCTAGTCATAGTTTGAAGCGTTATATCCGACCAATATCAAGTTTGACAGTGCCTGCTGGTGCTAGCAAACAGGTGACAGCTACAATAAATATTCCAAAAGACGCAGCAGCAGGGGGTTACTATGGGGCTGTTCGCTTTGTTCCTGCGAGCACAGGTCTGAGCGAAAAAAACATCACGTTATCTGCAAGCGTCGGCACACTTATTCTCGTGAAAGTTCCAGGCGATATAAATGAAAATATGAAGCTCGAAAGCTTTGACGTCCGTTCATCTAAAGAAGACGGTAAAGCGAGTACTTTTTTTACTGGTAGCAAAGAGCTGTATGCTGTTGCTCGGTTTAAAAATCTGGGCAATGTTCATGAGCAGCCGTTTGGCAAAGTGGTCCTGAAAAAGGGCGACAAAGTTCTACAGACCGTTGAGATCAATAACACTGATCCAAAGGGAAATGTTCTTCCTGACAGTATACGACGATTTGGCGTAAAGCTCGATAAGGTGGGCCTATGGGGTAAATACACTGTAGAGGGAAATTTTGGTTACGGAAGTACTGGCCAGCTTATTAGCGGTAAAACAAGCTTCTTCGTGTTGCCACTTGCCTTTATAGTTGGCATACTTATTCTACTAGCCGTTCTTATCGGAATGATTTTCGGCCTACCTCGTGCTATCAAACGCTACAATGCCGGTGTCTTACGACGAGCTGGTCGAAGATAATATGCCAGACGCTGGCTTTGGTATAGATTTTCAAGTATGCTTGTATCAAAAGCATAAGTTCAATAATCATGATTTGTACACTCCGTAAACTTTTTTTACCAGTAGTTACTTTGACACTCATGCTTTGTTTGTCTAGCGTGACAAAGGTCTTTGCACAAATAGGGAGCCCAAACCCCAATCAGTCAGGTACTACAGGCTTACAAGGGAAAATTCCCAGTCCGGCGCCTACAACAGCGGCTACCATATCTACACCCACGTCGGGGAGGACTTTTACTGAAATCCCAATTGCAGTGAACGGTTTGTGTAAAACCGGTTTGCTCGTCAAAATTTTCAGTAACGATATTTTTGTGGGTTCGGCAGATTGTGTCGGCGGTAGCTATAGCATTCAGATAGACCTTTTTGGGGGTGAAAACAATCTTGTAGCCCGAGTGTATGACGCCCTTGACCAGGCAGGGCCAGACAGCAACAAAGTAACGGTAACTTTTCAAGACAGTCAGTTTGCCGCCTTTGGCCAGCGCATAAGCCTTACAAGTAACCTTGCAAAACTTGGTGCTCCCGTTGGATCTCTCCTGACATGGCCTATTATTTTGAGCGGTGGAACAGGTCCATACGCCATCAGCATTGACTGGGGCGACGGTACTGCTGCAGACCTAAAAAGTCAGCCATTTGCTGGCACTTTTGAGATAAATCACACCTATAAAACGGCGGGAATTTACCGTGTGGTCGTTAAGGCTACGGACTCGACCGGTGCAACTGCATTCCTACAGCTTGTAGGTGTTGGTGCGGGCGAGGTTACGCAAAGCACCACAGGCAGTAAAAGTGGAAAAGATACCGGGGGGACTGTACGAACGGTGTATATATGGTGGCCCATATTACTCATGGTGCCGCTGCTTTTTGCCATGTTTTGGGTTGGTAAACGCTATGAGGTCACTGCTATTCATAAGCAGCTTGAGGAGCAGGCTCGGTTGTACGGGAACGAGATTCAAAGATAATGAGAGAACCGAAATGGGTTCTCTCATCGCGCGGGGCTTCGCACCTTCCTGACGGTCGGTCACTCAGCTCCGGCTGCTCTTTCCTGTTAGTTATAAAAATGAAACCGGAATAAATCCGGTTTCATTTTCTGACTTCTTAACTCTTAACTCTTAACTCTGTATCATAGAGGTATGAAAGTATATGTTGGGATGAGTGGCGGGGTAGATAGTTCGCTGACGGCGGCGCTTTTGCTCGAGCAGGGTTATGACGTGACGGGCGTCTATATGAAAAACTGGAGTCAAGATTTACCGGGTATGAAATGCCCGTGGAAAGAAGACTACCAAGACGCCAAACGTGTTGCCGTACAGCTCGGCGTTGCATTTAAAATGTATGATTTTGAAAAAGAATATCGCCAAAAAGTTGTCGACTATATGCTTGATGGTTACCAGCGCGGGGTTACTCCAAACCCCGACGTTATGTGTAACCAAGAAGTAAAGTTTAAGCTGTTTCTCGAAACCGCTTTAGCGGACGGTGCCGACATGATTGCAACTGGACACTACGCCCGTATCTTGCATGATACGGCAACGCTCAACGATCAACGATCAACGATCGACGCTGCGTCGCTCCATACTGCCGCCAACACAGACAAAGACCAAACCTACTTCCTGTATCGAGTTTCCGAAAATGCTCTTAACTACAGCCTCATGCCACTTGGTGAATTCAAAACAAAAGCACAGGTACGGGCTGAAGCGGAGCGACGCGGCCTTGCCACGGCACACAAAAAAGACAGCCAGGGTATATGCTTTGTCGGCAAAGTCGGCATAAAGGACTTTTTGCTGCACGAGCTCGGCGAACAGCAACATGGCGACATTCTGGATCAGCACGGGGTACGCATTGGTAAACACGATGGTGCGCTTTTCTATACCATCGGCCAGCGCCAGGGTTTGGGCGTGGGGGGTGGTTTACCTTACTATGTTACCGGCAAGAATATGGAAAAAAACGAAGTTTTTGTGACTACTGACATACAAGACCCCAGTTTATGGCATGACAAGCTAGACCTCACCGCATGCCATTGGATAAATGAACCACCACAGTCGGGTAAATCGTACTCCGTCCGTACACGCTACCGGGCAGAGCTTATCCCGGCCACTTTCACCTGGGATGAGGTAAATAACAGGGGTGCGCTTCACCTGGAGCAGCCGGTGCGTGCCGTCACTCCCGGCCAATCCGCCGTGCTTTATGAAGCCACCCGCGTCCTTGGCGGCGGCATAGTCGTTTAGGTGTAAAATGTAGCATTTATTGCAACAACTCGTAGGAGTTTTATATACCACTTGACGGGTGATTTTTGGTCTGATACCATAAGCATGTACTATCCTAAATAAACAGTACAAAAAGAAAATATATGTCTCTCGCACCGTTTTTTGCTATGCATTCGCGTCTCTTCGCGTTCCGAAGGTTCGTTTATTGGACACTCGTTATGCTCTGGGTAACGACGGTTTTTATGTCGCCGTTCGTACGAGCGCAAGAAACACATGAAGATCTGCTTGCCGCAAAGCCATTCGTCAGCACCAATCTGGAAGGTTTGGCTGTAACAACAGGTAAAGATAGTACGCCCTATGCAGTCAGCATGCAGCAGGGCATAAATGCGCCCCTGCAAATCGTAAACCTAAAAACCATGCAACGTGTTTCTTCCGCTGAACAGCGCCATGACGGAAAGGTTTCCACTGGGAGGGCATACCTGACACTGCCAAATCGCCACGTTTTAGTTGCTACAACACGTGGTTTTTTGTACGACACAGACCCTGATACGCTGAAAGCTACAGAACAGGATCCGCAAACAACAACTGCTATAACGTTTCAACAGGCAGTTATGGGAGATAGTCAAACGGTGTATCTCACAGCCACGTCAGCACGCGAACAAATACTCTTTGAATACAACTATCAGACGACTGTGTGGCGGAATCTCGGAACTGTTCCCGACGCAAGTTCCGGCCTTGGCTTTGCAGGCAAACAGGCTTATCTTGGAAATTCAACCTCCACTACGCTAACTATTTACAATGCTGATTCAAAAAAACAAGGAGCGCTAGTTCTAGAAAATATCCCAGCTGAAACAACAGGGCTGCAGGTACTTGGTGCTCATGGTGGGTATCTCTACGTAAATACGCTTGGCAAGTCGGCCTTCACACTTGTTTATGATCTGCAAGCTGGGAAAATAGTGGATCAAAAGCCAGCGTTTAGCGGCTTGCATACATCGTATATAGATCCTAAACCTAAAGAAAAGCCAACTGTAAACACTCCAGCGCCCACGCCGCAACCTGCCGCACCAACCCAGTCACAGACGACAACGCCCGCAGGTGAAGGAGAAGCTTCGGGTACGCCAACAACGAGCGAATCTGCTCAGCAGCCGGGTTTGCGAGGAAGAACTACTCCGCCAGCTGATTCCAGCCAAACGTCTACGGAAAAACCCAAGCCACAAACAACGCCAGATACCGCGACAACGCCTACACAAACGGCTTTGGAGCCCACGGTCCAGCAAGAGGCTATAAAACAACCTGAAGATAGTCCAGTGTATTTTGGAGCACTCAATCGGTACAGCCCGCTTGAAAAGACGGTCGCTAGCTTGTCAAAAGCGACAGACATGCGTCCGGCAAATGGCTCATGCTGGCTCGATGCCTTTCGCTGCGTTGTATACAGTACCGATGGAAAACTCGGCATATTGCAAGGTGGTGGTCGTGCGCTTAAACTTGCTTCGCCGTCACCAATAACGGGTGGTTTTCAAACACCACAGGCAATCGTTGCGTCTGGTACCAGTGTTTTTGCCGCAGGCGAAGGGCTGAAGAGTCCCGTACTACATGCTGACCTTGTGAGAAAAGCGCGTAGTAAAATGGTTGCGCCTCCATCTGGCGGAGTTGTAAGCTTCGCCGCAATCGGCAGTAGTGTGTTTGCGGGTACTACAACCGGTGAGATTAGTCGCTATGATACAACAGCGCAAACGACAACTCCTCGTTTTGATAATCCGGTACGGGTAGGTGATGGCCGGGTTACAGCCATGGTTGAAAACGGGGAAGAAGTTGTGTTTGCGCTGAACCAAAATACGAAAGAATCTGGTTTCATTGGCGTTTACTCTCCAGAAAAAAGCACTGCAAAAACATTCGCATTACCCGTGCTTCAGGGTCAAACAATATCTAGCCTTACCGCCAAAGGAAGCATCGTCTATGGCGGAGGCTCGGGGCAAAACGCAACATTGTTTGCCTATGACACGACACGGCAAACCGTTGTGGCCCGTAGTGTACCGGTACTAGGTGCAAAAAGTATCTCGAGCGTTGTGCTTGGCGGCGATGGCTACCTATACGGCGTGGCTGACGAAACACTTTTCCAGGTAGATACACGCACGTTATCGGTAGTGCGCACGAAAGTATTTCAGACGCTGGGTCAACCCGGTTCGGTCGTATTTTTTAAGGACAAGTTACTCGCCTCTATCGGAGGCAAAATCTATGATGTTCGGTTTGACGACTTGAGCGCTCAGCAAATCGCGAGCGGGACACACCTTGCACTTACGCCACGCGGCGACTACATATACTCTCGAGAGGGTGCCCTGTACCGTATGGCCGCCGAAACGGATGAAACCGTCGCAGGCGCTACTACCGCAAGCTCGGGCGGGATTCATCTGGCAGACGTCCAGTTACAGTTAGGTGCTGGTTCGGTCGCTATCCTTATATTACTACTCGCCGTACCTATTGTGCGGCTCTTCACCCATCGCCCCACCTACACTATTCGTCGCTAATTTTGGGTATAAACTAACCTCTGTTATTATGAGGTTATGAACGCACAGGAGATTCGGAAAGCGTATTTAAAATTTTTTGCCGAGCGCGGTCATGTAGTTATTCCTCGTGCCCGGCTGGTGCCAGATAATGACCCTACTACACTGTTTACTGGTAGTGGCATGCAACCACTTTTACCATACCTACTCGGCGAAAAACACCCAAAGGGTGTACGTCTGGTCGACAGTCAGACGTGTTTGCGCGCCCAAGACATAGAAGAGGTCGGGGATAATCGTCATACGACGTTTTTTGAAATGCTGGGGAACTGGAGCCTGGGTGACTATTTCAAGTCCGAGCAGCTTCCGTGGTTTTGGGAATTCCTTACAGATGTGGTCGGACTTGATCCAAAAAAGCTGTATGTCACCGCATTTATTGGTGACGAGGCGAATGGCATACCGAAAGACACAAAGTCGGCCGAAATCTGGCAAAAACTGTTCAAAGATAAGGGTGTTGATGCCAAACCCATAGATATTGGTTCTGAAGAGGACGGCTACGCAAAAGGCATGCAGGGTGGCCGGATATTTTACTATGATGCAAGCAAAAACTGGTGGTGTCGCGCCGGCAAAATTGGCGATATGCCCGTGGGCGAACCGGGTGGGCCGGACAGTGAAGTATTTTACGAATTTGACTTCATTCCACACGACCCGAAATGGGGTGGAAACTGCCATCCGAACTGTGACTGTGGTCGCTACATGGAAATCGGCAATTCTGTCTTTATGGAATATCTCCGTACCGAAAAAGGCTTTGAGAAGCTGCCAAAGCAAAATGTCGACTTCGGCGCAGGGCTGGAGCGTATTGCTGCCGCTCAGCTGGATTCGGCAGACATGTTTAAGATCAGCGTCATCTGGCCGATTATCGAAAAGCTCGAGAGTATCAGCGGCAAAAGGTACGACAGCCACACCGAGTCGATGCGCGTCATCGCCGACCACTTGCGCGCAGCTACCTTCCTTGCTGTCGACGGCGTCACGCCGAGCAACAAAGAGCAGGGCTATGTCATGCGCCGCCTGCTCCGCCGCGCTATCCGTTTTGCGTTTGACCTCGGCATCGAACAGAACTTTCTCGAGGCAATTGTGCCGGTCATCGCAGACATCTACGAAGCCGACTTCCCCGAAGTGAAAGCCAGTCGTGATGAAGTCTTAGCAATACTTGTCAAAGAAGAAAAGACGTTTCGCCAAACCCTCCGCAAGGGCATCAGGGAGTTACAGCGGTTGTTTGAGGGAGCGGAAGCGACCGAACCGGTGCGCAGCGCCGGCGATGAACGGAGTGAGTCGGGGGAGGGGCAAGCCCCTCCTGAAAAACGGAAAGAATCTACGACCCACGGTGACATCCTCTTCACACTATACGATACCTACGGGTTCCCAGTTGAATTATCAGTCGAAGAATGCTTCAAACGAGGCATTGAACTCGACAAAAATTGGCGTGAACAATTCGACGCGAAAATGGCAGAGCAGCGCGCGCGGAGCCAGACAGCTGCAAAGGGCGTGTTCAAAGGCGGTCTGGGTGGTCACACTATGCAGCACAAACGCTATCACACTGGTACGCACCTCTTGCAATCAGCTTTGCGCGAAATTTTCGGGCCAGAACTGCGCCAACACGGCAGCAACATCACCGAGGAACGTCTGCGGTTCGACTTCAACCTTGATCGCAAAATGACGCCAGAGGAGATTACACGCGCCGAAGCTCTCGTCAACCAGTGGATAGCCGAAGATCACCCGGTGAAATTTACCGAATTTCCAACCGAGCAGGCACTCGACATGGGCGCTATCGGCCCCTTCGGTGAACGCTACGGCGACACGGTCAAAGTCTACCAGATGGGCAGCGATGACCACACAGTCAGCCTCGAGATCTGCGGCGGCCCGCATGTCGACCACACCGGCCAACTCGCCCAAAACGACGACGGCACCCCAAACGGCAAAACGTACAAAATACTCAAAGAGGAAGCCTCTTCAGCCGGCATCAGGAGAATCAAAGCGGCTATGGTATGACGAGACATTTCATTCGCACTTCCAGAAAGAGCCTACAGGACTCTTTCTGGTCATCCGCCGCATAAAAGCCGTTTTAGCGTGAGTCATATCATCTCTATAACAAATTAAAAAGACCGTAGACCTTTTATCGGGTCAGATCATCAAGCAAGATACCTGTGAGCGATAGCATAAGACGGGTCTTATATGTTGGAGATAGTGGTGGCATGAAACAATCTGTTATGGTGTAGCCACTTGGGCTCGAAGCATCAGGGTCGAGCACGCGTCCGTAAATAGTTGGTTCATTCATAAAATAATCATCTCCATGATATTCAACTACAATCTGACTTCGTTGTCCGTTTTGTGAAAATCTTTCGCGTATAACACGCACAAGAAGTGTTAGGTACCGAGAAGTTCCCTCGCGGAGAGATGCGTCAGGTGAAAGAGATGGTTGGAGGGTATGTTTTTCAACACATAGCTGTCGTGAAGGGTCTAATGGTGTAGTTACAGTGTCCACACTGTGCCATCCGAGCGATCTGGCTTTTATTTCAACTAACTTATGTTGGATGTCTGCAACGGTGTCTTCGGGAGCAATTGTTGGTAAAGGTCGGAGGAGTGTATCGGTAATACGTCTGATGTGGCGGTCGTTGAATGCTACAGGTTCGCCGTCGATGTTCGTTACAGGCCGCACATCACTGGGATCCGCAGAGTCAATACGAAAACCCAAAAAATATTCTGGGGCCGACCGAGCTCGTTCCAAATGCAGTATGCCGTGCCCCTCATCTACGGGTACACGTAATCGAGACAAGCCAAGTGAATCTAAGGTCGGAATGTAAGATACGGTACCATTCCAGTTGCTGCCAGGCTTAATCAATGGCAGATATTTACCCGTTTGGTCTGTGGGGGGGGCAGAAACGGACTCGAGCTCTGCTCTTATGCGGAATTCTGTTGCATGGCCACTTGGTGTAAGCGTATCCTCCAACTTGCTAGCTGCAACCGCAAAAAGCTCTGCCGCTGGACAATTAGGCGTCTCCGATTGTGAAAATTTCATTATTTTATTATATAACTATGTATTAAGTAATAAAAGTGCAATTATGAAAATGCGCCAAAATAAGGAAGCAATGTGCTACAATAAAACGTATATGCTTGATAAGGTCAAGGTTCTAAAAGATAGTGCTGTTATGGCTGCAAAAAGCCGGCTTAAGAATGGAAAAACCCCTCCGCCATCAGAAAAACATCTTGTAGCTCTGGATATTGGTACAGAGTATGTCAAGGCGCTCATTGCACGGGTATCAGACGACGGAATAGATATAATCGGTACCGGGCGGTCTCATCAGAAACTGAGTGACATGCAAGCTGGTGCTGTTGCAGACATTGGTGGCGTGGTTGAAAACTGCGATGCCGCGCTCAACGAAGCAGAGCAGCAGGCAGGGGTTAGCGTGCGCAGCAGCGTTATTGGTATTGCGGGGGAGTTGGTAAAAGGTACGACGACTACGGTTCGCGTGGTGCGTAAGACCCCAGAAACGGCTATGGACATGGCAGAAGTCGAGCGCATTATACGTCTGGTGCAGCAGCGTGCCGAAGCTAAGGCTAAACAGCAGCTTGCGTGGGAGCTTGGCGGCAAAGATGTGAGCGTAAAGCTCGTCAATAGCGCCCTCGTCGGCATGGAAATAGACGGTTATCCGGTAACAAACCCGGTAGGCTTTCAGGGCAAGGATGTTCTCGTTCAACTGTATACTGCTTTTGCACCGCTGATTCACATTGGCGCGCTCGAACGTACTTCCGAACAGCTCGATCTAGATCTCATAGCCGTTGCCGCTGAACCATTTGCCGTAGCACGTTCGGTTATCGGCGACGACCAGTCTGCTGGGATGAGTGCTATCCTCATGGATGTTGGAGGTGGTACAACCGACATCGCTGTCGTAAACGACGGTGGTGTTCAAGGAACGAAAATGTTTGGCATCGGTGGCCGAGCCTTTACGCGCGGAGTGGAGCGGGCGGTGGGCGTTGAATTTGATGAAGCCGAACAGCTCAAGCTGGGGCTTTCTGTCAACAGTGTTCCGCCCCAAAAAGCAGTTACGGTTGAAGCTGCGCTTTCAAAAGTACTCGACGTGTGGATGAGTGGTGTCGAGCTTGCGCTCAGTGAGTTTACCAAATTAGACCACTTGCCACACCGTATTTATCTATGTGGTGGTGGCTCCAGCTTACAAATGCTCGTCGACCGTCTACACGACAGCGACTGGTACACGAAACTTCCGTTTACCCGGAAGCCAATCATCGAACATATTCATCCAGACCAGGTCGTGGGCATAACCGACCAAAGTGGCAAGGTCAAAGATCATACATATGTTACTGCCATGGGGCTGCTGCGGGTAGGGCTCGATACGATACAATATAGTGGTACGACCGGCGACAGCATAAAAGAAAAGCTTGATAGGATTCTCCATGTCTGATGATGAAAATAGAATAGTTGTCAAAGCTGGCAAGCCCAAGCTGAAATCACCCAAACCACAAAAGACTAAGGCGACGAAAGCAAAAGTTGTTGTTTCGTCCGGTCCGAAACTGAGCACTATAAGCAGCACGACGGCAAAAGAAACCATATACGTCGATATAGACGACGAAATAACAGCAATCATTGACCGTGTCACGAACGCAAAAGGCGGTATCATAGCACTTGTTTTGCCCAAGCGCGCAACGGTTTTGCAGAGTGTAGTAAACATGCGCCTTCTTAAGCGGGCTGCAGAAGCTGGCCAAAAAAACCTGGTGTTAGTAACTACCGAAGCCAGTTTATTGCCACTTGCTGGCCTCATTGGTATGCACGTTGCGAGCACTCCTTCGAGTAAACCGGTTATTCCGCCACGCCCTGATCTGCCGAGTGACGAACCAGAAAACGTCGAAGAGCCAATTGCTATTACCGATAACACTTCCTCGACCACATCAGATGAATTTGATCCAGATGCAGAAGCACAAACACCTGTAGGTGAACTAGCCAGCTTTCCTGAAGCTACTTCTCCTGAAGTAGAAGATGTTATTGTCGATGACGGCAGTGAGCTTTCTGCGGCATCAGTCCAAAAACCCGACGTTGTTCCGGTCAAAAAGAACAAGAAGCTTGCCGTACCAAACTTTGACAAATTTCGTCTTAGCATTGCACTTGGTGTGCTTGGATTCATTTTACTCATTGTTGGTTGGGTTTTTGCGACGAAGGTGTTGCCAAAAGCAACCATTGCTGTACAAACCAACTCGCAAGTGGTAAAAAGTAGTCTCAACCTAACGCTCGACACCGCGGCCAAAAAACTCGATGAAGAAAATAAAATAATCCCCGCCATCACACAGTCAACGCAGAAGGCGTATACCCAGCAAGTTGCCGCAACGGGACAACTGAACAAAGGCGAAAAAGCCGTCGGAACAGTAAAATTCACTGTGACAAAATGTGCCCCTGATGTCGGCTCGCCAAGCGACATTGTTACCGGCTCAAGTGTGACCGCTACCGGTAAAACGTACATTACCCAAGAAAAGGGCGTGTATTCTTTTGGTGGCGCAAGTGGTAGCTGTGTCAAATACACCACCAACAATGTAGACGTCACTGCCCTGAAAGCCGGTGCAGATTACAATGCTACTTCCGGTACTGTATTTGCTGGTCCCGGTGGTGCGGCCGGGACAGGATCTGCCTCGGGCGGAACCGACAATATCGTCAAAGTAGTTGCTCAGGCCGATATAGACAGTGCCAAACAAAAAATTACCACCCAAGACACGACTCAGCTGAAAAAAGATTTGCAGGCCGCACTTACAGGGAAGGGTTTGTTGCCTGTTGCCTCAACATTTTTACCGGGCGAGCCTCAAACAACTTCTAGCGCAAACCCAGGTGATGCGGCCGACACAATCACGGTGACCGCAACCGTACCGTACACCATGCTTGGTATACAAGAAGTCGACCTCAAGTCACTCGTTGTGACAAATGTAAACGACCAAATAGATGAAAAAAAGCAGAAAATTTTGAGTGATGGTCTTGCGAAAGCAGCGTTCTCGCAGCAAACCCCCGGTACAGCTACAAGCGCCGTCGTGAATGTACGGGTCGAGTCGGTGGCTGGTCCAGAACTAAGTATTGATGAACTGAAGAAACAAGTGGCAGGCAAGAAGTCGAACGAAATTAAACAGATTATCGGTGCGTTGCCAGGTGTGACAGACGTTACTGTTAGCTATGGCCCATTCTGGGTTTCTGCCGCGCCAAAAGACGTGACAAAGATAACTCTAACCATTGCTGAGCCAACCGTCAGTCGTTAATATGGCAGTCGAATATATTTTAGGGATTGATTACGGTGCGAAACGAGTCGGGATTGCACTGATGCACAAGGTTGCGCGTCTGCCACGGCCACTGACAACACTGGCAAATACCGAAGCACTTGTTGAAAACATTGACGCAATCATTTTGAAAGAACAGGTTGGGTTAGTTGTTGTAGGGGTACCTAGGCAAATGGATGGGAGCGAAAGTACACAGAGTCAGGAGTGCGAAGCCTTTGCCCGCCGACTCGGGCAGGTGCTTTCTGTTCCTGTACACACTACTGATGAAACACTCTCAAGTGAGGAGGCAATTGCGGCTCTTGAGGCTACGGGCAAACCATATGAAAAATCCGAGATAGACGCCCTGTCCGCAGCTCTTATTTTAGAACGCTTCGATGAAGAACAAGGAGGAACAAATGGCTTATAAAGCACACGGATATAGATCATCTGGCTCGCAAAGATCCAAAGTGTGGAAAGTCATAGCAGGTATAGCCTGCGTGCTAGCTATACTCGCTGCGCTCATGGGTTTTTTGTTTTGGAGAGAGTATAGTAGCGGCTTAAAAGCAGTCGGTGGGTCGCGCGTCGAAACTGTTTCTATTGAGCGGGGAGCTTCGGTAAAAAGTATAGCCACAGAGCTTAAATCGGCTCAACTGATTCGCAGCGAAAAATCATTTACACTTTATGCTCGCTTCCATAACGTCAGTCAGTATCTCCAGGCAGGGTCTTATGAAATTAGCCAAAAACAGAGTATCCCAGAAATAGTAACGCAATTAACGCATGGAAAAGTTGCGACAACGTTTGTTACTATTTTGCCCGGACAGCGGCTTGACCAGATACGACAATCACTAATCAATCAAGGCTTTACAGAGGCAGATGTCGACGCAGCCCTCCAGTCCACTACTTACGAGAACAGTCCGGTACTTGCAGAAAAACCGCGCGACGCTAACCTGGAGGGTTATATCTATCCCGAAACGTTTCAGCGCACGGCGACAACAACGGCAAAAACCATCGTCGAACTGTCACTTCGCCAAATGCAAATGGTTCTTACGCCGGAAATCCGGCAGGGACTTGCACGTCAAGGTCTCAGCGTTTACGAAGGGATCACCGTTGCCTCAATCGTCGAACAAGAAGTGTCCGTACAGGAGGAACGTGCTTTGGCAGCGCAAGTTTTCCTAAAACGGATTAAAATCGGCATGCCACTCGGGAGCGACCCGACCGCTTACTACGGTTCAATCCTGGCTGGTAGAGGGAGAGATGTTACATATGATACATCGTACAACACTCGTATCCACATCGGTATGCCCCCAACGCCGATCGGCAACGTTTCCAAAAGCTCGCTTCAGGCGGTGGCGAATCCAGCAGACACTGACTGGCTCTTCTTTGTCTCAGGCGATGACGGAAATACCTATTTCTCAAAAACGCTTGCTGAACACGAGGCACTAACGGCCAAATATTGCATAAAACTTTGCCAGCTGTAACAGGGGTAGCTGGTGCCAAAAGAGTTGCATTGCTAATGTACTTTTGATATACTTTATCATGTAACCATTTGGCAATTTTCTATAAAAAAGTCGATGGTTATCTTTTTTGCGCAGTAACTGACATTACAAAAGCGATATTTTTAAGGAATATCACCCACATAATAACGTAAAAAGCGCTTGAAAGGTTCAGCTTCATACGCTTCATGGCGCTAGAAGCAGGAGTATCTTATAAGTATTTCAAACCCCAGTTCTATAGCTGCACAGCGCTTACAGCGCGGAAGGCAATTAGCCAGTCGCCGCCTACAGAAAACCCTCCGTCGTAAAGCCGTCCAAAAACGGTTTATCCGTTTTAGCCTCGTTACAGCAAATTTTTTGCTACTTGGCGGCGTTCTCGCTTTTGTTGTGACAAGCGGTCACTCAGAAACCGTACCGACGTTATCATCGAAAAGCACTGAAGAAGCCGCAGCGGTTAGTCCTGTCGACAGGTTGACCTCTTTTGATGTTGCTGCAAACATTGCTCACGCAGTAAATCTACCCGAAAAAACCCCTATTACAAACCAAGCGCAAAGTGCGCGCGTTGCAGTTGTGGTTAGTGCCAGCGACACGAGTGTTGCCACAAAGCCGCAAGTGGTTACTGGCGGGCAAAAAAGCTGGCGAGATATTAGCGAATATAGTGTTGCGACAGGTGAAAACATCGGCAGCATTGCTCAAAAATTTGGCGTAACTTCAGAAAGCATTCGTTGGTCAAATGGTTTGAGTGGTGATAGCGTCAACGCCGGTACAAAACTTGTCATACCGCCAGTAAATGGCATTGTCTATACAGTGAAAACAGGTGACACCCCACAAAGCGTTGCAACCTCATACCATGCAAACGCCGACAAAATCGCTCAAATGAACGATGCCGAGCAAACAGGCCTTGTAGTCGGTAAACGCATCATTATTCCAGACGGCAAAATAGTCCCTGTAGTGACTCGAACCTATACAAACGCCACTTCTGTCTATGCGGCTAGTTTTACCCCCCGTTACGGTTCAAACGGCTATGATTTTGGCTGGTGTACGTATTACGCAGCTGCTCGATCCGGCGCACCGGGCAACTGGGGCAACGCAAATACCTGGGCATATTACGCTCGCTTGAGCGGTTGGCGCGTTAGTTCAATCCCGACCGCAGGCGCCATATTCCAAACATCAAGTGGCTGGGCGGGACATGTTGGTATTGTTGAGGAAGTGTACGAAAACGGCACCATGAAAGTGAGCGACATGAACGGCTTTGCAGGCTTTGGTCGTGTCGGATATGCTGTCGTGTCGCAATCTGCTTACCCCAACTACATTACAAGAAATTAGTCTACCTCTGTTATACTACCCCTATGAAATTCATTGACACTGCTTCTGTGCGGGTAAAAGCTGGCGATGGCGGGAACGGCCGAGTTAGTTTCCGACATGAAAAATTTGTTGATCGAGGAGGTCCAGACGGCGGTGATGGAGGCAAGGGCGGTGACATTGTATTTGTGGCTAGTCGTAATCGAAACACGCTCATGGACTTTCGTTACCACAAAGAACTGGCAGCTGAACGTGGTGGCGACGGGAGCAAAACACGCAAACATGGAAGAAACGGAGCCGATTTACAAGTCTCTGTACCGGTAGGAACGGTAGTATACGAAAATGACTTCGAGATGGTTGACCTTTCTGAGGATGGCCAAAGCTTTGTGATTGCAGCTGGAGGGCGAGGAGGCTTTGGAAATGCACACTTTGTTAGCAGTGTACGTCAGGCTCCAAAGTTTGCCGAGCCAGGTGGAGAAGGCGAGATAAAAGATCTTCGTCTCGAGCTCAAACTTATCGCAGACGTTGGACTCATTGGCTTGCCAAACGCAGGTAAATCGACGTTTCTTTCAGTTGTCAGCAATGCCCGGCCGGAAATTGCCGATTATCCGTTTACAACGCTTACGCCCAACCTTGGTGTAGCTGAAGTGGTTGGCGCGGGCAGCGTACTCATTGCCGACATACCCGGACTCATCGAAGGAGCAGCTGAGGGGAAAGGGTTAGGCGATGAGTTTTTACGTCATGTCGAACGAACGGCAGTACTACTTCATTTAGTGGATGTGTCTAGTAACGACATCGCGCGCGACTACCAAACGATCGAAAATGAAGTTAAAGCCTACTCTGTTAAATTAGCATCCCGGGCGAAAATAGTGGTACTAACCAAAACCGACGCTAGTCTTCCCGAGCTTGTAGCCGATGCCGAAAAGTCCTTACGTGGCATAGTGCCAAAAAAGACACCTATTATTGCAATTTCGTCCCAGGCGCACAGTGGAGTCAAGCAACTTATGTACACCGCGATTGAAACAGTGCATACCGAACGTGCCAAAGCGGCTGAGCTCGAAGCGAGTACCAGGCAGACGGTAGATGATTTACCTGTATTAACTTTCCAGAGCGAAGAGCCATGGTCGGTCGAGAAAACACCAGAAGGCTACAAAGTTTTAGGTCATAAAATAGACAAATTTGCCGCACGAACCGATTTTAGTAACGAAGAATCCATCGCACGTCTCCGAGACATCATGCGCAAAATGGGTATTTCACATAAACTGGCTCGCATGGGCGCTAGTGCTGGTACAACAGTTCAGTTTAAAAAAGGGTCTTTCGAATTGTAACCATGAGCCAGCCAACGTTTTTCTGGTACGACCTTGAAACAAGCGGCATAAACCCCCGCGTAGATCGTGTTATGCAATTTGCAGGTCAACGGACAACGCTAGAGCTTGAGCCAGTTGGTGAACCGGTCAATAGCTATATTAAACTTTCAGAAGATATTCTCCCGCAGCCTGACGCCGTACTTCTTACCGGAATCACACCCCAACGAACCTTATCAGAGGGCGTAACCGAAGCGGAATTTCTGAAACTATTTCATGAAGAAGTTGCCTTGCCCGGTACAATTATTGTAGGTTTTAACTCCGTACGCTTTGACGACGAATTTATGCGTTACTTGCACTACCGAAATTTCTACGATCCGTATGAGTGGCAATGGAAAGATGACCGAAGCCGTTGGGACCTGCTCGATGTGGTGCGCATGACGCGAGCGCTTCGTCCTGAGGGCATGAAATGGCCGGTCGTGGACGGCAAGCCGGGAAACCGACTCGAACTTTTGACCAAGGCAAACGGAATTGAGCATGCCAATGCGCATGATGCGCTGGCCGATGTTACTGCAAGCATAGAAGTCGCTCGGCTTATTCGCGGTAGCCAGCCAAAACTATTTGGCTGGCTGCTCGATTTGCGTGACAAAACAAAAGTAAAAACTCTTGTCGAAAAAAATGAACCATTTGTGTACAGTAGTGGAAAATACGAAAACGATGCGGAGAAAACAACTGTAGCGGTTCGTTTGAGCGAGCACCCAAAAAGGCAGGGTGCATTAGTTTACGATTTGCGTCATGACCTAAGCCCCTTTCTTAAAATGACACCGAAAGAACTGGTTGAAAGGTGGCGCTGGACGCGCGCGCCGGGCGCGCCCACTCGCTTGCCAGTCAAGACGATGCAATTCAACCGTTGTCCGGCCGTAGCACCACTAAGTGTTCTCGACGAGCAGTCACAAAAAAGAATTCGCATTGTGCTGCATGACATAGAAAAACATCACGCACTGCTTCTTAAGCATCCAGAATTTACTCAGAATATTTTAAAAGCGCTTGCACTACTCGATGACGAGCAAAAAAAACGACAAGAAATCGCTGAATCTTCAGTCGATGCTCGTCTGTACGACGGGTTTTATGGCCAACAGGATAGCAGATTACTCCCAGTCGTGCGTACTGCTAGCCCTGCGGAACTCACGCCAGACTTGGCGAGCAGTTTTCACGATGAACGTCTCGCAGGCCTCCTCCCATTGTTCAAGGCGCGCAATCACTCGAGTAGCTTGAGTGATGAAGAGCGTGCGGCTTGGGAATCTCACCGCTACCGCTCGCTGTTTGATGGTGGCGAACAGAGCAGAATGAGCCAGTATATGCACCGTTTGAGCGAGCTTGCCAGTAATGAACCGAGCGACATCCATCGTTTTTTGCTGGAGGAACTGCAGTTGTACGCGGAAAGCATTTGCCCATCGCCTGAGTCTTGACGCAGGAGCCAACAAAAATGGTTCTTCGCTACTAATAGTCGGCGTATGGAGCGAAAGTGTACCGTAACTTATAAAATGATGATCGAGAACGTGTTCAAGCTTTGGCTGGGAATGCGCCCGACTACTCAAGTGCACCTGCTTAAATATTTCATAGAGAAGCCACATAGAAATAATGCTTGTGGCTAGGGTAAACCAAAAAACATGGGTTGGTTGATAATCTGTTCCGGGTATTTGCCCAAGTATAATCGTTTCTTCTATTGACACTCTCGCCACCTCACGATCAAATTATGAGGCGGATTATATCACAAAGTAACACAATAATCAATATAGTTGTGTAAAATGATTATGGTTTACTTTTTTATATTCTGGCGGCGCTTTTTGAACGAATCTAGTCTATCTCTGTTCATGAGAGCGACAAATGTTGCTAGGAAAAACGCGCTGACCGCAAGCGAAACTTGCCACCAAACAGCATGACGCCACGCCAAAAATGCTGCAACCACGTATAAAGCAACTGCGACAAGATCGTATGTCCACTGCGCGATAGGATGTTTTGGAAATATCATTTTGACTACCTTGCCGCCGTTGTTGAGGACATAGTCACGTAAATCTTGAGCCCATTTATTGTGTATGCTCAGTAAACCAAGCCCGCCAATAAACAGCGGCAATCCTCCCGGACCAGGCAACCACCCAGTGAGTGCAGATCCTAAAAGGAGCAGATATCCCGCCGAATCAACCAAAAATCTATTTTCCCGCCACTTCATAGACATGTATTGTAGCAGCTATAGCCCTCTCAAAACAAAACATACCGGGTTTTATTGTTATCGAGCAGGAGCGAAGCCTTTCGGGGCGGGCAAGCCCGCCCCTGCTGAGCTCGACAGCTATGTCGAACTCGGGTTATCTATGGAAAAAATCTGCCATTTCGCGTACAATGGTTCGACTTATGCATGACGAAATAGTGGTAAAAGGCGCACGTGAGCACAATCTTAAGAACATTGATGTTACACTACCTCGCGAAAAATTGGTTGTCATAACTGGCCTAAGCGGTTCGGGAAAATCAAGTCTCGCCTTCGACACAATTTACGCAGAGGGACAGCGACGCTATGTTGAGTCGCTCAGTGCATACGCGCGTCAGTTTTTAGGGCTTATGGAAAAGCCCGATGTCGACCAGATCGACGGATTGAGTCCAGCAATCTCAATCGACCAAAAATCCACATCAAGAAACCCACGCTCCACAGTGGCTACCGTAACTGAAATATACGATTATCTGCGCCTGCTGTATGCGCGCATCGGGGTACCGCATTGTCCCGTTTGTGGCAAGCCAGTTGCACGTCAAACTACGGCGAACATCGTTGACCTAGTCATGCAATTTCCAGAAAATGCCCGGCTTATGATTCTAGCGCCTGTAGTTGTGGACAAAAAAGGCCAATTCGAACATGTTCCCGAGCAGTATCAACGTGCCGGTTTTGCCCGTGTTCGTGTGGACGGGGTTGTCTATGCACTAGACGAATTTCCCGAACTCGACAAAAACATTCGCCACAATATTCAGGTCGTTGTCGACCGGCTCGTAAATGACACAGAGTCACGAACTCGACTTGCGCAAAGTGTCGAGCAAGCACTTGACATAGCCGAGGGTAAACTAGCGGTTCTCAATGCCGACAACGACGAACTTCAAACATTTAGTCTTATGTACGCGTGTATCGACCACCCTGAAGTGGCCATCCCAGAACTCGAACCGCGTACGTTTAGTTTCAATAGCCCGCATGGCGCGTGTCCAACGTGTACGGGTCTCGGAAGTCGACTCGTCGTTGACCCTGAACTTGTGATTCCAAACGGTCGACTTACCATAGCCGAGGGTGCCATTCGTCCCTATAACCGAATCAATATGGACAACTGGTACGTCCGTAAGTTACAGGCTGTGGGCGATAAACATGGTTTCACGTTGCATGAGCCGACGGCGCAGATATCCGAGTCCAATATGCAGCGAATTTTGTTCGGTACAGGTGATGATGTCTACAAGGTCGCACTCGGCCACGGCCGCGCATTTAACTCAACGTATGAGGGTGTTATCCCGAACCTAGAGCGTCGGCACAAAGAAACCGAAAGCGATTTCATGCGCCGCGATATAGAACGCTTCATGCAGGAAAAGCCGTGTGCAGCATGTGAGGGCAGACGTTTAAAGCCCGAAGTTTTAGCCGTGACGGTCGGCGGGAGCTCCATCATGGATATCTGCGAACTTTCTATCGACGAAGCTTTGGCATATTTCAATACACTCAAACTTAATGAGCTAGAAATGAAAATTGCTCGACTGGTTCTAAAAGAAATCTCCTCAAGATTGCAATTTTTGGTAGATGTAGGCCTGAATTATCTCACTTTGTTGCGTTCTGCTACTACCCTCAGCGGTGGCGAAGCACAGCGTATCCGGCTAGCAACGCAGATCGGCTCAGGTCTTATGGGTGTGCTGTATGTGCTGGACGAACCAAGTATTGGCTTGCACCAGCGCGACAATGGTCGTTTGATTGCCACACTGAAACATTTGCGTGATCTCGGTAACACAGTGCTTGTGGTAGAGCACGACGAAGACACTATTCGTACAGCAGATTATTTACTAGACATTGGACCGGGCGCTGGCATTCATGGTGGCCACGTGGTTGCGCATGGTACGCCCGAGCAGGTCGAAAAATCACCCGAAAGCATCACGGGGCAGTACCTGTCAGGACGTAAAAAGATTGCCGTGCCAAACAAGCGACGTAAGGGAAACGGTAAAATCATTCGAATTGTTGGTGCTCGAGAAAACAATTTAAAAAATCTTACGGTAGAAATTCCACTTGGCGAGTTGGTAGTTGTGAGTGGTGTATCGGGTTCCGGCAAATCAAGCCTCATAAACGACATTCTTGCTAAGGAACTTCAGGCTCGACTGCATCACGCCAGTACTGTTCCGGGCTACCACGATGACATAGAGGGCATAGAACACCTGGATAAGGCTATTATTATCGACCAGTCGCCTATAGGACGCACTCCCCGTTCAAATCCAGCCACCTACACTGGCCTCTTCACGCCGATACGGGAGCTTTTTGCAAGTGTGCCAGAAGCCAAGTTGCGCGGTTATGCCGCCGGACGATTCAGTTTCAATGTCAAAGGCGGGCGGTGTGAAAATTGCTCTGGTGACGGCATTATAAAAATAGAAATGCACTTTCTTCCTGACGTATATGTACCGTGCGAAGTCTGCCACGGCAAACGCTATAACCGTGAAGCACTCGAAATACATTACAAAGGCAAGACCATCAGCGACGTACTCGAAATGACTTGCGAGCAGGCGCTCGGTTTTTTTGAAAACATCCCAGTCATTGCCCGGAAGCTTCAGACGCTCGTTGACGTTGGTCTCGGCTACATTGCACTGGGTCAGCCGGCTACGACGCTTTCGGGTGGAGAGGCGCAGCGCATAAAACTCGCGAGCGAACTTTCGCGTCGACCCACCGGCCGCACGCTATATATCCTCGACGAACCTACTACCGGCCTGCATATCGCAGACGTAGAAAAACTACTCGGAGTAATGCATGCGCTCGTAACAGCAGGTAACAGCATGGTTGTTATTGAGCACAACCTCGATGTTATTAAGTGTGCAGATTGGCTGATAGACATGGGTCCAGAAGGTGGCTCAGGGGGAGGCACCATTCTCGCCGCCGGAACACCGGAACAAATTGCAAAAACGTCGCAATCCTATACCGGCCAATACTTACGGCACATGCTCTCGTAGAGCGTGAAATGCAAGGTTCGTGCTAGGATAACATTATGGACTATCTTGCGCCAATTTTATCAGTTGCACTCATACATCTTCTGGCTGTCATGAGTCCAGGGCCTGATTTTATAATGATTTTACGCAATAGTTTAGTATATTCGCGGCGGAGTGGTATTTATAGCGCAGTTGGTTTGGGGCTTGGAATTGCAGTGCACGTGACGTATTGTCTGGCAGGTATTGCATTACTAATTGCACAATCTGTCGTGATATTTAATGCGCTTAAATTCATGAGCGCGGCTTACTTGCTTTACATTGGTATAAAGTCTTTAAGGGCTCGTCGTGCGCGCGAAGTTTCAGTAGGGGGACACGAAACACACGATTTGACTAGCTGGCAGGCTTTGCGTATTGGGTTTATAACAAACGTTACAAATCCCAAAGCAACACTATTCTTTTTGAGCCTCTTCACTCTGGTGATAAGCCCGAGTACGCCCCAATTTATAAAATTGATAATGGGAATAGAAATGGTACTTGCCACTATGCTTTGGTTCTCGCTGCTAGCAATTGTTGTTTCCCATCGAAATATTCGTCATCGCGTACATGGCATACAGCACCATCTGGAACGTTTCATGGGCGGCATCCTAATCCTGCTGGCAGTCAAAGTCGCTACAAACCATAGTAAGTAGCTAGTTCAACCTGGGATTATGATTTCTTCTCTGTTGAGTTTACCTGGGATTGATTCTGGGTGGTTTTGCGGCGGAGGAGACGGGCGCGAATTTTTGGGTCTTTCAGCGCGTGATACAGCGTGGGTACGAGCGTGACCAGAATTATTCCAATGAGCACTGGTTCAATATAATGTTCGATGCCCGGAATACGGCTCCCGATATAGTAACCTAACAAAGTAATGCTTGCAGCCCATGCAATATCTCCTATCGCGTCATATATCACAAATTGGCGGTAATCCATTTTGGCTGCCCCTGCGGTAACAGGAGCAAATGAACGCACAATTGGTATAAAGTGGGCTACCAGCATGGTTTTTGTGCCGTATTTTTCATAAAAGTGCTCCGCTTTCATGATGTAGTCTTTCCGAAAAATCAGGCCATCTTCTTTTTTGAAAAGTTTTGGTCCAAGATGCTTGCCTATGTGGTACCCAGTGTTGTCACCCAGGATTGCGGCGGCGGCTATCACGAAAATGGTCAGCCAAATTGGTAAAACTCCGGATGCTGCGAGTATGCCAGCGCTGAAAAGCAGGGTGTCGCCTGGAAAGAAAAAACCAACCATCATACCGCTTTCAGCAAATATAATTAAAAATAACATCACAAGTCCGCCGGCGCGGATAAGTTCCACAAAATCAGGCATGCTTGTAGTGTATAAGATTTTTAGAAAGTGTGCTACAATTACCCCTGAAATAAAGGAGAAATTATGTCGGATACTATTACATTACTAGTAGAGCCGCGCGAAACGCTTGGCAAGGCCGTGAAGCGATTGCGTAAAGAAGGGATTGTCCCAGCCGTGATTCATGACCACGGGAAAGATTCCATTCATGTACAGGCCGAATACCAGACACTTACAAAGGTTCTACATGCTGCTGGGCGTCACCACCCGGTCGAAATCACCGTTGGTAGCAAAAAATACACAACACTGATTCGTAGCGCCACTTTTGACCCACGACTTGGTACTGTGACACACGTTATCTTCAACGCAGTGAAAGCCAATCAAAAGGTCGGAGCAGAGGTTCCAGTAAAGGCACGTTATAGCGAAGGCAACGAAGCCAGCCCAGCCGAACGCGCAGGATTGATCGTACTGACGCAGACCGATGAAGTGGAAGTTAAAGCTCTTCCAAAAAACCTACCAGACGAACTTTTCTATGACGCTGAGAAACTTGTAGCGGTTGGCGACCAAGTAACGGTAGCAGATCTAGAAGTTCCGGAAGGCGTGGAAATAGAATCCGAAGTTACGCACGTTATCGCAACGGTGTTTGAGCCAAGTGCGCTGGCTGCTGCGAACGACGAAGCTGGCGGTGACGCCGAAGAAGCTGCTCCAGCAGAGGCGGCTGAAGGTGAATCTTCTACAGTGGAAACAGAAACACCTGAAGCCACTAAAGAATAATTTCACTTGGGTTCAAAAAAGCCTCTCTGTAGCAGAGAGGCTTTTTCACCGGGCCTAGTCCTTATAGCCTTCCGCTTGTTTGCTGAAGAGCTCGTGGTAAAGTCCACCGTGCTTCATGAGGTTGGTATGTGTTCCTTGCTCGACTATCTTGCCCTCGTTTAGCACAATGATGCGATGTGCACGTCGAACGGTTGAAAAACGGTGACTGACGATGATGGCAGTGCGGTTTTGGTAGTGCTCAAAAATATTATTGAAGATGTCATATTCAGCCTTAGCATCGATAGCCGAGGTCGGCTCGTCAAGGATTAAAACCGGAGCATCGCGGTAAAATGCCCGCGCCAGCGCCACTCGCTGCCATTGTCCGCCACTTGGCTCAACACCTTTTTCAAAGCTGCTATTTAGTACCGTTTCCCAGCCGAATGGAAGATGGTCTATCATATCGTGTACATCGCTGCGAGTTGCCGCTGCAGCCAACTTCGCTGTATTAAGCGGCTTGGTGGTGCGTCCGATGGAGATATTTTCTTTTATAGAAAACGGGTAGGAATTGAAATCTTGGAATAAGGTAGCAATGCGCTCATACCACGATTCGATAGCAATATCTTGCAGGCTATGTCCGTCTACTAGTATTGCACCGTTGGTTGGTGAGTAAAAGCGCAAGAGTAGCTTTATGAGTGTTGTCTTACCCGCGCCATTTTCGCCGACAATTGCAAGATGTTCGCCCGGCTCTATCGTAAAGGAAAGGTTGTCAAAGATCTTCCGTTTCTTTCCTGGGTACGCGAACGAAACATTTCGAAATTCGATTTGTGGAGCACCTGTTTTGCTCAGCGTTATAGCTTCTAGCTTGTCAGCAATGCGCTGCTCGCGTTCACTGAGTTCGAAAAAATCTTCCGCGAAAAGCAACTGCTCCTGCATGCGCGAGACAGAACCAAAGACTGCATTTAGTGCTCCACCGACACGTAGCAACGCGCCCGAAAGGAAGAAATACCTCCCAAGCCCGATGTTACCGGACAGAAATTGGCGCAGTAATACAACGGCGCCGATGGCTGTTCCTCCTACCTCAAATATTTTTGTTGGAACAATAGTGCGACTAAGCCGTCGGTAGGTTAATTCTTGCATGTCATAAAATTCTTTATTCATGCGCTCGATTCGCGTGACAATATAGTGGCGTGCTTGCATACTTCGTAGCTCCATGACATTTCGCGCCTGACGCAGCATCCACTCTAGCCCCCAGAAAACATGCCGATTATCGCCCTTCATATCCCAGACAAACCACTGCAATTTCTGTAGTCGGTTTTCCGCAATTAAACTAGGTAGTAGGAAAATCGCCAGAACGAGCACAACCCACCAGCCAATCTGTGCGGCGACAGCGGTGATGGCTAGAAAACGTACCAATGAATAGCAAAAATCTAAAACAGATTCAGCAAGATTTGGGATTTGCCATGTATAGCCGGCACCGACTTTGTTCAATTGGTTTCGCACCTGAGGGTTATCATAGTCTGCGAGGTCGAGCCGTGAAACAGCTGACTGAAATTCAGTCGTCGCCCAGCGAACCATCTTGAAATACGTCAAGCGCTTGGCTGCACTCATCATCCAGAATCCTAAGGCGATTGCAACAGCACAGGCGATATCAAGCCACAGCCAAAACCAGATTTCACTGCTCGGCTGTCCGGTCAGGCACCGCGCTAGCAAATTGCCGAGCTGGGCTGTTGCAAACAAGGATATTAACGACCCAGCTATCTCTAGGACTGCACCACCAGCGAAAGCAATGATGGCCGCTGGGCGTTGCCGCCAGGTTAGTCGCAGTATACGATTACCGGTACGGAAGGCATGTCGTGGTTTTTCATCTGTACCGCTCGTGTCGCTTTGTCCCATATCATTCTCCATGATTACTCCTCGATAAACCCTCCGCTTTGGTGCGACCATAGTTTTGCATAGGTGCCTTTTTTAGCCAGTAGTTGTTTGTGAGTGCCTTCTTCGACTATTTTTCCTTCATCGAGCACGACTATGCGATCCATTTTCTGAACTGTTGAAAGACGGTGGGCTATGACGATAGCCGTGCGGCCTTCCATGAGTTTCCAGAGCGCATCTTGTATGAGGACTTCACTTTCACTATCTAGCGCTGAGGTCGCTTCGTCGAGCACGAGAATGGGCGCGTCTTTCAGCATGGCGCGCGCAATGGCAATTCTTTGTCTCTGACCGCCGCTCAGTTTCACGCCTCGCTCACCCACGAGCGTATCGTAGCCCCCAGGAAGATTACGTATAAACTCATGAGCATGGGCAAATTTGGCCGCTTTTTTTACTGCTTTTTCGCTAGCGTCGAGTTTTCCATATGCAATGTTTTCGCGTACAGAACGATGAAAAAGAAGCGGCTCTTGCGGCACGTAGGCAATTACGCTGTGTAGATCTTCCTGGGTGATTTGTGATATGTCTTGACCATCTATCGCTATCTGTCCGTCATGAATGTCCGAAAAACGTAACAGTAAACGCGTAAAAGTAGTTTTGCCTGATCCACTGTGCCCAACAAAACCAATTTTTTCACCAGCCGCTACTTTTAGTGTGAAGTTTTCAAACAATGCATCGTCAGCGCCACTATGTATAAACGTCACATCTCGAAACTCAATTGCCCCTTCGTGTATTGCTACTGGTTCTGGGGTTAGGGGGTCTCTGACGCCTGGAGCTTGGGTGAGTTTTATGGCCATTTCGCGTGCATCGCTCAGGGCGCGGTTGTAAGAACGTAGTGTTGCGTTGCCAAACTCAAAGAGCTGCTCGGCAATAGTTGCGGTGTAGCTAAATATGAGAAAAGCCGTCCCAACTTCTGCGTTATGATATACCACAGAAACGAGAGCAATCACCAGTGACCCGCTAATAATAACGCGGTTCAACACTCCCATTATATTCATTTGCCGCTGATGTGCCCGAGCAAATTTCTTTGTATATCTGCGGGTTGTTGATGTTGCTTCGTGAAAGCGCTCGGTTTCATATTTGCTCCGTGCAAAACTTTTTATCACACCTATGTTTGTGATTGCGTCTGCAAGCTGCCCGGTCTCACGGCTTTCAGCGGTGGCAGCCTCTGCGAGATGCCGGAATATCGTTTTTGCAAGCAGCAAAGAAACGCTGAGGAAAATTACAATCAGCACACCAAGAAAAATTGAGTAGAGGGGTGCTTTTGTCGCAAGTATCAGAATTGCCCATATAAATCCCCAGAGCATCGGGTAAACCTGGTAGATAGTACTGTCCTGAACACGAACGTATCCGTTCAGTAGCTTATTCGTTTGGGATACGAGCGAGCCACCAAAATTATTCGCATGAAAATCCAGACTCTGTGAAAGCAAGTGCTTGAAAACATGCTCGGAAATGTCCTGTCGTACATTTTGTTCCAAGCGCCACATGAAATAGTCTATGACGCGCCAAAGCCCAATACTTACGAGCAATATAAAAAAGTAAAGTAGTATCTCGTCACCAAATGTTACCCAAACGGTATCGACTGGTTGCCCTGTGGTAAGTTGATTTATGACACTCGCAAGTACGAGAGGCGGAATGTACCGACTAAACAGAGACGTTAAAGGCATAATGAGTACAATCCCCCATACATAACGCGGGTATTTACGTACACACTGCATGTAATAGCGTACTGCTATCCTTATGCCATTTTCGTTTTTTCGTGATTGTTTCATCAGGGCGGCCCTCCTGGTGCCGACCAATTACCTCTAGTGTATATTGAATAGTTTATTGTAGATAGGGTCGAACGGGTCTGTTTTTTTGGTATTGTCGATGTTTGAAAGAAGGAAACTAAACGCCTACGACAAGGACGCCATGAGTTTCGCCTAGAATAACTGTGTACATGTATGCTTTGCGCCCTTTCCGTTACGTTTGTAATTCATACAACTATACTACCCCTGTTTACAAAATGCAATAGGAAAATGAAGTTAAACGCTTATCTGTTATAAACCCATCCCAGGTGAACGCTATGAATCTTCTTGAATACGATAAACTTTTTCTTCTGCGGTGACTGGATGTCCGACCATGCGTTCGAGGTGCTGGAGACGCTCATCGGTTGAATGTTCGTAATCTTGTAGCTGCTTTTCCAGGGCGGCGAGTTCGGTATGCATTTTTTCTAGTTGCGCGTTCGTCACTCCGTTTTTTGTCGATTTTTTTATTTTCTCGGTGTCTTTTTTATTTTCATTTTCGTCTGCGGGATGTTTTTCGTGATCATGCCCATGAGGTATATAGGTGATGCCCAGGAACCCATCTGCTTCGTCATCGTGTGCCATCCTCTTATTTTACGGTATACTGGGACACATGCAAAAGATTCTCCTATACTACAAATTTACGCCAGTGAAAGACCCGGAACTGCTCCGTCTTTGGCAAAAAACACTGTGTGATTCACTGAATTTGCATGGTCGGATTCTCGTCAGTACACAAGGAATAAATGGCACAGTCGGTGGCGAGCTCGATGACTTGAAATCATATATAAAAAAGACCAAGGAATTTCCTGGCTTTAAAGATGTATTATGGAAATGGAGCGACGGCGGCCGGGAAAAATTTCCGCGTATGCAAGTAAAAGTTAAACCAGAACTTGTGGCGTTCGAGTCATATAAAGATATCAAAATTGATGAAAATGGTGTTGTGGGCGGCGGTCCGCACCTCAAACCGCACCAGGTCAATGAACTCGTTGAAAAATATGGCGACGATGTAGTGTTTTTTGATGGCCGCAATAAATATGAGGCTGCTGTTGGGCGTTTCAAAAATACAGTCGTGCCAGAAACACGCACCAGCCGAGACTTTATACCTGAGCTCGAGAGCGGCAAATACGATGCACTTAAGAAAAAGAAGGTCGTCACCTATTGTACGGGTGGTGTCCGCTGTGAACTGCTCAGCGCCATGATGAAGCAGCGTGGGTTTGAAGAAGTTTATCAAATAGATGGTGGAATCGTAAAATACGGCGAAGCGTATGGCGACAGCGGCCTTTGGGAAGGTCAACTGTATGTGTTTGATGGCCGAATGGGTATGAACTTCACCTCTGAAGCAAAAACCATCGGTGTTTGCATACACTGCGGTGGGGGCACGAGCAACTACGAAAACTGCGCAAACCCCGCCTGCAATGACCTTGTCCTCATCTGCGAAACCTGCAAAAAAGACCCCGCAAAACTTTATCACACTCAGGAGTGCGAGAAGAAGTATGCTGCGCACACAGCACGATAGCGAGACACTCGCGGAGGGGCAGCAGGTCTTTACGGCGTCTGCGTGCATATGGCACGACTTTGATGGGGTGAAAAAAGTGTTTCTGGCTAAACGCGCAGAGACGAAAAGGTTTTTGCCTGGAGTTTGGGAACTACCCGGAGGGCACATCGACTACGGTGAGGACCTCAAAACCGGATTGGCACGCGAAGTCATGGAAGAATTTGGTATGAGCGTGGATATCGGCGACGTCGTGGATGTATTTACATACATAAATGAGGTGAAAAAATCGCATTCTATCGAAGTAATTTACCTAGCGCAGTTTATAGGCCCGCTCGAAAACATCCAGGCGAATACTGAAGATCATAGCGACTTTGGATGGTTTGCGGCTGATGAGATTATACGCATACAGACCGATACAAAGGGCGCTGATGATCCTGAGACAAAGGCTATCCAAAAAGCGTTTGCTCAGCTCAAGGCTGAACAATGAGACAAAAATGGTTTGAGTTGCCACAACGGACGAAGGGTATCTTGGCTGGCCTACTTTCTGCCTGCTTTTTTGCTGGGTATCTTGTGCTAAATAGGTATATTTACACTCGATTTGACGTAGATGCGGTTGCATACACTCTGCTTTTCAATGCGGCTGGAGGTATTTTTGCTGGGCTTGCTTTACTCCCAAAGGACACACGTAAAAAAGTACATCAATTACAGCGAGACAAGTTTTGGCTGATGCTTTTGTGCGCGTTAGGTTTGGCTGGCATGTTCACTCTAGTAATTGGTCAGAACTATACGACGTCGATTCATGCATCACTTCTTGTGACCGGAAGTATACTTTCCACAATGCTATTTTCCGGCATATTTTTAGGGGAACATGTTTCTCAGCGTCAAAAGATATGGGTCTTGGCCATGTTTATTGGGCTTTACGTAGGCATTGTGGGGCTGCAATCAATAAGCCTAGGTTTTGGAGATGGGCTGATCCTTATAGGAGTACTATTTTTTGGTCTTGGTAATGTGCTCTCGCGCCATCTTATGCAAAAACACGACGCTCAGATAATCCCTGATGTCCGGGTGTTTGCAGTTGGCATCGTTGCGGCCGTTACATATATGTTGTGGCGCCCGCCAATACACATTTTTTCCGCAGTCGGCGCGTGGACGCTTCTGGCTGGCTTGTTTTTTTGGCTGACTATGCGTTCATTTTCAGCAGCGGTTAATGCTATAAACGCAAATCACGCTATTGTTCTCGTAAACGCGCAGATAGTACCGGCTTCATTTGCGGGTATATTATTGCTAGGCGAGCGCTATAGCTGGGAGAAATTACTGGGTTCAGTAATTGTCCTTGTGAGTATCTACTATATTTCATGGAAAGGTAAAGAATAACTTCTGTGCCGCATATACATACTCAGCCAGGGCAGCATGATTTGACGGTAAGCGCCTACATCGTTCGTCAAGAAGGTAGTGGATGGAAAGGCCTGGTGCATATGCACAAAAAAATGCAGAAATTGCTGCAGGTAGGTGGGCACGTAGAGCTCACCGAGACACCTTGGCAGTCACTTGAGCATGAGCTACGGGAGGAATGCGGATATGCGCTCACAGAACTCACGCTCCTCCAACCGAATGCCGTCTCGTTCATTTCACCGCACTACGTGGTACATCCACAACCAATGGTTGTGATGACGCATAAAGTCAACGAAAATCATTACCACACAGATATCGCCTATGGGTTCGTAGCAGAATACGCGCCGAGTCAATTGCCGCACGCGGGCGAGTCAACTGATATCCGTTGGCTTAGTCTCGAGCAAATGCAGCTTGCGCACGAACGTGGCGAGATGATCGAGGATGTCTATGATTCGTACAAAGTGCTCATACAACAATGCATCGGTGTATATGTGCGCGTGTCAACGACTGAATTTTCACTCGAGCTCCCACATATGCTGCCGTTTGAGCAAGTGTAAATTTTGTAAAAATTTACACACCCAAGACGTTGTAAGTACGGTAAAATCAGTAAAAAGGAGGAATTGTGCTAATTAATCTTCGCGCGTTGCCACTATGGTAGGCGATTCGTAGGAAGAACGGTGGCGGTAGTACCGTGTTAAACATTATGAACAAGGAGGAGGTTGCACATGGCAAGCGTTATAACACACTTTGAGGTCTACGTTGACAACATAGGACGAGCAAAGAAATTTTATGAGAGCGTTTTTGGCTGGGCATTTAAAGACCTAGGCTCTGAGATGAATAATTACGTAATAGTTTTTCCGTCTGGCGAGATAACTGAAGGGCCAGCGAAGGCTGGCATAAATGGGGGCATGATGCAGCGTCCGGGTCCCGCACCGAGCGATAACAAAGCTGCCCCAAATGCATACGTATGCATGGTTAGCATTGACCAGATCGAGCCAGCACTTCAGCGGGTCGTAGAACATGGCGGGCGTGTTGACATGCCAGTTATGGAAGTGCCAACTGTGGGAAAGCTAGCATATATTCGCGACTCGGAAATGAATCTTGTCGGTGTTTTGCAGCCAGAGGAAGGCATGTAAATGGCAATGATTCAAAAAATTACACCCAATCTTTGGTTCGACGGCAATGCCAAAACAGCAGTTGATTTCTACGTCGAAGTATTTGAAAATAGTCGGATTGTTGCAACAACGTACTATCCTACAGAGGGCCTGCTCGATTTTCAACAGCCGCTTGCAGGGAAAGAGCTCACCATTACGTTTGAGCTGGCAGGACAAACATTTGTTGCTATTAACGCTGGTCCCGAGTTTCATTTCACGGAAGCTGTCTCATTTTCGGTCGCATGCAAAGACCAAAAAGAAATCGATTTCCTTTGGTCAAAACTTTCATATTATCCTGAAAGTGAGCAGTGTGGCTGGTGTAAAGATCGCTTTGGACTAAGTTGGCAGATTGTTCCCGAAAACATGGATGTAATCATGACAAAACCAGACGGAAGCTATAACCAGCATGCTTGGCAAGGCATGATGCAAATGAAAAAAATAGATATCGCTGGATTACAAAATGCGGGCTAGAACTGCGGTCTAGTTTGGACAAGAGGTAATTTTGCGGCCTACGAGTAGGTTAAACGCGCAGACTTTTAGTACGCCAGAAAGTACCAATAAAGTACCTAATATGCCAAGTGTCCATGCTGCCGTGCCGCTCGTCGCGGCAACAGCCACGCAAACGAGTACCGCTCCAACGACCATTCGCAAAGATCGTCCTTGCTTACCGCTAGTAAAATCTACAAATTTTTCCATCGTATCCTCCTTTATGTTTATAGTATACGCCATAAGAGTCTAGATGCGGCTGTCCAAGAATCTTGCGAGCATAAGGGGAGGGGTGTTTATATGTCCGATACGAAAATTCAGTCGGCGCGCATATGAAATACTGCGTCGATTACGCCTTTCGCTGAGCAGGTTATTGTGCGTAGGCTCTTATGCTGCCATCAGACAAAGATGATCGGATTGGAAGACACGACGAAATCATTTAGCTTTGAAGGCAGTAAAAAGGTAAAAATGTAATTCATTCGTGAGATATTTTTGTCCGAGGCTGGTATACTAGCCCGGTGCAACGCTTTTACCATGTACTGTTGAACACACTCATTGCAAACGTAACGACAAGTTATTTGTGGTTTGCGCTGACATTTTGGATTTATCTTGAAACGAAGTCAGTGCTTGCAACGGGCTTTGTAGGGGGCTCGTACATGCTACTGGTTGCAGCCATGAGTTTGGTGTTTGGTGTAATCGTTGATCGTCAAAAAAAGAAATGGGTCATGGTGCTTTCGAGCGCAATCACCCTCGTTTTTTACTTGCTTGCGGGTGTTGGCTTTTTACTACACTCCGAACAAGAACTTACGAACCTTGCAGCGTACCCCTTTTACCTGCTCGCAGGACTCATTTTGGCTGGGAGCGTCGTCGAGAACATGCGAAATATTGCCCTTAGTACCACCGTGACACTACTAGTGCCAAAAGATGATCGTGATAAAGCAAACGGCATGGTGGGTACCGTGCAAGGAGTGGCTTTTATGGTCACCAGTATCTTTTCTGGTCTCTCGATAGGGCTGCTCGGTATGGGCTGGACGCTTGTGATTGCTATTATCCTTACTTTTGTTTCGCTGGCTCACCTGCTCACGATTACCATTCCTGAAAAAGATATTTTTCATGACCCTGAACTGGCTAAAAAAAGAATTGATGTCAAGGGAAGCGTTACCGCAATTCGAGCAGTACCGGGCCTGGGCTGGCTAATCGGTTTTACAACATTTAACAATCTTGTCGGAGGAGTGTTTATGGCACTTATGGATCCGTATGGACTTACGTTATTCTCCGTTGAGTGGTGGGGTACAGTGTTGGGCGTGACGTCTACGGGATTCATAGTAGGGGGAATGATAGTAGCAAAAAAAGGCTTAGGCAAAAATCCACTGCGCTTACTCCTGCTCGGAAACATTGCTGTTGGGCTGGTCGGTCTGTTATTTGCGCTTCGCGAGTGGTGGTTGCTGTATGCCGTTGGAATCTTTGCCTACATGTGCATATTTCCAGTGGTTGAAGCGGCCGAGCAAACCATCATACAGCGCGTTGTGCCGTACAAGCGTCAAGGCAGGGTCTTTGGCTTGGCGCAGGCAATTGAATCCGCTAGCTCACCTGTATCGGCTTTTATGATAGCTCCTATTGCGCAGTTCGGGCTCATCCCTTATATGAACAGCGAAGCAGGAAAAACTACGTTTGGGTGGTTACTCGGCAGCGGCCAGGCGCGCGGCATCGCGCTGGTGTTCATGCTTGCAAGCCTCATTTTGCTCATTGCAGTTTTCTTTGCGTTTCGGACTAGGGCATATCGTAATCTGAGCGAGGCATACGCAGCATCATGAGGTATGTCGCACTGCTTCGCGGGATAAACGTAGGCGGGAAGAACAAAGTAGCAATGAGTGTGCTGAGAACGCTGTTTGAGTCGGCGGGCTTCACGCAAGTCGTCACATATTTAAACACAGGCAACGTGGTGTTTGAGGCAGCCACAAAACCAAGTGTGGTTACTCTACAGAAACGGATTTTAGAAGAGTTCGGTATGAGCGTGCCGATACTGGTGCTTAACGCAAACGCTATCTGCCGCATAGCTGAATCTATTCCCGATAGTTGGCGCAATGACTCAGACCAAAAATCTGATGTATGCTATCTATTTCCGGAGGTAGATGACGCAACCATCGTCATGAAAGTTGGTTGCAACGCAGACATTGAAACCGGGCTGCATGTGCCTGGTGCACTTCTCTGGAACATAGAACGAAAATACTATTCGAGGGGCTCGTTACCCAAAGTCGTAGGCACAAAACTATATTCATCAATGACAGTTCGAAACGTGAACACTGCTCGCAAGCTTGCCGAGCTCGTTCAGGAATCTGCATGACGGCGGAAGAGGCAAAAAAAGCACTCCAAAAATACTCATCAGACGCCGATGCCGTGAACTTACAACGGTTTTTCAAAACAGGACCAGGTGAGTACGGTGAGGGTGACCAGTTTATTGGCGTCAAGGTGCCTAAAATTCGCCGGGTCTGTAAAGAATATCGGGAACTTCCGCTTGCTGAAGTGCGCAAACTCATAGAAAGCCCCATCCATGAACACCGCCTTGCCGGCCTAATTATACTCACCCTACAATATCCACGTGTGTCATCCCAGGTGAAAAAAACCATTTTTGACCTCTATATGTCAGAACTAATGCGGGGAAATGTAAATAACTGGGACCTCGTAGATGTCACGTGTCGGCATATAGTGGGTGAGCATTTGCGCAGCGACCGCAGGAGGTTGTATGAGCTGGCAAAAAGCGAGAACCTGTGGGAACGACGCGTGAGTATCATCTCTACCTTTGCCTATATCGCAAAGGGTGATCCGAGTACCTCATTAGAGCTTGCTGAATTGCTGTTGCACGATCAACACGATCTCATGCACAAAGCCGTCGGTTGGACCTTGCGTGAGGTCGGCAAACGCTGCGACCGCCAGTTACTTCTGGATTTCCTTGATATCCACGCAGCTACCATGCCGCGTACCGCCCTTCGCTACGCCATAGAACATCTTCCAGAAGTAACTAGGAAGAAATACCTTATAATGTAGTTACATAGGAGGGTTAGCATGACGGAGGTGTTAGTACGAATGCTGGTGGCCGGTGGGGTAATGGGGGTGTTAGATTTTATATGGCTCGGGACTATAGCAAAGACATTTTACCGTTTGCAGATTGGCAGGTTGCTGCTGGATAAACCAAACATGACGGCAGCAGTATTCTTCTACGTCATTTATGTAGTCGGGGTGGTAACATTTGTGATTACGCCGGCTCTTGAAAAAGGTTCCCTGAGTTATGCAATTGGTCGTGGTGCGCTTTTCGGGCTCGTCGCTTATGCCACGTACGACCTAACGAATCTTGCGACCATGAAAGGATTTACCCCTAAGGTTGTTTTAGTCGATTTAGCTTGGGGAGCCTTTCTCACTGCGGTGGTTGCGGGAGTAACATTTGCGGCACTACATCGATGAAAAAACTCTTCCCGTATTTCTTCTTGGTCTACACAAGCGCCTGTTTGTACACGCTTTTTCGCTATGACATGACAGCTTCAGTACTCGGCAGGATGAGTGTATGCTGGTTGGCCGCTGCGGTCTTGATGACAATGCTTTTTTTCCTTGGCCGACGACTCGAGCGGATCGATGTCGTCGATGCTGGCTGGGGACTCAGTTTTATTGCAATTGCGCTCACTGGATTTTGGCTGCAAGATGGCCGATTACTCCGATGGGATTCGCAAGCCCTCGTGACGCTGCTCGTTATTGTATGGGGTTGCCGTCTCGCATGGCATATCGGTCAGCGAATTGCTCGTACGAGCAAAGAGGACGAACGCTATGTGGAACTACGCAAAAAATGGCGAGGAAATGTCGCCCTGAACACATACTTTAGGGTCTACTTGCTCCAATCTTTGCTTGCGCTCGTTGTCAGCATACCTGTTATGCATATTAACCTCGCACAGGATACTCGCTGGTCATTCTGGGTCTTTGTCGGACTTGGCATGTGGCTGGTGGGTTTTATGGTTGAATTAATTGCCGACAAACAACTTGCTGACTTCGTAGCCAATCCAAAAAACAATGGTAAACTTATGGATCAGGGTTTCTGGAAATACGCGCGTCATCCAAACTATTTTGGTGAAATTACTATGTGGTGGGGGATTGCTGTCATATCTTTAGGAACACCTCACGGATGGGTAGGCCTGGGCGGTGCTGCTTTCATTACATATCTAATAGTGTATATTTCTGGCATCCCTCTCAAAGAAGCCCGTTTACATAAGCGTAATGGCTGGGAAAAGCATGTTGAAAATACAAGACTCTTACTTCCCCTACCAAAATAAATCTGAACCACCCACACTTCTAAACCCCACCCCATAAGAGCAGGCCTCCTGCCTGC
>CAYROK010000013.1:0-36860 GCA_964425975.1 uncultured Candidatus Saccharibacteria bacterium
GGATTCAGAACCGCATTTCTTGCATTGGGTGTTCGGATTCGATTCCGCATTCAGATCTGCTATGCCGCCATCAAAAGAATTTAAAACTACAGCAAAAATTAAAGCACACGAGTCTGCCCTAGCAGCAGCTCGGGCTGCTCTAGCTGGCGTACTGGGTGACGCCGAGCGCGATAAACAAGTCGAGCACTATAATGACCTTCTCGATAATGCCCGTGAGATTGGGCACCGCGCACAAACACTTGGCGTTCCAAAAAGTGTTGTACTTACAGTAACTCCGCCAGGTAAAACAGCATACACTGTTGTGGGGTGGCATGTTGCGTCGGTGTTAGGTAATTTCCCTGGTGCTGGCAGTGGTCGCGGAAGAATGGGTCTTATGCTAACTGAAAAAGGCAACCTGATAGGCTTTCGAACTACTCGCCATGTAGACGGCATCGACCCTTCCAGTGGTGCTTTGGTTCCAACCCAGCTGTTTGTCACCCAAGAACCAGATAAAATGGCCCGAGGATGTACTCCAGGCGAACTGGGGCTTGCTAAGCAAGAGGCCGATGGTGCGTTCGGCAGACTAACACATTTAGCCCACGCTGAAGCAGTGACCGTAGCGAGCGCTTACGAAACATTGGCCGGTTTTGCCGCAGACAACAGGCTCGTATAAAGCGTTTGCATTATATAATCCTCCTCTTACTGATAAATGAAGTGACGTAATACCTATAACTCGGTTATACTTATACAATGGCGACGTATAAGGTGCTTCAGGATGTTGAAGCGGAAGATAAGCTCGTTGGTCCGCTTTCACTGCGTCAGTTTGTTTATGCTGCAGTGGCGGCATTTTTCTTGTACTTGTCCTTCTTTGCTATCACAAAAAATGTTGCATTTCTCCTTGTCATGTTTATTCCTCCGGCGCTTTTCACTGGTTTCTTAGCTGTTCCGTGGCACGGTGACCAGCCCACAGAAGTATGGGCTATAGCAAAACTACGCTTTCTTTTAAAGCCTCGGAAGCGCATTTGGGATCAGAGTGGAGCGAAAGAACTTGTGACCATAACCGTCCCTAAAAAAATCGAACGCAGCCTTACCAACGGCTTGAGCCAAACAGAAGTACACAGCAGACTTCATGCGCTCGCAGATACCATAGACAGTCGCGGCTGGGCGGTGAAAAATGTAAACGTCAATCTTTCTGCGGGCCAACAAATGAGATTCTCTGCGTCTGATCGGCTTGTGGATGCATCGACGCTGCCACAGGAGGTAAGCGGAGTAGATATCCGCGCCGCCGATGACATGCTCGATCCGGCAGCTAGTCCTATCGCCCAGCACTTCGACAGCATGATCCAAGATGCCGCAAGCACACAACGCCAGCAGCTATTACAGCAGATGCAAAGTACCACCACTAGCACCTCGACCACACCACCTCCTAACGACTACTGGTTTATGCACCAACCAACGCCTATAAATGGCCAGGCTACCTTTACTAATACTGCCGTGATCACTCCGGGTACCCCCGCGGCAAATGAACCTTCATCGGTCGCACAAGCAGCAATACCTACAGCCGACGAGGAGGCTTTAGTGGCTAGACTCAAAGCCGCAAATTCAGCCCAAATCAGCACCAATGATCATTTAAAGCACATAAAAACATCCGGTGAGATCGCGGAAGAACAACGTGAGATCGCACGGGCGAACGCTGCAATAGCCGCTTCCAAACAGCAAGCAGAGCGCGAAAAAGCACAAGTGACTTCAGAGAAGCGGGCTGCTATAATGAACCTAGCAAGTAATGATGATTTAGATATTGCAACAATCGCACGTCAGGCAAAAAAAGAAACAAGGCGAGATGATGGTGAGGTTGTCATATCGCTTCGCTAAGTTGTCTAAGGTGGAATAATGGATCCAAATCAACAATCATACGCACCACAAACCCCTGCCCAAAGCATCGCACCGGGAGCGTATACCCCGCAGATGATTCCTCAAAACCAAACACACGCTCCTATGACACCCGAATTGGCAAAAATATCTCCGCCAAAAAGTAACCCAAACAGCACCCAGAACACACTTCAGATAGCCGAGATACGAGATGGTATTATCATTATGAACGACGGCACCTATCGGGCTGTTGTCATGGTGAAAAGTATCAACTTTGACCTTATGAGCCCCCAAGAGCAAGAAGCTACGGAATACTCCTACCAGGGCTTTTTGAATTCGTTATACTTTCCTATTCAAATATTTATCCGTTCACAAAAAGTTGACCTTCAGCCATATATTGAAAAGCTCGACAAAATCCGCACCGAACATGACAACATGCTCCTCGCACTTCTGATGGATGATTATATCGGCTACATAGACCAGCTCGCGCTCCAAACAAATATCATGGACAAGAAATTTTACCTGGTCGTCCCGTTTGAGCCTAACGCTGGTCCGGAAAAGGCAATCGCCCAAAGCAAAAACTTCTTTACCGGTTTTATTGGTTTGTTCAATAAAACCGAGAACCACGTAGTTATCAACGAGCCAGATCTAGTAAAGGCGAAGGATGAGCTGCGCAACCGAGTCCAGGCCGTTTTGGGCGGGCTTCAACAGTGTGGAATCCAGGGGTTGCCGCTTGACACTCAAGAGCTCATTGAGCTGTACTACGATACATACAACCCAGACACTGCGACTCGTCAGCAACTCAAAAATTTCAACGACCTAACTGCTGAGGTGATCCAAAAAGGTCAGGGAATGGCTCCGCAGCAACATTTACAAAGGGAGCTGCAGTAATGGCATTCGGCAAAAAACAACCGCCCGTTGACCCTGTCGCACTTGCACAGACACAGCAAGCAAAAGAACAGGCAGAGGTGAACGAAGCATTTCGGAAGGGCATTACTGCCTTACGGGACTTTATTGCCCCAAGCAGTATTGAGTTTTACAGCACCCATTTTCAGCTTGGAACCCGTCTGGCCAGGACATACTATGTCTACGGCTATCCCAGACAAATCTATACCGGATGGTTAAGTGGACTTGTGAACCTAGATGAGGTCATAGATATGGCCATTTACGTGTATCCTGTCGAGAGCCAGGTGGTGCTCGAAAACCTCCGCAAGAAAGTTACTCAGCTTGAAGCAGGACTTCAAATAGACTCAGAGAAAGGTCGTGTTCGCGACCCAGCAAAACAAGCTCAGATTCTCGATGCAGAAGAAATGCGCGACAAACTCCAGGTTGGTGAGGAACGTTTCTTCCGATTCGGTCTCTACTTTACTATTTATGCATCTAGCCAGGATGAGCTTGAATTTGTCAGTCATAAAGTTGAGAGTATGCTCGGCCAACAGCTAGTATATAGCAAGGCAGCAACCTCCCAGCAAGAACAAGGTCTCAATAGCGTCGTGCCACAGATGACCGATCAGCTGCAAATTCGTCGTAACATGAGTACTGGTGCTATTAGTACCAGCTTTCCGTTTACAAGTGCTGATTTAAGCCAAGACAACGGCATTCTATATGGAATAAACATGCATAACTCGGGGCTTGTTATTTTCGACCGTTTTAGTCTTGAAAATGGCAACTCGGTTGTCTTTGCAAAATCAGGTGCCGGTAAAAGCTTTACGGTAAAACTTGAGGCTTTACGTAGTCTTATGTTTGGCACGGAAATTTTTATTGTTGATCCAGAGAATGAGTACGAACGCATGTGTGACGCCGTAGCCGGTGCATATGTACGACTCAGTCTGAACTCGGCAACGCGCATAAATCCTTTTGACCTCCCGCAAGTGGTGGATAATGAGGAAGCAGACAATGCCCTCCGCTCAAACCTCATAACGCTGCACGGGCTACTTAGGCTCATGATGGGCGGCGCACAAGCGCAACTGCTCGGCGGGAACAGCACACTATCGCCAGCCCTGTCGCCGACGGAAGAGGCGGATCTTGACGCTGCACTCATCGACACCTATGCAAAAGCAGGAATTACTCAAGACCCCCTCACTCACTCTTCACTGCCCCCTACTATCGCAGACTTGTATGACACGTTGTTGCATATGGGCGGCACAGGCCCGCAACTCGCGCAGCGACTTCGCAAATATACCAGCGGAACGTTTGCGGGAATATTTAGTCAGCAAAGTAACATAAATATTAACAACCCTTTGGTAGTTTTCAATATTCGTGATCTTGAAGATGAACTTCGCCCGGTTGCCATGTACATTGTTCTCAACTACATATGGAACAAGACAAAAAGTGACCAGAAGAAGCGAATTCTTATCGTGGACGAGGCGTGGCAGCTTATGAAATACGAAGATAGCGCCAACTTCCTCTTTAGTCTGGCGAAACGCGCGCGCAAGTACAATCTCGGCATCACCACTATTACACAAGACGTGGAAGACTTCATGGGTTCACGTATGGGGCGCGCCATTGTGGCAAATGCCAGCATGCAAATACTCCTAAAGCAATCGAGTAGCGCCGTCGACGTTCTTTCGGACGTGTTCAAACTAACCGAGGAAGAAAAGAAGCGGCTCGGACAGTTCCCGGTCGGCCAAGGTCTCTTTTTTGCCGGCCAAAACCACGTCCACATACAAATTGTCGCCAGCCCAACTGAAACCGGCCTTATCACCACCAACCCACAACAGGTCCAAGCCATGAAACAAGGCGAACTAAATGAACCACAAGGTACAATTGACCTGCAAAACCAACTGTACCCAGGGAGCGCAAATAATCTTTCGTAGAGACGCTTATGCCTGTATACGATCCAGAAAAAACTAAAGAATATATACCGGGCAGTCATGATGATCTTGGTGTTCACCCTGAGCACGCTGAGGCAGAAGCAGAACAGCTACAGCGTCTCTATGACCAATCTCCTGAAACCACCGATGGTAAGGGCAATAACGAGGATAGCCCGGGTCAATCTTGGTGGGATCGTCGCAAAAATAGGAACAAACACGATGATACTACTGACTTAAAAGAGCAAGAAGAGCGCCCTGAAAGCAAGTACGGCAACAGCGCCCTCGATGATGTCCAGGAAAAACTCGGCTTAGGCTTCACGGGCAAGGGTTCAGAAAAAAATGATGGCCTCTCAAAGGCATTCAAGAGCAAGTCCAATGTTAAAAAAAGACTCGCCGTTGCTGCAGCGGCAGGAGGAATAGGTGCGGGTGGCTCTATGTTGGCTTTTTTCCTTATGCTGCCCTTAAAGATTGAGTCGTTTGTGGGCATGATCGAGGGACGCGCCATGGCATCAACGCAAGATGCTATGCAGAAAGGGATGGCCAATGCCTATAGTCATTATCTTGGAAAACACGTCATGCGAGCCCTTGGAACCCCGGGATGTAAAAGCACAATCGATCCGGGTTGCGTCGTGACCGTACCGGGCACAAACCCGATCGCAAAGATGTATCAGGCTTGGTCGCAAGGTAAACTACAGCAGGAATTAGCATCAAAACACGGTATCGTTCTCGGGAAGAATGAAAAATCTAACAAATTCTACATGACGATCAACGGGCATAGCGTTGGCAGTGATGAGCAGTTTTTAAAGCTTCAAAAGGGCGAGATTACAATTTTTGATTTGGATGCAAAAGAAGTTAAACGGAGTGACATACGACGTACGCTTAATACGGCCCTAAAAGAGGGAACTCTTTGGGACAGGACATACAAAAGGTATCAATACGGTAAATTACTTGAAACCCGTTTTAAGATAAAGCGTTGTCTAATTGCATGCGATGCACGTGACACTTTTGCTGAAAAGAATGAGGCGAAGCTGCTAGCGGGAAAATTATGGCTAACACAAAAGGTCTCCGGGTTGGCGGGAGAAACCTATGGGCTACTCCTTGATTGTATTGTAGACCCAAATGCTTGTGACACTTCGCTTGAAGAATCGTCTGGGAGCGGGGAAGAAAAAAAATCACGCTTTCAAAAAGAGCTTGATACTAGATTGGCTGCCTATACCGCAAAGTATGGAAGTGAAAAGCTTGCGTCGTTGGCCACCCGGGCGGGAGATGTTCAAAAACTTGGCTTAAGTGGTTACTTGACAAAACAAATTGCCGAACAGCTTGGTAAGAAACTTGGCATAGCCGCAGCGGGCGAGGTGACAGAGAAGCTACTTGCCAAAGTGGTTCCATATATAGGCTGGGCTTCTTTTGCTATTGATGCTAAGACGTTTATAGAAGATGCGCCGAGCTATATTGGATATATGCGCTATTCTACGAGCTCTGCGACTGCGGCGAGTACGTTTGTAATGTATCAATCTGCTACTGCAGAGATGAAAAGTGGCCATACAGATCTAACCGCACTCGGCTCACTTGCCGACACGTTGAGTGCGGACCAAGACATGACAACTCATCCTATATACGAAAACTATCTCGGCAAAACAACTGCGTATTCTGGTGGCTTAGACCTCTTTGGACTAATGTCGGGCAATGCCGCAGCGCTCGCACCAAACTCGTTTGCGTTTAAGTGCGACGACGGGGGTACTGTGCCACAAGGCAAGCAAGCATGTCCAGAGGAGGACTTTTCCAACCCGGGAGAGATCGTTGCGACAGCACGAGGTATCCAAACATCTCCTGTCATGCAGGCGATAAACTTTGTACAGATGCCCGCAGATAAAGTGCTTGAGATTCTGAACAAGGGCTACAAAGGAATTATCGGGCTCATAGGTACACCCGCTCAATGGGCTCTTGAGAATAGCTGTCGCATAACACCGGGCTGCCAACAGTTTACCGATTGGGCTGGAGCCCACGCAGCGGAACTCTTTCAGTGGTTGGTTAATCACGCACTACCAAACCAATGGCTTAATCTTAGTGGCGGAAGGCTTTTGGCTATGAGTACGGCGGGTGCCGAGGTAACGTACGAAAAGGCAGCAATGCTTAAGACTGGCGCGGCACCAATAACAAATACGGCGTATACGGACATTCAACGGCGATATATTGCGGATGAGGAGGTTAATTTCCAGCACAGGTCTCTTCTTGGGCGTCTAGCCTCAACTGATACACCTTACTCGCTGCTTTCTCGTATAGCTATGCGAACTCCTTCGCGGTCTGCGTTGCCCGCAACTAGTATAGCGAGCGTCCTGCAAAACCCGCTCCAGCGAATTGGGTTTGCATTTGGCGTCGGTTTTACAAGCAAAAAAGCAAGCGCGTTAACGGTTGGTTCTTCAAGCGCCTTTGGCGTAAAACACTACGGATACGGAAATGCTGAGATACCGAGCGACCCCGAACAGTACTGGGATGATCGTTGTGAGGGTCGGAACTTTGAGCAAGAATTTCTCGATGGAATGGTGCAAGATCAGGTGACCGGAGAGGCTACCCCTAACAAATCAGAGCCCTGTCTACTTATAAGAACTCTTTCTGAGTCAGGCGGGGGCATGTTCGACGCGAGCCTGTTGCCCGCCGGCTCTTCGTCAACATCGGGGAGCAACCCAACCAGTGTTAGTGGTAGCACGATAGATGTTTCTCAAATGTTCAACAGTTCTGAGTCGGTTGGCTGCGCGCCCGGAACCAGAGACCTTGGTCTACAGGACGGCTATCGTGACGGGCAAAAGGTAGTTATCCGCCTATGTGCAATACCTGGGTTTAAAAGCACTGGGGCTGAGAGCGGGGCAGAAAGTACTTATGCTATTCGCGGTGCCGACGGTGATGTGATGGTAAACTCTCGGGTTTCTGGTGCATGGTTGGATTTATATACTGCTGCAAAAAGTAGCGGAACGACACTATCCGCAGTTAGTGGGTTTAGAAGCATGGCAAAGCAGCAAAACCTATGGATTCAGTATGGTCAAGACCCTCGCCGAGCTGCACGGCCCGGGTATTCGCCACATCAAATGGGTTTGGCTATCGACCTTGCGACAATAAGCAGCGTAAGCTTGGGTGCGCAAACATGTGAAACGCGAGTAACACAAAGGGGGAACGCTATGTGGGAATGGATGGAGGCCAACGCAGCGCGTTTCGGTATAAAACAATATTCTGCTGAAGCATGGCACTGGGACCCTTTGCAGATGAGTAACCGTTGTGGGGGGGGCTGGGTAAATGCGGGTTAGGCGTTTGTTGCGACTGTTTATGCTCGGTATTATGTTATTTACCATCATTCTGCCGTATTCCCGATCTGTGTTAGCGCTTGAGTGTCCAAAAAATATGACTGACCTTGATTGCCAGGCGCTAAAATATAGCTGGGAAAACTGGGTCCCAGATTCTGCATCTGGTTGTGGCGCTGTTGATACAAATATTGTAACCTCTACTGATTTTCAAAAAAATCTAGAGGCGGCGTACGGCTATTTTCTTTCGAAAAAGAATTCAGACGGGGCGCCCGCTCTTACTAAGACCCAGGCCGCCGCCATTATCGGCAATATCGCACATGAGTCGGGTGGCGACCCCCAAAATACTCAGGGGGGCTATAGCCCAGACAGAACAACCGACCCTCAGCAGGTTAGCCCTGCAAGTGGAGGCTGGGGACTAATCCAGTGGACGCCTGCGGCTAAAGTATTGGGTATTGCCAAACAAGCAAACATAACAGGGCCAATTGGCGAGCTACAGACCCAACTTGATATTGTCTGGTGGCACATGAATAACACTAGCCCGACTGGCCAAAAAAATATGCTTGCGGGTTTTACTCAGTCAGACCTCATGGAAGCAGTTAGGTATTATGAGGAAACCATGGAAGCAGCGGGAATAAAGGCATATGAAAGTCGTTTTAAGGCCGCTCAGATAGCCCTGAAGTACAGCGATAGTACTGGACAGGGTTCTGTGATCAGCGCAAGCACCGGTTGTGAATGCAGCACACAAAACAACAGCACCACAAAAGGCAGTGGCATAGTGGTACTAGACCCCGGTCACTCAGGAGAAGACAGGCAAGGAAAAGAAAAAGATCCTGAAACTGGGCTCTATATTGGTGACAGCTCTAACCCAGTAGAAAGAAAACAGGCCTGGACCGTTGCTCAAAAAATAAAAAGCATGCTCGAAGCCAAGGGCTACAAAGTACTACTTACTAAACAGTCTGAATCTAATTATGTAAACCTAAGGGAGCGCGCACTGATCGCAAACAACGCTAACGCAGATATAGCCGTCAGTATCCACACTAGCTCTGGGAGATTTGGGTCCTCCGAAAGGGCATGGGTAACACCACAAAAATTAGGAGGCTATCGCGTGAATGATAACGGCCAGAAAACCATATTCGGAGATGCCGGCGTTGCTACAAAAAGCCAAGAGTATTCACGTGCTATAGTAGAGGCGCGTCGAGGCGCGGGGGAATCGGGCGTACGAGAGAACGATCTCAACTTCAATGAAGGCTTGGGACTGTCTGGTGGCAATCTTTCTATAGAACAGTTGTTATCAAAAGTACCCTGGGTTTATAACGAAACCGGGCAAACGGGGTTTGACAGCGATGCTTATGCAACAGGTATAGCATTCGGAGTTATGAACGCCATCAAACCCGCCGGATCGGTTACCGCACAGACATACAAACCGGATCCTCCTAGCTCTTTCGCATCAAGAATAGTTTCGTTTTTTAATCCAAGAGCCCATGCCCAAAATGCAACACCTGTTGCCGATGGCAACTGCTCGGGCGCTGCGTCTGGAAACGCTGTCCAAACTGCCATTAATTACGCCTGGCCGACGTACACAGCCCCGCCGTTCACAACTCTAAAACCCTCATACGCGACAGCTGTAAAAGCAGCGCAAAAGGCTGGTAAATATGTCGGGGGTGGTATAAATCCGGGCGTTGACTGTGGGGGGTTTGTCACCCGCACCATGCAAGATAGTGGCGTCGACCCGAAGTACGGCGGGGGTGGCAATGTTGTAACCCAACATAAATATATTAAAGAGAGTGGATTATATAAGCTTGTGGCCGTAAAAAGCACCGTCGATTTGCGCCCCGGCGATATCGCCATAGCTATAGACGAAGGGCACACATTTATGTACGTGGGGCCGAATAATACGGGCAGTAACGGCGACGGTTCGCCAGCAAAGTTTACTACTTCCATTGCCTCAGCCTCCTACAGTACAACGGGTAGAAGTTGGAGAGCACCTATGGCCGGACACGAAAACCCATTACGAGATAATTACATTTATCGCTACACAGGAAAGGCGGTGTAAATGAGTGCTAGAGTCAAATTATTTGTTATCGGTCTTGGTGTGTTTATACTTATGGCTTTTATGTTACTAAATACTTTGTCGCACGCCGGTAAAGTCTATGTTTCGATCTACGTCTTGCCAGAAGACGCAACAAGAAAGATTGAGGGAAAAGAGGTGGGCGGCGGCATTTGGCTAGAGCCTGGAACCTATCGTTTTTCGGCCGAAAAACAGGGTTTTACTAAGGACGAACAGGTGATCCGTGTGTCGGCCGACACACCTGAGCTTTATCTTCTTCCCACACCCGCGAGCAATGAAACAAGGCGTTGGGCAAGTCAAGAAGCAGTTTCGGTGAAGCGCGAAATGTACGCCGGCCTAAAAGCATCTTTGGTCGGCGAAAATATTCGCAGTTCAACACCAATCATAGAATTCCTTCCTCATTATGACATAGCGGCACCCTATAGTATTGACTATGGTTTAGAGGAAAACAACCATGTATACCTACTCGTCGGTAACAGTACCCCCTCGGGTCGTGTACGGGCATTGCAGTGGTTACGAGACAAGGGCTTTAACCCGAGCGAACTCGATATTCGATTTGATGACTTTAATAATCCTACTATCGGAGCAAGGCAATGAAACAGGTAAATTTTAGGACAGCTTTGGTCGTAACATTGTTGGTGGTGCTATTTTTAGGGGGCCTGTTGTACTATCATCACACAACATCCTTGCGCTCACTTGCTGTGGTTTTTAGAAATACTCAAAGCGTGGTGGTGGTAGACATTTCAGATGGAGTAGAGGGTGGCAAAGAAAAGCAAATCGCCATCATTAAAAAAAGTGGTGACACCGTCAAAATACCAAAAAATATTTCTGTGTTTGTTCGCTACACTGGCGCAGAGGGGTACGCCGACGGTTTCGAAAACGGCTCTGGCAAGACGGTCACGATCAATCCAGATTATTCAAGACAGAAAATTAGTGAAATTATATCTTCTCAAAACGAACAAATTAAATCAGCAGTATTTGACAGTATTAATAACGGTAAACTATATACCCTTGACACGGGAACGCTTTACGATCATGGGGTGTGGTATATTTCCAAACTTCGACCAGTTTCAAATCCAGAAGGGAATTTAGATACATTACGCGTGATCCTGCAAAATAAAGCTGGTAGCTGGGAGCTTGCGTCCCAACCGAACATAGTTTTTACAAAATTTAACACACCAAGTGTTCCTGTTGCTGTATTGGACTTTGCTAACACTTACTAGGAAATTTCATATTCCTAGCTCTTTAGTGGCATAATCAGGTGTTTATAGTCGTCGTGTTCTGGGTCGCTGAGTAGAACTGCCTCAACCTTGCCGTTAAAACCAATGGTTACTTCTTTACCGGTCATTACTTGAAGCGCTTCTAGTAGATAGCGCGAATTGAGCGTAATCGAGCCAGAACCCACCGCCTTCACAGAAGCTGTCGCATTGTTTTCACCGAGTTGTGATGCAACGGCGCGTATCCATATACTTTCACTTGCTTCGTCTACGCTCAACACAATACTACCGGCGCTTTCGCGGGCAAAAAGACTGGTTACTTTTGTGATGTTTATAAGTTCCGCCCGAGATACAGTCGTTGTAGTTGAAAACGAAGCAGGAATAAGCTTCTCGTACTCGGGGTAGTTTCCTTCTATTAACCTTGCGACTAACTCAACATCGCCAACCCGAAACAACACCTGCTGCTCGTCACAAGTTATTGAAATACCGTCGTTTTGGTCAGAAATAATCCGTAGAACGTCGTGAAGTGCGCTCGCTGGTATAAGCACTTTTACTTCTTGTTTTAGGTCTATTAGTTTCTTTTCAGCGAGACGGTAGCTGTCTGTTGTTGCGATCGATAGGGTGCCGTTATGTGTTTGAAAAAGCACACCAGTTAAAACGGGACGACTTTCGTCGTTCGACGCAGCAAACACAACTTGTTGTAAAGTCTCTTTAAGAAGGGGTGCCGGGAGCGACCATGTGGTGCCTTTTTCTATAGCGGGCATGACCGGAAACTCTTCTGCACTAACACCATTAATAACAGATTTATATTGGTCAGTGTTTACTTTTAGGCGGAGATCTTCTTGTTCGAGTTCAATAATACCTCCTGGCAAACCGGCGACCAAATCTTGCAAAAGCTTCGCCGGAACAGTTAGTGCACCCTCTTTTTGAACTTGGGCTCCGATTATACAAGAGATTGCTATATCTAGATTGGTTGTTGCCAGTTTTAGTCGGTTTTCTTCAACACTCAAAAGTACATTTGCAAGTACCGGAAGGGTTCCACGACTTTGTGCTACTCTAGCAACATAGCTGAGTGCTTTCGTAAGGTTTTCCTGTGTGACCTTTAGTTTCATACCAAACACCTTTCTGGCTTCGCCGTTCTATAAACAATAAACTTATTTTCTTTGAAAACGCTTGTTATTGGGTATGTGGAAAAAGAGTATAAACTCAACACTACATCTGTAATAATCAAACAAAGCCTGTGGGTAAACGAACGGAAAAACCGAGCATAAGTATGCGCATAAACCCCTACAGTATCCACCGAAAAAATCTCAACCAGATAAACCCAGAGTATAACCACAGAGTTACCCACAGACAAACCACAAACTACTCCACATACCATGCCCAGGCTACGCATAGAGCCGCTCTTTTATGTCAGCCAGTGCCGTTCGCACAGCTGGATTAAGTTCACTGTCCTTGCCGATTTTCTCAACAGAATGAATTGCGGTGGTATGATCTTTACGACCCAGTTCATGTGCAATCTTCGGAAAGCTAAGATGCAGTTCGCTGCGCAGCAAATACATTGCAACCTGACGAGGTAACACGATATCTTTATCGCGCTTAGGACTCATAAGATCTTCCAGTGAAACCTGGTAGTATTTGGCACATCGCTCGATGATTTGCCGGGCACTTAGGTGTTTTGGTCGACCGCTCGTACTACCCATTAAGCCGGTAACAATCGCGAGATTCGGGCTTAAGCCACGCAAATCACAGAATGCTAACATTTGGTTAAGAGCCCCCTCCAACTCGCGAATATTTGACTGAAATTGAGTTGCCAGGAACTCCACGACATCATTTTCGAGTCGGGCACCCTGGTCGGCCGCCTTCGACTGTACAATCGCACAACGGGTTTCAAAGTCGGGATTCTGCATATCTATACTCATCCCCCACACAAAACGGCTACGAAGTCTTTCTTCAAGTGTTGGGATGTCTTTCGGCGGCTTGTCGCTACTTAGAATCATCTGCTTGTCAGCCTGTCGAAGGGTATTAAACGTATGGAAAAACTCTTCCTGAACTTTTTCTTTGCCAGCAAAAAATTGCACATCGTCTACAATAAGCACGTCTGCAGCCCGGTAAAAACCAACGAAGTCAGCTGCTCGTTTTGTGCGTAGCGCATCAACAAAATCTTTTACAAACTGCTCACTCGTTATGTATATAACACGAGCGCCAGGACGGTTTTTTAAGAGAGCGTTTCCGACGGCTTGAATCAGGTGGGTTTTACCGATACCCACGCCCCCGTACAAAAACAGCGGATTGTATTTCGTGCCGGGTTCGGCAGCAACCGCCTGACAGGCCGCATACGCAAGCTCGTTGCCCGCTCCCACAACAAAATTCTCAAAAGTATATTTTTCATTAAGGCCGATGGGCTTTGATGGTGCTGTGCCGGAGGTCTCGATAGGCCGTCCGCGGTCTTGCGTGTTCAAGTCTGCTTTCGGCAACACAAACGCATCATCGTCATTTTTTTTGGAGGAGGATTGGATCCGAAACTCAACTGTTTCAATCGGAAGATTATTTTTATCAATCGTCTCGCGGATAAGTTGCCCGTACTTTACTTCGAGTTGGTTTTTGATAAATATGTTCGGGACGCCCACAACAAGCCCGGTTTCTGTTTGTTTCATAACACTCGTGTTTTTAAACCAGGTCAAATAATTGGCGCGCGACAAACCTATCTCTATATCGCCGAGGATTGTTTGCCACATTCGATCTTCCTGCACAGCACTCATCTAAGTAATCACCCCTCCAAGGTTGTGTATAACTATACGCGAACAGGGGGGATGTTTTCCACAGCTTTTTCTACAACTATTATGTCAAGCAAAAAAAGCCAATCCAGGGGTAAATTTATCCACAGGCAACAATCACCCCTGTAATTTTGTGGATAACATTGTGAAAAAGTGGATAACTCTGCTATACTATTGACTGAATAGCAAGCATATCCAGTGCGCGGGAGGTTTACAAAAACACATGCTATACTGTATGCAAATAATACTAAAGGATCAGACTACATGCCGAAACGCACCTACCAACCCAAAAAACTTCAGCGCTCCAAAGAGCACGGATTTATGAAACGCATGGCTACCAAGGCAGGACGCGCAGTGCTTCAGCGTCGCCGCACCAAAGGCCGCGCTCGCTTAACCCACTAAATCAAGGAGCGCAATGCTAGCTCGCCACCATCGCTTTCGAGGCAGTCGAGATATTCAGCGCCTCTATAAAAATGGCCTCTCTGTACGCACGAAATTACTCGGCCTCCGCTACCGCGTCAACCCAGAACGGCCATACCATGCGGCCGTCGTTGTCAGTCGCAAGGTTCATAAGTCAGCTGTTGTGCGCAACCGCATTCGGCGGCGCCTCTACGAGCTATTGCGTACGCAACAGGCAGAAAGTATAAAAGGAGCACAGATGATCATTTCTGCCTTCGACCCCTCACTTTCTATCACGCCCGGCCCGAGGCTAGAGCACGAACTATCCATGTTGTTGTCAAAAGCGCGTGGAGGTGGTCGACCGAAGACAGACCATGATATAGTAAAAGACACAGGAGAGTAAATGTTCACGGAATTTGTTGTTCAGCCTATCTTCAATTTGCTTGTTCTCATCTATGCGCTCATACCCGGGCACAACTTTGGTTTAGCAATAATCCTCTTTACGGTCGTAATACGTTTGCTCATGTGGCCGCTCGTAAAAAAACAGCTGCGGCAGACAAAAATTACTCGTCAACTCCAACCCGATCTTAAGCGTATAAAGAAAGAGGCCAGAGGCGATCGCCAGCTTGAAGGCCGCATGATGATGGAGCTCTACAAAGAGCGCGGTGTAAATCCGTTTGGCGCTTTTCCAACCCTGATTGTTCAAATGATTGTGCTCATTGGTCTGTACCTCGGACTCATAAAAGTTATTAAAGACCCTAACCAAATTGTACAATTTGCCTACGGACCACTTCAGCAGCTCCCCTGGATGCAACATCTCGCTGAAAACATAAAAGCGTTCGACAACTCCCTCTTCGGATTTATAGACCTTTCTCGGGTTGCATTGAGCGCGAGCGGTACCTACATACCTGCGGTTATCCTTGTCTTTCTGAGTGCTGGTATTCAGTTTTTGACCAGTCGCCAGCTTATGCCGACCGACAAAGACGCCCGTAAACTACGCCATATTCTGAAGGCTGCGGGCGAAGGCCAACAGGCAGACCAGGCTGAAGTAAGTGCGGCGGTGGGGCGTAGCATGCAGTACTTTATACCAGTTATGGTGCTGTTATTTACGGTCAATTTAGCCGCGGCACTTAGCCTGTATTGGTTTGTAGGAGGGGTAGTTGCCTTCATACAACAGCGAGCAGCTCTAAAAGATGATGCCGATCAGCTCGTTGAGGCGGCTGAATCTGTCAGTAAAAACCAGGCAAATAAAACGAAGAAGCCTGCCAGTAAAACCTCGACAGCAACACCATCCATAAAAGCCGAAAGCCCCGCGCGAACCACTAAAAGCGGAAGCAAAGTCTTTATTTCCACAAGCTCTGAACGTGAAACCGTTACTACCTCCTCAAAACAAATACGCACCAAAACCTCCAAAAAAGCTAAGAAAAAACGGAGGTAAAGAGTATGAACAACAATGTAGAAGAAGCAATCCAGTACGCAAAAAAATACCTAGAAGACCTATTATCGTTCTTTGGGCTTAACACCGATGTGTATGCAACGACCGAAGATAACGAAGTTATTGAGCTAAACATACCCTCTACGCACCTAAACGGATTTCTTATCGGGCAGCGCGGCGAAACTATGCGTTCTATGCAATTTCTCGTGAGCAGCGCACTAAAAAATCAAAACTTCGCTGTTTGCCGCGTGAACGTAGACGTAGCCGAGTATAAAAAGCAACGGGCAGATCGACTCGCTCAAACGGCCGAAGAATGGGTAAAAAAAGTGCAAGAAACGGGCGAGCCGTACGAAGTAAGCCCTATGAATGCGGCTGATCGCCGCACCGTGCACCGGGTGGCTTCAGACGCCGGTCTCGTCAGCGACTCGGTAGGCGAAGGCCGCGACCGACACATCGTCATCAAACCCGCTGCATAAGTTTTGCAAATTTCATACGAAGTAAAACCAACAGAGAAGAAACAACAATCCCGAGTGAAAATGAGGTTGTATAACACAATAAAATTGCCAAACCAAACAATAAAGAGTATATTCAAACACAAATAGGTGTGAGTTATATGCGTAGGCAACAAATAGTCTCAGTTGTATATTGTTTTTCGGCACTTCTGGCGGTGGGTGGTTCTGTTTATGCGGATTACGTACGTCGACCAAGCTGGCTCAGCAGCGTTGAGCCTGTCGTCACAAAGCTATCTGAACTTCCCCCAAATCAAGAGCCAATGAGCAAAAGTGCAGACTGCACGCCCACACAGCTGCCGAATGGCTCGGGCTTTATTGACACCTGTGCATATACAACACCACTTGGTACTATCGCGAATAACACTCTTCTAGATGGACCCAAAGGTGCCTACCCCCTTGAAACCAGAAATAGCGGGACAATCCTCCCTTCTGTCCCTGGCAAGCCAAATCTTCTAATTACATCTCAAATGCCCCGAAGTTGGTCTAGCGGTACGACGCTCCGTATTGGCGCGTATGACAGCGCACTTCTAAAATACGCCGAATACTATGGACTCCCCACAGTAAAGCAGTACGAATATCTTGGACAGCCGACCACGTTTTTTAAAGACGCAAGCGGTAATCAAATAAGTTTTGAGACCAGCGATATCGCATATTCGGCGAACGGCGAGTGGCTTGCGGCACGTGTTAGCGGGAATGGCCTGTATCTGAAGAACTTTTCGGCTCAACACGGAAAGCTGATAACGTGGGAGGCAGCAGATTACACTAGCGGAGGCGGCTACACAAAAACAAATAATATTGCCGTAAGCAGCAGCGGCAGATATGTGGCGATTACCCTCTCGGTTCAGAGTGGAAATACAACCCGTCCTGCACTGCGCGTGTACGACCGACTCACCTGCCGAGACCAATACGCCCTGCGGAGTGAAGTGGCCAAGCACAACAGCTGCGAGTACAAAGACCTTTGGACGGGCGAATACCGCACCGGGAACACGCGTGGTCTGCGCGACATGGTGCAGGGGGCAGAATACCCGCGCCGTGTCCGGTTTGTAGATGACAAAACAATTACGTTTGACAGCGTGTACGACCGTACTGGCCCTACGAGCTTCAAGGTTGCCTGCTACAGTGTGACCATGCCGCAGGAAACCGTACGCGAGTATGTGGGCGTTCTGGGCATGGGGGATTCGTACATTTCGGGCGAGGGTGCTGCCGGCACGTACCTTACTGGCACCGATACGAAACAAAACAAATGTCACCTTTCTTGGTACTCCTACCCATACCAAACAGGCGCAAAAGAGTTCCCGTACGGCCGTTCCGTCGCCTGCTCTGGCGCCAGGATGTACGATGTTACCGTAACGAGCGTATTTGCAGAAGGCATCAAAGACGAAAATGAACAAAAATATGGCGGACAGGGCGCAGATAGATATACGAGAAAATGGGCAAATAGAGATTCGACAACGATACTAAATACGTTTACCCCGGGCTATGCAAACCAGGTTATCTTCACTCGCGAATATAAACCCCGCACTATTCTGCTATCCATTGGCGGGAACGACATTCACTTTGCAAACATTCTTTCGAGTTGTGTAGACCCTAAGTCCTCAAAAGGAACTTGTTACGAGTATTATGAAGACCGTATACAGATTATGAAAAATGTTCTCGAGCAATATGACAAACTCGTCAAAACGTATAAGAGCGTCCTAACGGAGAGCGGTGGCGCAAGGGTGTATGTGGTCGGCTATCCGCAAATCGCAAAGGTCGATGGCAACTGTGGTGCAAATGTTCTCATGAACTCGGCCGAAATACGTTTTGGATCCCAGCTTATCACGTATCTCAACAGCATAATTAAAAGAGCAGCAGCCGAAGCAGGTGCGTACTATGTTGACACAGAAAGTGCCTTAAATGGCTATCGTCTGTGTGAAGCGCCCAAAAATAAAGCAGCCATGAACGGAGCAACAAAAGGTAACGATAGCGGGCCTCTAAACATGATTGGCCAGGAGAGCTATCACCCTACAGTCTTCGGACATAAGCTTCTCGGCCAAACAATACTGGCAAAAACCTACAACCTTACTGTCACCATGCCCGCTCCCGTTAAAAATAACAAACCAGCGCTTGATACGACCAACGCACTTCTACAGGTTCCGCATAATCCCGAAGCCGATCAGCGCTCACGGTCTATCAAATGGCCGGAATCGGACGCAGTGTCGCTTTTTCAGCAAAATAACAGATATACAACGAACATTCCTCCAGGTACATTGCAAAAGGTCAAGCCCATAGAAATAGTCTTGCATTCCACACCTGTTACTCTGTATGAAGGTGATTACAGTGATCAGCCGGTAGTAATTACTATACCTAGTACCGTGGAACCGGGTTTTCACCGACTCGATATATATGGCACAGATTCATCCGGCCAACCAATCGATTTGCGCCAGGTAGTCTATGTTACAGCCAGTGCCACAAACTATGATGGTGATGATCTACCAAATTTAACCGACCCCTGTCCTTCCTTGCCCCAAAGCGGCACAGACGAAGACGCTGATGGAATTGACGACGCCTGCGACGGGGAGATAAGAGACATTCCTCTAGACGATCCGTTGCCCGAGCTGCCACCACAAAACCCCCTGTCATTCGATAGTGACGACGCCGAAGACGAAGGCTATGCAAACAGCCTCTTAAAACCCTACGTTCTACCCCAGGTGAAACCCACAGAGGAAAATAGCTCATCCCAGACGAAAACCGATTCAAACATCTTGTCTACGGCTAGTAATCCTGGCGCAGGTATGGCCAGCCAGCTAACAACGGCGTTACGCGTAAGCGGAAACCTAGCCCCATATTACGGCCATGCGCTCTTTACCCACAATGAGTCTATGCAAAACGCAGCGAACCCCCAGGGTTCAACAACGGAGGTTCTCGGAACAACGACATTGCGCGTACCAAAAATAGTCAGCAGTGAAGGCTCGAATGACTGGAGACTGGTCTACGTTTTGGCTAGTGTGTTCGTGGTGTTTATGGCTGCACTGATGTTGCGGAAAAAAGCACGCCGCAAGCGGATGTAATTACTGTACAATAAACTTATGACTACTAAAAAAACAAAACTGAACAGGTATATTAGAGTTTGGGTGCTCTTACTGCTTGCGGGCGTAGGGCTTATTGTTTTCGGAACATTAACCATTAAACACCAGCGCGCTATTTCTCAGGAAAAGAAAGCATATTCCGCCGCTGAAGCAGACATAACCGCATTTGTTGATGAAGCAGCGAAGCTCGCAACCAGCACAAAGGAAATTACTAAACAATGCCGGTATGCCTCTGCGAAATATAGCAAGGGAAGCCTGGGGTGTAATATCTCGGGGAAAGTAAAATATGAGCTTCAGACCAGTATAGATACCACCACAGTAGAAGCTCTTCTTGACACAAAACCGAAGGCTTTGGGGTGGAAGTTCCGCTTCGATAACACGGAGAGTATGCAAGAACTATATCCGGATATTGTAAGTAACAAAGTCTATAGCTTTAAGAATTTAGAATGCGGAATTATACGCAAGTCTACAGACAACCCCTCGACGGGTCAAGCTGCGATAACAGTGAACATAGACTGCTCCGGTCTGGCAATGAGAGAATACTATCCTGTAGTCGACTATTGATTGTTGATACTACAGTCTACGACCGGGACGGCGTGCTAAATGATGTTGATGCTTGCGCAACCTTTTCTCAAAGCGGCACAGACGAAGACGCTGATGGAATTGACGACGCCTGCGACGGGGAGATAAGAGACATTCCTCTAGACGATCCGTTGCCCGAGCTGCCACCACAAAACCCCCTGTCATTCGATAGTGACGACGCCGAAGACGAAGGCTATGCAAACAGCCTCTTAAAACCCTACGTTCTACCCCAGGTGAAACCCACAGAGGAAAATAGCTCATCCCAGACGAAAACCGATTCAAACACCCCACCCACTAGTAGTACATTGCCGCCCACTGGTTCGAGAACGGCCAGCCAACTTACAACCGTGGCAGGACTAAGTGGGAGCATAGCTCCTTACTACGGCTATGCGCTCTACGGTCAAGATGAGCCTTCGCAAACTGAGGAGAAAGCCCCAAGTTCAGCAGCGGAAGTTCTTGGAACTACAACACTGCGCGCGCCTAGAAGCACCAGGCAGGAGGGTTCAAGTGACAGGAAGCTGGCCTACATTGTAGCGGGAGCAATAGGCACTTTTATAGTTATCCAGGTTTTACGGAAAAGAGCACATCATAGAGATAGCTAATCCTGTACAATAAGCTTATGGCTAAAAAAAGTAAGCCCCACACAGGGGGTGGCTCCACCAAAAAAATCTATTATTTTAAAAACTTTTATAGAAGAACAGGTAAAAATGGCTCCTTGATTCTGGTTTTGTTTACAATAGCAGTAATCTTTTTTGTCTCTAATCAGCTAGCAGTATATAAAGAAAAGAGCACATTTAACAATGCAGAGAAGCAGATTAATCAATTTCTAGATCAAGCCTCGAAACTTGTACCCAATAACAAAGAAATTAGAAACTACTGCAACTATACATCAGAGAAATTCAGTACAGGAAGTTTAGGGTGTTCGGTATCAGCAACACTAGAGTATCTTCCGGTAAATAATGAAAAACTACAAAGAATCACCCAAACTATTTACAACAATGAGAAATCAATCGGCTGGAAGTATCTCGGCGAAAATACACAAGGTAATAAAAAATATATATCAGAGAACTATCTTAGGTCGAAAATATATCAGATACATTCACTAACCTGCGGGGTTCACTATAAATACAAAGAAGATAATAGGGGAAACATAATTTATATCGACGGAAACCCCATCTTGACTGTTGAAGCTAGTTGCTCAGGTCCGGCGTTGCGTGAATACTATTGAACATCCCTGAGCACTTTTTCGTAGACGGCGAGAGTTTGTTCGGCGGTGCGGTGCCAGGAGTATTTTGAGGCCTGCGCTCTGCCCTTTTCTATCAAATTGCTTCGTAGCGCTTCATCATCTAGAGCTTCGCCAATTTTTACCGCCATGTCAGAAACATCCAGCGGGTCAAAATAATGAGCGGCGTCGCTGTACACTTCGGGCAAACACGTTGCGTTGCTGCTCACGACGGGCGCGCCGTGCGTCATCGCTTCCAGCCCGGGCAGTCCAAAACCTTCACTCAAACTTGGGAAAACATATGCAGCGCAGTGTTCATAGAGCCATCGCAATTGCCCGTCAGTCACAAAATCGGTAAATACCACGTTCGGTATGTTTGCTTGTCGTACGCGCTCCTCATGTCGTGCATAGTTGGCATCTTTTTTACCCGCAAGAACCAAATATAAATCTGGTCGCGTCTTCCGAAGCTGCACAAACGCATCTATCAACCTCTCCAAATTTTTATGCGGCGTCGGCCGCCCGGTGTACATAACAAATTGAGTATTTTCGAGCGGGGCCATTGGCTTAGGCGAGGCCGCTATGGCGTCTGCCGCTTCGAGCGTAACAGTTATTTTTTCAAGTGGAATGTGGCAATATTCACTCACATCTTTTCTCACAAATTCCGTTGGCGTTATCACTGCCTCAGATTTTCTGGCCACGCGTTGATTAACCCATTTATAGACTTGTTGCTTTACCCAAAACACAGCTGCGTTTTTCGCGGGATTACGAAATCGCACGGTAGTAAGGTCGTGCATTGTCGTCACAACACGGCCGCCATACATCACTGGTTGCTGTACTATAGCAAAATGCACCAGGTCTGGCTTGAGGGAGTCAATCTGTTTTTTAAGAGCCAGCTGTTCGGCCAGAGTAAACTCCTTAATATCGCAGCGAATTACACGAAAACTAGGTGCGATGCCTGAAAGATATTCAAGTCGATTTGACTTTGCAAGCAGGGTAATCTCGTATTCTGGCTCCAGTTTATGCAAATTTTCGATTAGCTTGTCAACGTACCTTCCAGTAGAAGCCCCTGACTCGCGTGCATCGATCACAATATGGCTCATGCGTGCTTCCTGGTGAGTTTCCACCATTTGCTGCGCAGTTTCCGGAGCGCATGGGCGTTTGGAGGCAGGTCGTGTTCCATCATCGACCAGATGTATTTGGCGCTCACTCGGCGCTTGGACTCCAGAATAGCGATTGACGGTAGCTTCCAAAAGGTTAGCAGCGTTGCCATGAATGCGCCTTTGATGGCGTACCAGGCATGCCCGCGCTGGAAAGCACGCAGAAAGAACAGGGAATAGGCGAGCCAAAAGCGGGGCAATACTCGCCATAGCAGGCTGAAGGGTACATTCTTCCAGATGAGCAGCGGCAGGTTCTTGAGCGTCTGATAGGTTGTAAAGCCTTTCATTCGGCTGCTAGTCATGCCAATTTTGTGGTATACAACGGCCGCCGGCTCATAGCCGACTTTCCAGCCCTGATTTTGCATGCGGAAACCCAGATCCACATCCTCGTAATATGCAAAAAAAGCTACATCAAATAAGCCAACCTTTTTGAGTGTCTCAACACGAAAAAGACTAGCGGCACCGCTGGCTGCAAAAATTTCGCCCGGCACGTCGTACTGCCCACTGTCGACCTCATCTCGCCCTCGCGGATAGGGCAACCCCCAGATAGTCAGGTAATCTCCCGTGCTATCAATTGTTCGCTTGTCAGAGCGCAGTACCTTGCAAGCAACAGATCCGGCAGAGGGGCTACTGCTCAAATAGTTTACGAGATATTCAAGCCAACGCTTATCAGCAATAGCATCATCGTTAAACGGAGCCACATAGGTTGCGCCAAGCTCCATCGCACGGAGAAAACCAGGATTAACCCCGCCCGCGAATCCGCGATTTCGATTGTTGCGGATAAGCTCAACTTCAGGGTAAGCATTTTGTATATTCTCAACAGACCCATCAGCGCTTGCGTTATCAACAACGATGATGTGCGGCTGCAGAGTCTGGATGCGTAGTGAAGCGATGGCATGGATGATATCCTCGCCACCATTCAAGTTTGGAATTACTACCACTACGTTAGTCGACTTTGTCATACGCTTACTCTATAATAGCGTATCAGAAATGGGAACATTACAGAGAGCTTTCTCGAAAAAAAATCGTACACTCTTGCATGAGCTCGTCAAGACGGACTTCAAACTCCGCTACCAGGGCTCGGTGCTTGGTTATGCTTGGTCTCTGCTTCGTCCGCTGATGCTGTTTGGCATCCTGTACGTTATCTTTGCGTTAGTAATCAAATCTGGCGACGGAATACCACATTTTCCAGTATATCTTTTGCTCGGCATAGTAATATGGACCTTTTTTACCGATATGACACAGCAAAGCCTTGGGAGTATTGTGGGGAGGGGTGACTTAATACGTAAAATTCGGATTCCGCGCTGGATCGTTGTATTTAGCAGCAGCCTGGGAGCGCTTATAAATCTTGGACTGAACCTCGTTGTTGTGATTGTAGCTATGCTAATTAATCACGTGCCTCTCCAGGGTTCCATAGTATATATTCCGTTCCTGCTTCTCGAGTTGTATTTGTTTGGGCTTGGCTGTGCTTTTTTTCTCTCGGCCGCTTTCGTACGATTCAGAGATATTCAGTATATATGGGAGGTTGTTGTGCAGATGGGTTTTTACCTCACTCCCATCCTGTACGCAATGTCGATCATACCGGAGCGCTTCCAGAAGCTCCAATTGCTTAATCCGGTAGCACAGGTTATACAAGATGCGCGATATTCGCTAGTTACCGACCACCCAAAGGTCATCACCATCTGGCATTTATTTGATGGCGGGTGGTATGCGTTATTGCCGTTCATTACCGTTCTCATAGTGCTAGTGGGCGGTATTGCATTTTTCCGGAGTCAGCAGAATAGTTTTGCGGAGAATCTATAACCATGGGTAAAAATACGGGACATCTTGTAGTAACCGACGACCCAAATGACGACGTGGCGATACGTGTGGATGATGTGAGCAAATCATTTCGGCTGCCACACAATAAACAGAATTCACTCAAAGGTAGCCTGATAAACATCATAGCACGCGGGGATCGCACCTTTGAGACACAGGAAGTACTGAAAAGCATTTCTTTCGAGATAAAGAAAGGCGAGTTTTTCGGGATTGTCGGGCGAAACGGTTCCGGCAAAAGCACGCTACTAAAGTTGCTCGCCGGCATCTACACGCCCTCAAAGGGTAAGATTATCGTCAATGGCAGCCTGACACCGTTTATCGAGCTTGGCGTGGGGTTCAACCCAGAACTCACTGGCCGCGAGAATGTCTATTTGAATGGTGCACTGCTTGGTTTCAACGATAAAGAAGTCGATGCCATGTACGATAACATAGTTGCATTTGCCGAATTGGAACGCTTTATGGACCAGAAGCTTAAAAACTACAGCTCCGGTATGCAGGTGCGCCTAGCGTTCAGCATCGCCATACGTGCAAAAAGCGACATGCTCGTTCTAGACGAAGTTCTAGCGGTCGGAGATGCGGCCTTTCAGCAAAAATGCTATGACTATTTCAACGCACTAAAGAGCAACAAGCAAACCGTCATACTTGTAACCCACGATATGGCAGCCGTGAAGCAATTTTGCAGCAAAGCGATGCTTATAGATAAGGGACTGATTAAGTTGATAGGAGACCCAAGCGAGGTTGCAAATCTCTACACGATTGACAATGTCCAGGTTGCAAATGGGTCGAAGCAGCGAGATAACACACAAACCCCCTCGGAGCTATTGCAGTACATAGGTGTTGAACTAAGCAAACCAGCGTACAGTCAGTCAGAAGATCTTCGGTTTAATATTGAATACGAACTAAGAAAAAAAAAGGATATTGATTTCGGCATATCTATTTTATCCAAAGGTCTCTCTATCGTGGAGAATAACACCACTCAGCTCAAAATCGATTCGACTCCCAGCAAAAAACATAAGATTTCATATCGACTTCCCTTAGGGCAGCTGAACCCAGGAGTTTATAGGGTAGATATCGCGTTATTCAATAAGCCAGCATTTACGCTTGCAGCTTTCGTGAATGATGCTGCTACGTTCGTGATTGAACAAACAGATGAGCCGAAGGGCGGGTTATTATCAGAGCAGGGAGAGTGGCTATGAAGATAAATGTGACAAAAACGTACCTGCCGCCATATGAAGAGTTTGAGAGCTACCTAAAAAAAATATGGTCTGATGGGCAAATCACAAACCAAGGTAAGCTGGTTAGAGAATTCGACGACACCCTACGCACGCGGCTGGGGTTAACTAATGCACAGTTTGTTTCAAATGGCACGCTTGCGTTGCAACTAGCCATAAGAGCTTTCGATCTTGAGGGGTCGGAGATAATAACGACGCCCTTTACCTACGTTGCGACCACATCTGCAATAATGTGGGAGCACTGCACACCTGTTTTTGTGGATATTGATCCCGTGACACTGTGCCTAGACCCGTCTAAAATTGAAGCAGCTATCACCCCCAAGACCAAAGCCATCATGCCGGTGCATGTTTTTGGCAATATGTGTGATGTCGAAGCAATCGCCGAGATCGCCGAACGACACGACCTGAAAGTAGTCTATGATGCAGCCCATGCATTTGGTGTTAGACATAAAGATAAGTCCGCTTTTGCCTACGGCGACATATCGATATGTAGTTTTCATGCCACTAAGCTTTTTCACACCATCGAAGGAGGTTTGGTGGTATCGTCGTCCGAGGAAGTAGATAGCAAGGTTGAACTTATGAAGCGGTTTGGTCATACAGGGGATGAGCACCACATGCTCGGAATAAATGCAAAAGCTTCAGAGTTCCAAGCTGCAATGGGTCTTGTCAATCTCAAGCACATCGATGAAATAATAGAAAAACTTCGTAAAACTAGCGAGATGTATGATGCGCATCTACCGCGGGAGACGTTGCAACCTGTACGCCCACGAGAGGATATCGAGCACAATTACGCATATTATCCAATCGTTTTCAATTCAGAGGAAGCCCTAAAGCAGGCTTTTAAGAAGCTTGCCGACTACGATATATTCCCCCGTAGGTACTTCTACCCATCGCTGAACACATTGCCATATCTTTCGAGCACTCAAAAGTGTCCTGTCGCAGAGGATATAGCGCTCCGGAGCGCTTGCTTGCCACTGTACGCAGATATAGATGAGTCTGTAATTAAAAAGATATGCGAGGTACTGTCATGAAAAAACAGCTTCATAAAATTGTAAAAAATATTGGCATCAAGCCTAAGGTCGTAAAGCTAAACGTTGGATGTGGAACTGACTATAAAGAAGGTTGGGTTAATGTAGACAATAACTCGGATAATAATATTACAAAGCTAGATCTCAATCACGATTTAAGAAACCCATTGCCATACAAAGACAATACAGTCGATTTTATTTTCAATGAGCATTTTTTTGAGCATCTGACCGTAGAAGAAGGTCAAATGGCGATGAAGGAGTTCATGCGAGTTTTAAAACCGGGTGGTGTCATGAGAATTGCAATGCCAGACCTTGAGGATACGGTTGAGGCGTACTATAACCCGAAGTGGAAAGAGCGTGATGTGATGCGTAAATTCGATTTAGAATTCGTTCAAACTAGAGCAGAAATGATAAACATGAATTTTCACTGGTGGGGCCACAAGTGGCTTTATGACTGGGAAGAATTGGAAAGGCGTCTGCGAGAAGCGGGTTACACGAAGATAAAAAGATGCAAGCACAGCAAAAGCAAACACCTACGTCTACAAGGTTTAGAGACGAGGGAAGAGTCCGTATTGATCGCAGAGGCTACAAAGTGAGTAGAGTTGCAATTATGCAACCGTATTTTTTCCCATATCTCGGCTATTTCAGCCTTATAAAGCATACCGACGAATTCATACTTTTTGACCCAGTGCAGTTTATACGGCACGGTTGGATAGAGCGAAACCGCATCCTAAAACAAAACGAAGGCTGGCTCTATATTAAAGTACCACTACTAAAGCATGATAGAGACACAATCATCAAAGAAGTAGTCATCGACAATGCCCAAAATTGGCAGCAAACTATACTTTCTCAGTTACAAACTTACAAAAAGATTGCTCCATACTACGAAGACGTAGTAGGTATGGTAAATAGAGTCTTCGAGAAGCGTACAGATAGTATCGTAGAGCTTAACAAAAAATGTCTGGAAGAAGTCTGTAGCTACCTAAATATCAGGCTAAACCTACATGTGTTTTCCGAAATGAATTTTCAGTTAGCTCCGGTCAACAAACCAGATGAGTGGGCATTGAATACTTGTCTAGCCCTGGAGCACGTAAACGAGTATTGGAACCCACCAGGGGGACGAGAATTCTTCAACCCTGCCAAATACGAGAGTGCAGGTATAAAATTGCGCTTCCAAAAAATACAGTTGAACCCCTACGACCAAAAAAGAGAAACTTTTGAGCCGGGGCTATCTATAATCGATGTCCTTATGTTTAACTCCGCGGATGAGGTCAACGCAATGCTTAATGAATATGTGGTCGAGTAGCAAAAATGATTACTAAGTCCGCACAAAATACCAGTAATCTTACAAAGGGCCTTACATTTACGCGATCTGCACGATCGGCATGGAAGTTGATTATCGAGTCAGTAGCGAAAGAACATGGCCACGCAAGTATACTTCTACCTGCATATATTGGTTTTACAGAGAGAGAGGGTTCGGGTATCTTTGACCCCGTTGAGGCAACCAAGGCAGAGTATAACTTCTATAGTTTAAATGAAGACTTGAGCATCAACTTCGAGTCGTTTAGTGAACTCATAGGAACGGGCGAATATAACATTGCATTCGTTGTTCATTATTTCGGTTTTTGCAGAAATAACGTAGCTAAGATTAAAAGCCTATGTAAAGCAAACAATGTAATCTTTGTTGAGGACTGTGCACATGCATTTCAACTGGGGCTTAGATCAGAAAGCCTCGGTATTATGGGTGATTTTTCAATTTATTCGCTACATAAACACCTACCAACAGACACAGGAGGAATTTTGCGGGATTTATCGAGGTCCACCGAGCTCCTAGCCTTGCCAGATGAAGACAAAATCTCATATGACGCTTCGCTACAATTGCTTAACTCTGACCTTGAGGCCATAGCAGCAAAAAGAAGGGACAACTTCATATACTACTCGGCTGCACTTGAGGGGGTAGATGGCTTGCAGGTGATGTATACGCTGAATGAGGATGAAGTCCCGCAGACGTTCCCTGTTCGAGTTAAGAACAAATTACGCGAGCCACTGTACTTTTACTTGATGGAAAAGCAAATTCCGACGATAGCGTTATACTATCGACTAATTGATAATCTGGACGCAAATAGTTATCCGCTTTCTCATACAATTTCTAGGGAGATTCTAAATTTACCTGTTCATCAAGACATCACCCAAGACGATACGGCTATAATCATGAGAGAAATGAAGAAATTCATGGAGGGTAGGACATGAAGGTTATAGGAGGATTTTACGAACTTTTGTTGCCACAAAATTCTTTTGATTATCATGACGGAGCCTTGGCGCTTTCAACTGGTAGAGCATGTATTCGCGTGATAATTAATAGTCTAGGTATTAAAAAATGTCATATCCCCAACTATACGTGTGATGCTGTCTATGACCCCTTCGACAAAGAGGGTGTTAAATACGAGCTGTATTCAATTGATGAAAACATGGACCCAGTCACCCTACCCGTATTGGCGGAAGGCGAATATTTTTATTATATAAATTACTATGGCGTCAAGAGCTCGACGATTGAAATGCTGTACGAAATATACGGGAATAAGTTGTTGATAGATAATACACACGATTTTTTCAAAAAACGTCACCATGATTGTCTATCCTTCACGTCGGCAAGAAAGTACTTTGGGGTTCCTGACGGGGCGTTTTTGTATCACCACCCAAACTTTGGTGTTGACGCAACCCGATTCAATGAATATTCATTAACACATAGCGTGGAACGTTTGAAGGGAAACCAGGAAAAAGGTTTCGAGGAATTTCAAAAGTATGAAAAAAGTCTTAACTCCGAAATATATCAAATATCTAAGCTTTCAGAGAAAATGCTATCGTTGGTTGACGTCGATCGAGTCAAGCGCAAAAGACAAGAGAATTTTCAAACACTTCGTACGATGCTGCAAGAACAGAACAGTCTCTCGCTAAAGCATATCGGTGATGACGATGTGCCATTCGCATATCCATTTTTACCCTACGATTACTTTAATAAAACTTCGTTATATCAGTTCAATATATTCATCCCGACATTGTGGGCGGATCCTCTCGCACGAAATGAATCGAATGAGTTTGAGACAAGACTCGCTACATCGCTTTTATCGCTCCCGATTGACGAGAGGTATAATAAGGAAGATATGAAATTTATGGCCACGCATATTTTGAAGAACATCAATGATGCATAAAGTACAAATACGACCACTTGAGCGTAAGGACGCAAAGACGTCATATATCTGGCGCAACGACCCTGACATCTGGAAACTAACAGGCTCAAGGCCGGATCGAACCATAACATTGCAAGATGAGCAAAATTGGATAGATAAAGTCATATCTGACGCTACTTGTCGGCGTTTTGCAATAATTGCCGATGACATTTATGTAGGAAACACATACCTGACCGATATCCATGACGGAACCGCCGAATACCATATATTTATTGGCGACAAGAATTATTGGGGAAAAGGAATTGCCAGTGCGGCGTCAAAACAATTAATAAACTTCGGTCGCTCAAAACTTCACCTGAAATCGATATTCCTTAAGGTTCATGAAGACAATAGTGTGGCAATTCATGTATACGGAAAAATGGGCTTCTCCCGCACGGGTAAAGAAGGAAAGTTTATTGTGATGTCTCTGGACTTAGGTGGCAGTTATGAAAAAAAATGAGTCTGAAACCGGAAGATCGATTTATGACAATATGCGCACCGGTTTGACGTTAGAGAGCAATAAGGAACTGGTCAGATGATTGTTAAATATGCGGATGATCGTAAGCAGATATTTGTCAGTGTGCTATGCATTACCTATAACCAGGTTAAATATATTGCACAAACTATCGAGAGCTTTCTGGCTCAAGACCTGAAGGCTAAGTTCGAAATTATTATTCATGACGACGCGTCAAACGATGGCACGCAAGAGATAATAGAGAAGTACAGAAAAGCATACCCGTCAATCATTACAGTGAGCATTGAAGAAGATAACCAGTACTCAAAAGGTGACCTGACCTTCATGCATTGGATTTATAAAAATGCTCGCGGCAAGTACCTGGTGTGGTGCGAGGGAGATGATTACTGGACGGATAAATCAAAACTTCGGAAGCAGATCGACTTCTTAGAAAGTAATCCCGGCTATAATCTGTGTTTCCACCCGGTGCGGATACATTATGAAGATAACACAAAACCAGACGAGGTATATCCTAATATTGGTAAAAAGAATCGATTTGACGTTAACGAGCTAATCCGTAGAAATTTTATACACACCTGTTCAGTCATGTATAGAAGGAAGGAATACGCCGAATTTCCTAACAGAATCCTCCCGTTAGACTGGTACTACCATCTGTACCATGCAAAAGGAGGGAAAATCGGATTCATCACGGACGTCATGGCTGTATACCGAAGGCATCCAGGCGGGGTCTGGTGGGAGTCCCAAGGGAAGATGGATCAGCTAATGGAAGCGCACGGAGTTGAATGGTTAGGGTTATATGTAGCGATGCGCAAGCTATTTCAGACCGAACCAAAACGACGGAAAATTATAGAAAACTCCATTGTGTCCCACTATCATTCTCTCGCAAGGGTTGACCACAAGCTTAAAACCGAGCTTGTATTAGAGGCTGCCAAAAGCTATCCTGAAGCGGCAGAGTTGTTTATCCGCAGTCTATTCGTGGATATCAATAACCTCCAAAGCCATGCCAAGAAGCAGGCAGATATCATCCGACACTATGTCGAACTGAGCGAGAGACTGCAAAAGGAAAGAATACATCTCGAGAGCCTACCGCACATCAGGGTTGGAAGGGCTATACAGAGAAGAATTCCTGCCAGATTAAGTGGCAGAAGGCGTAAACGAACAGAAAATAGGAGCTAGGAAATACTCATGACCACAAAGAAAAAGATCATCATCTTGTCACAGGGCCCAGTTCCGACACCGGAGCACGATAAGGTCGAGGGAGGTGGTTTGCGTTGCTGGGGTCTTGCCAAGGGTATAGTTTCAAACAGCGCAGCAGATGTTGAAGTTACGGTGGCATACGAAAAAAGCTATGCCAAAGAAAACATGACAACTGAGTACGAAGGCATCCATCTGACAACTTGGGATCTTGGTTCAGTAGCAACCATCATCAATCAATATGATGCAGTTCTTGTCAGCTATTGCATGGGAGATCTCTCTGTTAGGGTGGCGGAGACTATCGGTGGAGACAGGCAGCTAATACTCGACTGCTATGTGCCAATTTATGTAGAGGTATCGGCCAGAGAAAGCGCAAATGTTGAGGATGAGTTCCGTGCGTTCGAAGGCGACGTAGATCGCTGGAAAAATATCCTTCGCAGGGGGGATTATTTCTTATGCGCGAGTGAAGCCCAAAAGAATTATTATAAGGGAGTGTTGTCAGCTGTCGGCAGGATAAACCCTATATCGTATGGCCAAGACATGATTCTAATCGTGCCGTACGGTATCTACCGTGAGGAACCCATTCAGAGGGAACACCCGATTCAGGATATGCTCCACAATAAGAAAGCCTTCAAAGTGCTGTGGTTCGGGGGATTATATCCGTGGTTCGACATCACGCAGTTACTAGATGCTGTAAAAGAACTGAATAAAACGACACCTACTGAGCTCATTGTTGTGGGCGCGAAGAACCCATTCAATACTCACCCGGACTTTATTGCTGGTTACAGGAAATTTCTCGATTATATCAAAACGAACAATATGGAAGATATGATTATTAATCAGGAATGGATTGACTTCAATTCCAGAGCCGACTGGTACCTGGGATCTGATGTTGTCGTTGTATTCAATAAAGAAGGTGAAGAGAATAAGCTTGCATGGAGAACCAGGGTAGTTGATTTCATATGGGCCGATTTGCCCATAATTACGAATGCCGGAGACCCATTAGGTGAAGAACTGGTGCTCAACGGTGCGGCCATAAAAGCACATGGAGAGACGCGTGCGCACATACTGGATGCGCTTAAGGAAGCAGCCAAGGCAGGAAAACACATGGAGTTAAAAAAGAATATCAACATTGTCCGCGAACGTTATTATTGGGACAAGGTTACAACGGAGTTGAGTGAAGTTATCGTAAGTGCCACCAGGGCTACAGATCTGAGGGACCTCGAGATGCTTAAAACACACACCTCCCCTGTGTGGCAAAGTTCGCGAACCCGACAGCTGAAACGTGTAGCCCGTAATGCCAGCAAGCTCCCTGCATATGCAAAGAAGCATGGTACTTATGCGACGGCACTCGCAATCAAAGAACTTGCTAGCCGTAAACTAAAAAGTAGTAGGGCTAGGCGCAGCAGCCCGCAGAAAGCGTTTGTCGTCGTCTCACACCAGCTTGACCGTTCGGGCGCTCCGCTCATCGCTATAGATATTGCTTCCGAGTTAAAGTCCAAAGGGTTACCGGTTGAGTTTTCGACGTATTTACCTGTCAGCAAGGATAACCTTACCAAGTTGACGAAACAGAATATCAGGCCTCATGTTCTGATGAAGAAAGATATGGTACCTTCATTCGCCCACGGCGACACGGTGATACTAAATACTGCAGCACACAGTGAAGCCACAAAGGAGGCTCTATTCCATCACGCTGAGCAAGGTAAGATTGCCTTGAGATGGTATCTACACGAAGATCACCCAGAGAACTGGCTACGTGAAGACGAGAAGAAACGCATCAAAAAGATGTTATCCAATGACCGGATTAAGATATTCATTGCCGCAACGCAGATGCAGGCTACCTATAAGAAATACTTTGGAACTGAAAAGAATATCGAGCTCTTGCCATATCGACATATTGTTCCTAAAGAATTCCATAATATAAAGCGTCCCGAATCAGACTTCTCTGATAAGTTGACCTTCGTGTTACCAGGCACGGTCGGAGATGGTCGCAAAGGACAGCTCCCAGTTTTTTATGCCTTCATTGAATTTCTAGAGCACTATTACAAACAAAGTCCTGAGACATACCGTGACTTTGAGCTAGTGTATGTAGGTCTATCCAAGGATTTTCTCTCGATGCAGCTGCTGAAACACGCTAAGGCGCTAAAGGGTCATTTCAAGCACCACCCCAACGTATCATGGGAAGAGAATTTGGAAATAGTGAAACAAGGGAATATCACTGTCTGTTACTCATTGAGCGAGTGCTTGCCGCTGTTTGTGTTTGAGGGTATGATTGCGGGTAATCCCATACTTAGAAACGATAGCTCGGGCGCGGAGGAACAACTTATCGCTGGTGTCAACGGTCTCCTCCTCGATTCAAATGATTATCACTCGCTCGTAAATACCATCGAGATAGTGCTCAACAAACGCAAAACTTCTGACAAGGAGCTTTCAAAGATGTCAGCCGAGGCATATAAAATCGCGAAGAGACAGGAATCCCACAGCTACCTAAATGGTCTGGAGAGCGTGTGAATAAAATAAAACCCATCCTTGTATTAGGTGCAAATGGATTTGTTGGTAGTCACCTCGTTGATTCACTAATTGCAGCGGGCTTTAAAGTTAGAGCATTTGATAGATTTGCATCCAGTACAGTTCAATTATTTGATGAAAGCGAAAACATCGAAATAGTTGCTGGAGACTTCTTGAATCAAGCGGACATTAAAGTTGCACTGAGTGGAGTTGAGACGGTGTTCCATTTGGTATCTACGACTAATCCTGCGTCAGCAGAGAACGACCCTCTCATAGATATCGACACGAATTTACATGGGTCCGTAGAACTATTTAAATTGTGCGCTGAAAATAATGTTAAGCATGTTCTGTTCACGTCTTCGGGAGGGACTGTATACGGTGATCGGTTTAATGCAGAGCTGATTAAAGAAGATGACCCAACACTCCCTGTATCGCCTTACGGCATAGCTAAATTGGCAGCGGAGAACTATCTCCGGTATTTTAAGGCTAAGCACGGGCTTGATTATACAGTATTTAGATTAGCCAATCCGTATGGTGAAAGGCAACCATTTTGGAGGCGACAAGGTGTCATTTCAATTTTTCTAGATAAAATATTGAGCGGTGAACCTATCACAATTCTTGGTGATGGCACGATGGTCAGAGATTATATTTACGTTAAGGATGCAACTGACATGATGGTTCGTGCATTGTTAGTACGTCCTAAGCATGACCTGTATAACATCGGCTCGGGGGTGGGTACGTCCGTTAATAGTTTGGCAGATACCATAGAAAAAATTACGGGCCTGCAGTCAGTAAGGAAAGTACAGGAAATACCTGCGACGTTCGTACACACATCAGTACTTGACACAACTCGGTACATAAATGACTTCTCCTTTGCGCCAAAAATAGATATCGATTTGGGTATCAAGATGGCCTACGAGTACTACCTCACACAACCTCAGCACCATTCTATGCACTGAAAATTCCTACTGTGACGTAAACACAGCACCTTCATTTACGGTGAAGCCAGCCTTCTGGTTGAGGATAGTAAGTTCTTGGGGCGTAGGATCTGGCACCCAGAGATGCATATATGTCTTGGGGTTGTAGAACCTGTAAACCGGGTGGAGACCTGAAATAGCAGAATTTGCTACGTAGAAAACGATACCGGCTTCTTGCTGATAACCTGTTCCACTTGCAAGAAGCTGCTCGGCGGTAAGGTTGTCTGTAGACCAAAAGTGAAGATGAGTCTGAGGGTTAAAATAGCGGTAAACGGGTACCGCCTGGGGGGATCCAACAGGTGATGTATTGAAAGCAGGCCCTTCGTCGGTGTAGCCCAGCCACCTTAGGAATGTTGCATCACACTCATATGCTGAGTAGAACTGTTGATACGTTTTGGGGTGATAGTATCTTTTGACATAGGGTAGCTGGGGTTCATCACCAATACATGAGATGGGGGATTGTGTACTTCCAAACCAATCAGTGTACACTCGCCAAAAATTTCTGTTGCCATATGCGCTACAGGCATCGCCCGTACCGTATAGGTTATCGAGTGCAGCTTGGTTTGGCTGATATGGCGTGTAGTTGTATAGACCGGCAGTTGCATTCGTCTTGATGTAGACAGATGAAGCGCCACAACTTGATGATGGATTGTAGAGTACACTATTATAATGACCCGCCGAGTGACGGTAGCTAGTAGGGTATGTTTTGTAGCGTACAAACTGGCTCGCAGCATTCGTAACTTGGTTGTAAAATCCTGCATATGCCGGGTCACATGGTGCAGTGTCGGGACAGCCATATCCCATCGCATTGCGATATTGTGAGGGGAATGGCCACGTATCTACGGTTAGTGGTCCAGCTGACTCCTTGTGAAGCAAAACGAGAAGAGCTCGGGCACTAATGCTGTATGTGCTTGCTGCATTCTTAATAATTTGCGCAGCCGAAATAGCACCTGCGGGCGTAGCTTTCAACTGGCCAGCGGTCACCGTGAGATTATTGTCATGATTCGTTGGATTTTCATAGTAATCCCTCAGGCATATATATGGGGCAGGGTAGCCTCTGCTTTCACCATATTGCGCACGGGTTCCGCCACCATACTCGGAAGTTTGCTTACCCCATGTATCGCAACTGGGAACTTTCGTATTTAAAAAGGCTTGAATCTGTTCGAGCGTCATGTCGTTGCCATCATAGAAAATGCTGTCACTAATAATCAGTCCAGCCTGCCAAGCACTAGCCGTAGCGGCAGTAGCTTTTGGACTTGTCGGAAAAATTAGTGTTGCAGCAATAAACAACATACCAAACACAGCGTATCCTAAACGGAGAGAGCTTCTCATGATATTTTTACGTCTCCTTCGGCTGTAACTTGCTGACTGTCCTGATAATATCGTGCCTTTGCGTGCCATGTACCGAGGAATGAGAACTCATAGGCCGGAATTGATATTGAACAAGATACACTGCCGTTTTTGTCAGAGGGTGAAAATTCCTTCGTCACAGGGCGATCGTTCGGATTTGTGAATGTAACAACGCAAGTCCCTCCGGCTGCGAGGTTATCAACTTTGACCGCGATAAGTACATTACTGCCTACTTGCTCAAGCTGTATGATAGATGCCGAAGCGTCTGTACTTGTTGGAACTTGATCTGTCGTTTGACTGGGTGTTTGATTTGTCTTTGTTGTTCCATCCGACTTTGTAGCGACATTGTTATTCTTTGGGGATGTGTTCGTTGTGATGTTTTGAATATTATTTTTATCCAACCCACTGTTTGCTTTTTGCGTGAGAGGCCACCATGCTTGAGATTGTGCCAGAAGCAGGTAGCCAACAGAAATGACCAGTACTGCACTGGCTGTGATTAAGGCAATTTTTAGACTTCGATTTTTCTTTGTTTCAGTACGCATTATTACAAATAACCTACTCGACCATTTTAATACATAAGCATCTCGATGTCAATCTCGTGCTCCTACATTCCATCCCGAAGTGCAACATCACCAAGCCTTGTCCGCATCTGTAGGT
>CAYROK010000014.1:0-35894 GCA_964425975.1 uncultured Candidatus Saccharibacteria bacterium
GATTCAGAACCGCATTTCTTGCATTGGGTGTTCGGATTCGATTCCGCATTCAGAAGAGAGAGAGAGTACAATACTCTGCCATGGAAGCAAAAGTATCGCAACAGGAACCTCAACCGGTTTGGCCTCAGGAAGGAGCTCAAACGCCGAGTTTTGAAACGCCCACACAAGCAGCAGCATTTGTTGCTGAGGTCTGCGGCGTAACATTTGATAAAATTGATTTCAAACCTGGGGATCCAAGCAATCCTTTTGATCGTGCCTCTGCATGGTTTCCTTGAATTCCTCGGTCAGGGCTATTCTATAATGTCAATAATGCAGCAGGTGATCCTCGCTACATACCGACAGAAGGTGCTACCGGTATTGCGCGTGGGGTTCTAGCTGGGAAAATTACACTAGGACAACTAGTTGAACCATATGTACCGCCGAGTACTCCTAAAAACATATACACGGGTGCATGCGGAGGCCTTGAACAAGTTCCCCGATTGCTATCACCAGGTGAAGTTGACTCTGATAATCCAGATGAAGTTGTGGGAACGGTTGTCGTAGATGAGAGCGAGGGTGAGCTCAGAGTGGCCATTAAACTATCAGATGGTACAATCCTTCCGTTTACTCCGCAAGCCGCTCGTCAGCTAGAAATTGCAGGCTCAAATATCACATCTCTCCATTTGCGGCAGGGAGTCTTTCTCACGGCTGAAATCGCTAGCACCGATGGGTATGATCCTGTGCGTAAGGTCGTCGAAGTCTATTTTGAGGGGGAATAAGCTCATTGAGCTTAGCCAAGAGAAGGGTATCTGTCGGAGAGCTATTCTCCCAGATGGGGAATACGCGAATTTGGTTACTCGCCATCGTTGATGAGGTTGCGTTCGTAATCGGCTAGTTTTTCTAGTAAGTCGTCTATATCACCGTTTAAGGCAGCGGGGATGTTGCTGCGGCTGTAACCAATGCGGTGGTCGGTTATACGATCCTGCGGAAAGTTGTAGGTACGGATTTTTTCGCTACGGTCGCCCGTGCCGATGAGTTTTTTTCGCGCTTCGCTGAGACGACTTGTTTCTTCATCTATTTTTATCTGTAACAAGCGAGAGCGCAGGACACCGAGAGCTTTTGCTTTGTTTTTGATTTGCGATTTTTCATCTTGCTGTATGACAACAAGGCCGGTAGGGAGGTGCGTTATCCGTACGGCCGAGTCAGTTGTGTTGACACTCTGTCCTCCATGACCACCGCTACGGTAGACGTCTATCCGCAGGTCGTTCGGGTTGATTTCTATGTCGGTTTCTTCGGCTTCCGGTAGGATTGCAACTGTGATAGTCGAGGTATGTATGCGCCCTTGGCTTTCGGTGGCGGGTACGCGCTGAACGCGGTGTACTCCTGCCTCAAACTTGAGGTGTTTGTATAGTCGATCGCCCCGCATAGCAAAAATTATTTCCTTATACCCACCGACTTCACTTGGACTTTCGCTGACGAGTTCAGTCTTGAAGCCTTTTACTTCGCCCCATCTGACGTACATGCGGTAGAGCTCTGCTGCAAAGAGAGACGATTCATCGCCCCCTGCGCCAGCACGAATTTCAACTATGATGTCTTTTTCGTCGTTCGGGTCTTTAGGTGTAAGCGCAAGCTCTAAGGCCTGTTGATTTGCGAGCTGCTGAGTGCCAAGCTCTTCTAGCTCCGCTTCCGCCAGTTCACCGAGTTCGCCGCCTTCACTCGCAACGGTTTTTGCTTGATCTATCTTGTCTGCGAGTGAGTGTTTTTCGTCAAACAGCCGCACGACGTCATCGAGAAATGCCTGCCTTTTAGCAAGCTTTGGATAACCCGAATCAGAATATACCGAAGGGTCAGCCAGTTTTGCCTGGATGTCTGCAAGTTCAGCGCGGAGAAGTTGTTCTTTTGCGTCCATAATAATTCCTAGTATAAACAAACCGCTAGAGAATAGATATCTCTGACGGTTTGGTACGAACAGCTACTTATCTGCTGGGGCTTGTTCTGAGGCGTCGGCCTTTTCGGCTTTCTTTTCGGCGCGAGCTGCAGACTTTTTCGCAGCTGCCATGCGGGCTTCTTTGGCTTTTGCTGCGGCTTCTGCGCGTGCTTTAAATTTATCTACGCGGCCTTCTATGTCGAGTACACGCTCTTCACCTGTATAAAACGGGTGAGACGAACCGGTAATATGCACTTTCACGAGCGGATACTCTACTCCGTCAAGTGTTATGACCTCGTCGGTTTTAACGGTTGACCGAGTAAGGTATGTCTGGTTGTTATTGAGATCCTGAAACACTACCAAACGGTAGTCTTTCGGGTGTAAATCCTTTTTCATTACATCTTCTCCTGCTCAAAGTATTGGTAAAAGTATGCTTGGCAACCGGTTAGCGGCGAGCGACCCGCAGTCGGCATATCCCATGCAGTTAAGAGAAAGTATACCACCCCTGTTGCAAATAGTCCAATAGTTTGTTACGCTGTAAGAGCAATTAACTAAGCAGGTGCGGGTAAAAATCCTCTGCAGTGTGATTTTGTAAACACACATGCGGTGACCCGGCCGAAGAGAAAGGATTATACTATGTCTACTGAGGTAGATATCAAAAAACTTTTAGAGGCTGGAGCGCACTTCGGTCACAAAACCGAGCGGTGGCACCCTAAAATGGCTCCTTATATTCACAGCAAACGCGGTGGAAGCCACATCATTGACCTTACCAAAACGGTGACGAAGCTCGAGGATGCGCTTGAGTTTGTGCAGGAAACAGCTGCGAAAAACAAGCAAGTTTTGTTTGTCGGTACCAAACGCCAGGCGGCAGATATTGTAAAACAGCTCGCCGAAGAAACTGGCCAACCCTTTGTCACGGAGCGATGGCTCGGGGGTATGCTAACTAACTGGAACACCGTAGGGGCGCAGATCAAATATCTTGTCAGCCAAGAAGCCAAAATGGCAAGCGGCGAACTGGCAGGGAAGTTCAACAAGCTTGAAGTTCAGCGCTTTCAAGAAGAAATTGACAGTATGAATGTACTTTACGGCGGTATAAAAGAGCTTAGTGCCCGTCCTGGCGCTGTAATTATTTTCGACATCGTGCATGATAAAAACGCAGTTAAGGAAGCGACCAAACTGAAACTTCCAATTGTTGGTATTTGTGACACAAACGCGAATCCAACCGGTATAAACTTCCCAATTCCGTGTAACGACGACGCCATTAAAGCCCTGCAATTACTTGCAGACTATTTCAAAGCCGCAGTACTGGCTGGCAAAGCAAAAAGCAAAGCACCTGAAAAAGAACAAGTAATTTAACAGACGAACAGGGAGCAGGTAACAGAAATTTTGCAGATTTCAGGTCGCAGACATCTGCGAAATGGCACCTGATACATTTCTGCTAAGTGCAATCTGCTCTCAGCTAAATAAATGAAGGAGAATATATGGCTATTTCTATAGAAGACATTAAACGGTTACGCGAACTCACTGGCGTAGGCATGACCGACGCTAAACAAGCGCTTGATGCTGCAAGCGGAGATTTTGACGCTGCATTAAAGGAAATGCGCAAAAAAGGCTTGACCAAGGCAGAAAAGCGCGGCGAGCGCGAAGCGCGCCAGGGGCTAGTCGGTACCTATAACCATGATGGTCGTATAGGAGTAATTGTAGAAATAAATTGCGAAACCGATTTTGTTGCACGGAATGATATTTTTAAAGACCTCGTCAAAGATGTCGCTATGCACGTGGCAGCCAGTAACCCACAGTATGTTAGTAGTGAAGACATCCCGGCCGAAGCCCGAGAGGCAAAAAAGCAGGAACTGCTTGCGAGCGACGCCCTGAAAGGCAAGCCGGCAGAGATGGCCGAAAAAATCGTCGAAGGCCAGCTGAGCAAATATTTTAGCGAGCTTTGCTTGCTCGACCAACCCTTCATCAAGAATCCTGACCAGTCTGTTGGTGAGTACGTAAAAGACCACAATGCCCGCCTCGGCGAAAACATCGTCGTCCGGCGCTTCTCCCGCCTCGCCCTCGGCGAAGTTGCATAGTGCATGTCCTCACTCTCTCCTACTTCAGTTGTAGAAAGAATTAAAGATCTTGACCTTGATCCGAAACAGTTTGTTGTTATTTGTGGCGGAGTGTTGGATGCTCTTGGGCTTCGGAGGGCAAATGATATTGATCTGGTGGCATCTAGTGGGCTTTTTCGTGCTTTGAGATTATCTGGTCAATATGATTTGCATCATCGCAGGGATGAAGCTTTCTTGTACGATAGTGCAGGAGTTGAGATATTTACTCATTGGGGTACACTCGATGATGAGCCAAATTTTTTCTCATTATTCGAGGAAGGATTATCTATATCAGGTATACGATTCGCTAATCCTAGGTTTGTTTTAGACCAAAAAAGATTAGATAACCGAGCAAAAGATCAGGTTGACGTCATACTCTTAGAAGGTTTTTTGCTAAAATGCGAATCTTGAAATGTAAGTGATCAGCAAAATATTTTTGCTATACTGCATATATAAGGAGCTATAAATGAATCCACAGAGTGTTGTTGAAGAGGCGAAAAAAAAGTTTAGCGCAGCGATAGAGCATTATCATGAGCAGCTGAAGACCCTACGGACGGGGCGGGCGAGTGCCAGCATGCTAGATGGGGTTATGGTCGAGGCATATGGTACGCCTATGCCACTGAACCAAGTCGCCAATGTGATCGCGCCTGAGGCACAGCTATTACAGATTACGCCTTTTGACCCCAGTAATTTGCAGGCAATTGCGAGCGCCATCCGCGACAACCCGAGCCTTGGTATGAACCCATCAGACGACGGCCGGGTGGTTCGTGTTCCCGTTCCAGCGCTTACCGAAGAACGTCGTAGGGAAATAGTCAAACAGCTCGGTGGCAAACAGGAAGACGCCATGATTGCGGTGCGGAATATTCGCCACGACGCAATGGATGCAATTGACCAGGCAAAGAAAGATAAATATGTCGGAGAGGATGACGCGAAACGTCTAAGTGGGCAAGTGGAAGACGACATGCAGAGATGCCGAGCCGATATTGAAGCAGCATCGAAAGCCAAAGAAGCCGAAATTATGAAAGTTTAGTGTTTCCGTGAGCCAAGATGACCACCTTCCGCAGCACGTTGGCCTGATTCTTGACGGCAATCGTAGGTGGGCACGAAAGCATGGTATGTCACGACTCGAAGGCCATCGTCATGGCTATGACACATTGAAGACAATCGCAAAACATGCTCACAAAAAAGGTATAAAATACCTGTCTGCGTATTTGTTTTCTACCGAGAACTGGAATCGTAGTAGTACGGAAACAACATATCTTATGAAGCTACTACATAGAATCATTTCGTCCGAAATAGATGAGCTGATTGGCGAAAATGGTAGGATTATTTGGGTTGGTAGTCGCGACGGACTTTCTGGAACTATTCTGCGAGACATTGAAAAAGCTGAAAAGCAAACACAACACAACACCGGAGGTACCCTCATACTATGCTTGAACCACGGTGGACACCGGGAAATTGCTGAGGCAGTTCAACGTATAATTGACGCTGGGCTTGAGGCAGGAGACGTTAACGATTTCACTGTAGGCAAATATTTAGATCACCCAGAAATTCCACTCGTCGACCTGATTATTCGTACCAGTGGAGAACAGCGCCTTAGTAATTTTATGCTGTGGAGAGCGGCTTATAGTGAATTAATTTTTAGGGACGAATTATGGCCAGATTTTACGCAAAGAATTTTTGACGAATGTCTGGTAGAATATAGTAAACGTCAGCGGAGGTTTGGTGGGTAATGTTCATTTTTGTTTTTGCAATCATTTTATTTCTCGCACTCATTATCACGCATGAAATGGGACATTTTTTGGTGGCCAAGCGCAATGGTGTAAAAGCCGAAGAGTTTGGTATATTTTTCCCTCCGAAGCTGTGGAGCAAAAAAATGAAAGGTGGTTGGGATTTTACTATAAATCTCTTGCCACTCGGGGGTTTTGTGAAACTCAAAGGAGAGCACGACAGCGACACTGAGAAAGGCAGCTTTGGTGCGGCGAGTGACTGGGCAAAGGCAAAGATTATGCTGGCGGGCGTAGCAGTAAACCTTGTGACGGCGCTGGTGTTGTTTACTATTCTCGCACTTCTCGGTATGCCAAAACTTGTCGATAATCAGTTTACAGTCGCTAGCGACACAAAAACTGTACGTAGCGATGTACTTGTTGGGTATGCCGAAAAAGGTTCACCCGCTGAAAAAGCCGGGCTTAAACAGCGCGACAAACTTGTGAGTTTCCAGACGACCAATAAGAAGGTCATGCTAGGGAGTGATAAAAATCTCTCAAGTGTTACAAAAGAATTTGCCGGCCAAACAGTCAGCATAACTTATGAGCGTGAAGGAAAGCAACAAATGGCCAAAGCAACGCTCCTCGACGCGCAGACAGTTGAGGCTAGTAAGAAAACAAACAATCCTAAAGGTTATTTAGGGATTGCGCAACAAGAAGTTGTTGTTCGGCGCTCTACATGGTCGGCACCAGTTGTTGCCGTTGGGTTGACCGCCCAATTTACCGAACTAACGCTGAAAGGTATCGGTACGGCGCTTCAAGGTCTAGGAGGCATAATAGCCGGCGGGCTTACCGGTAACACCACCGCGCGCCAGAACGCTCAGACAGAGGCAAGTAGCCAGGTTTCCGGACCATTGGGTATATATTTTGTTCTGAAAGGAGGTAGTACGCTTGGTTTTCTTTTCATGCTGTTCATCATCGCTATCATCTCACTGACGCTCGCTATTATGAATGTGCTACCGGTGCCCGCTCTTGACGGCGGAAGGCTGTACATGATGCTTGCGAGTCGGCTCACTAAAGCAAAACGGCTCACACCAAAAATGGAAGAAAATATTGTTGGCGCTAGTTTCCTGCTGTTGCTCGGGCTGATTATTTTAATAACCCTTGTTGATGTTAAACGCTTCTTTTAAGTCAAAAAAACCATCCCAGGTGAACCTCACCGAAGGAAAAACTACCATCCCAAGTGAACCTATACCGACAACTCAACAAAAAATCCTGACGTGGAAACCAGTACAAGATATTTTGTGGGCGATATTTTTATACATTGGAAGCCAGTTCGCGGCTGCATTTTTTCTTATATTTGTCTTGACTGCAGCCGGGTGGAGCAGCGTGCGAGCTACGGGCTGGCTGAGTGACGCAGTTAGTGCCCAGTTTTATTACATTCTGATAGCAGAAGCACTGATGACGTTGGGTATCGTATGGGCGGTACGTAAGCGGGGCAAGAGCTTAAAAGATATAGGACTTATACGCTTACAACTTCGCGACATGTGGACGGCCACGAAAGGATTTGGGCTGTATATTTTGGTATATATCGTCGTACTGTCGGTCTTAAGCAACACCATACCCGCACTAGACACAGAGCAGAAGCAGCAAATTGGTTTCGAAACTGCTAGAAGTGCAACAGAATTGGCGCTGGTTTTTCTTAGTCTCGTAGTATTGCCGCCACTGGTCGAAGAACTGGTGTTTCGAGGATTTATTTATACAAGTTTACGAAACAAAATACCCTTTATTTGGGCTGCAATAGTAACAAGCATCCTTTTTGCCGCGGGTCATCTCCAGCTGGGTTCGGGAGAACCCCTTCTTTGGATTGCAGCAATTGACACGTTTATACTTTCGCTAATACTTTGTCATGTTCGCCAGCAAACCGGCAGTCTATGGCCACCCATATTTATTCATGCTACCAAAAATATGCTCGCATTTAGCATACTGTTTCTGTTCAAGTAGGTTTACGGTACAATGGAGTGAATGAAACGGTATTATCAGCCTGATTCGCGTACCATGCCGCCCCGCGGTACTACAAACTTTTCTTCTGCATACTAAGTATTAATCAGGAATTATCGACATGAAAGTCTCACAACTTGTTTCTCGAACCAGTAAAACCGCACCCGCCGACGAAATTGCAAAGAACGCACAACTTCTCATTCGAGCCGGCTATGTCTACAAAAACATGGCAGGTGTCTATTCGTATACACCTCTTGGTCTGCGCGTCATCGAGCGTATAAAACAAATAGTTCGTGAAGAAATGGACGCTATCGGCGGGCAGGAACTCATTATGAGTAGCTTACAGCCAAAAGAGATATGGGAGAGAACAGGACGTTGGGACGAAAAGGTTGTCGATATTTGGTTCAAATCGCATCTGCAAGACGGTACGGAGGTTGGATTTGGATGGAGTCATGAAGAACCCATTATAGAAATGCTTAAAACGTATATTTCTAGCTATAAAGATTTGCCAACCTACGTATATCAGTTTCAGACAAAACTCAGGAACGAAGTTCGTGCGAAGAGTGGTATTTTGCGTGGCCGAGAATTTGTGATGAAAGACATGTATAGCGCATGTATAGACGTCGCTCAGCACGACGCATTTTATCAGGCAACGATGGACGCCTACACGCGTGTGTTTCAGCGTGTCGGGCTTGGAGACGACACGTTCATCACCTTTGCGAGCGGTGGGGCTTTTACAAAGTTTAGCCACGAGTTCCAAACTATTTGTGACGCTGGCGAAGACTATATTTTCATGGTTCCAAGCACAAAGCAAGCTTTCAACGCAGAAGTTGCTCCGGTGAAATCCGCCCCTGTCGAAACCGAATCCGAGTTGAAAGAACTTGCATTTCTAGACGAGCCAGACATGAAAGGCGTAGAAACGCTTGTGGTAAGATTGGGCATACCTATTACTTCTAGTACCAAAACGATGCTGTACAGCACAAATAAAGGGTTTGTTGCCGCAGTTGTTCGTAGCGACTACAAACTGAACGGAGATAAGCTGAAGGCGGTGGCCGATGCCGACTGGCTGGAGCTCGCAAACGCTGACCAGGTTCTTGAGCTAACAGGCGCTGAACCAGGCTATGCAGGTTTGTACAATTTACCGGAGGCGGTGAAACTATACGTTGATGAATCATGCGAAAATCTCGTCAACTTTGAAACCGGGGCTAATAAATCTGGTCAACATGCATATAACGTCAACTGGGATCGTGACGTGATTCGGCCTTCGGAATTTTACGATATAAAAATCGCGAAACCAGGTGATCTTTTTCCTGATACGGGCGAGGCATATGAAGTGTATCGTACGGCAGAAGTCGGGAACATATTTAACTTTGGCACCCAAAAATGTAAAGAAATGGATTTTGCGTTTGCGAGCGAATCGGGTGAACGGCGGTTTGTGCATCTTGGTTCGTATGGTATCGGTGTCACGCGGCTCATGGGTGTGATTGCTGAAAAATTCGCCGATGAAAAGGGATTAGTGTGGCCGGTAGCCGTTGCACCGTACCAGTTATATGTTGTGCAAATAGGTAGTGACGAGGCTGTTGTGAAAAATGCAGAAAAATTGTGCGAAATCGCACAGTCTTGGGGTGTCACCGTACTGTATGATGACACCGACAAACGACCGGGTGAGAAATTTGCCGATGCCGATTTATTGGGAATACCGCATAGAGTTGTTGTCAGCAGTAAAACTATCGAGGCGGAAAAATATGAATATAAAGCGCGCGCTTCAGAAACGTCAGAGCTGGTGTCGGTAGACGAACTGAAACGAATCTTGACCGATTAGTCGAAACGAAGTAGTATAGGTCGACACTAGGTTTAACAGACAGATTGAACATGAATTTACAGGAGGGTGCCGTATGAAAAAATTATTTCATTTAACGAAAGAAGGAATTGCAGAGCTTGAAACGGAAAAGGCGGAGCTGCTTGTTAAGCGCGCCGAGACTGCAGAAGCGATTAAGATTGCCCGCGAGTTAGGTGATTTAAGCGAAAACGCAGAATATCAATCTGCGCGAGCTGCACAGGAGCGAAACGATGGCCGCTTGGAAGAAATCGAACACATTTTAGCTAACGTAGAAGTAATCAAGGCTAAAAAGAGCACTTCTGTTACGCTAGGCTCGACCGTAACGCTCAAACACCCGAAGGGCAATGAAGTTACTGTGCAGATTGTCGGGACAATAGAAGCAGACCCGGCGAACGACAAAATTTCTGACGAATCACCCATCGGCAAAGCTCTGCTGGGCAAAAAAGAAGGTGAAAGTGTCGACATAACAAAACCCGCCGAAACTATAACGTACAAAGTCATTTCTATCCGTTAGGTCATTTACTTTTTATGCCGTACGGTGGACAATAGGGTCATAAACAGGAGGGGACGGCATGGATGCTCAAGACTCAAATATGGCAAATAACGGGAGCTCTTCTAGCTCGAAAGCAGTAACGCTGCGTTTCAATCCATGGTGGCTCTGTGCCGTTCTGGCTGCTGCACTTTTGGTTATGTTTTTACTGTGGAAGCCGTGGGGCTCAAGGACATCAGCCGGTGACAGAACAGTGAGTGTGAGCGGTAGCGCTACGCTAAAGGCTGAACCAGACGAGTTTATGTTTTACCCCAGCTATGAGTTTAAAAATACTGACAAAGCTGCGGGGCTTAAAGAACTAACCGCCAAAAGCGATGAAGTTGTCGCAGGCCTAAAAAAAGTGGGCATTGCAGATAAAGATATCAAAACTAACGCCAGTGGTTACCGCGACTACTATTTTTATAACGACGAAGACCGTACCCATACCTACTCACTACAGGTAACTGCCACAACCTCTACGCGAGAAATGGCACAAAAAGCTCAAGATTACTTGCTTACGACGAACCCGAGCGGAGCAGTGACACCGCAAGCAAGCTTTAGTAAAGCAAAACAAAAAGAACTAGAGTCCAAAGGTCGCGACCAGGCCACAAAAGAAGCTCGTACAAAAGCCGAACAGCAAGGAAAAAACCTTGGATTCAAGCTCGGCGCCGTAAAAAGTGTGGAAGATAGCGGTGATGGATACGGCTACCCTATGCCACTCGCTGCGACAATGGATTCAGTCAAGGCAGTTGGTTCGGTCGCTCCGAGCATGGCAGTTCAGCCCGGTGAAAACGAGCTAACCTACACAGTCCAAGTCGTGTACTACATCAAATAGCTCAGATCAATCTTTCGTGATTAGTTCTCGGTGTTGTTTTCGATAACCATGGATAGCTGCTTCGCTCAGCCCGAGCGAAGCAGCTTCCGCTGCTAGAGCAGCCACACCGGCAATACGTGCTGCTTTCTTGTGACTATTTGTTTTGAACGTAGTCTCCATACCGCGAAGCCCAATTGCGACCCAAATCGCTGCCATACTATGCTTACCATCTTTGCTAGGGTTTGGTTCGCCGCCCGCCTTCTTGATCTTTGCGTTCTCGGCCATTATCCGCGACTGCTGTACTGCTGTAGCACCGGCAAAATATTTTGGTAACACTCCGGCTCGCGTGAGTGTAACTGCTGCATCAACGACAAGAGCCTTATCTATGCCCGCATCGACAGCGGCGCCCGTTTTTGAACGAGTGCCAAATCGTTTTGCAACGAAGCCATCAACGACATCTAGCGTTCGGCCAATACCTATTTTGACAATGCCTTTAAAATGATCACCACGTGCAAAATCATGTGTACCCTGGCGCGTTGTTTCACCACCGATTGCGCTCGTAGCGTTAGCTAGTGAGGCGAAACCGCGGGTTGTATCAGCAACTTTCTGATGAGTGTTCCAAGCCTCTTCTGGTATAAGATTCCATTCTCCAAGAACGCCATCTGGACGCTGATGGTCGAGCACTGACTGACTATGTATAGTAGGAGCGTTCTTCATTTTCGTATAATAGCACATTTTAAATAATAATGCAATGTTTTGTGGTCTGGAGGCTCTTTCGGTACAATAGAGGTCATGCAGTGGCTAAATACAATTGTTGACGAGCTGATTGCTCGTATGTCCGAGGGAGAAATCCTGATCGAATCCGGCGCGTCGCCAAGTGGCACCTACCATTTGGGGCATATTCGCGAGCTTTTGACGCCCGATGCGGTAATGCTCGAACTGCGCCGGCGAGGCAGAACTGCTCGCCATATTCATTTTGTCGATGATCTTGATGCCTTACGGAAAATTCCCGTCAACATTCCGGCCGAGTATGAAAAATATCTCGGCATGCCACTCTGTGATGCCCCGGCGCCAGATGGCAGCAATCGCTCTTATGGCGACTATTTTCTCGATGGCTTCAAAGAGGCGGGCTCAAAACTGGGCATAGAAGTTGAGTACATCTACGCACATAAAAAGTATCGGGCTGGGGAAATCGTGCCAGCGATCGAGCAGGCTCTCGCACGAATGCCAGAGGCACGCAAAGCCCTCGAAACGGTGTCGGGTCGCCAGCTCGATGAACAATGGTCGCCGATACAGGTGATGGAAAATGGCCGCCTCAAAAACCGCCGGTTTACCCGCATTAACACCGAGGATAAAACACTCGTCTATATCGATGCAGATGGTCACGAGCAAACCACTCAGTACGATGATGGCAATGTAAAACTGGATTGGCGGCTGGATTGGCCAGGCCGCTGGTGGCTTTTGGGTGTTACTGCTGAACCGTTTGGTCGCGATCATGCGAGCGCAGGCGGCAGCTATGCGACGGGCGTGCAGATCATGAAAGATGTCTACGAAGCTCCAGAGCCATACCCAATCCCGTATGACTTCATCAACATGGCAGGTGATACAAAAAAGATGAGCGCTAGCAAGGGAACAGGACTCGACGCAGTAGAAGGTGCAACTATTATGCCGGCTGAAGTGGTACGCTATTTCATACTAGGCTCTGCTCCGAGCAAACGGCTTTATTTTGACCCTGTTGGTGGCGTAGTAAAACTTATGGACGAGTACTCTGCACTGGCAGCAAAGCCAGAAAAAACGCCGGATGAAGAACAGCTTTTGTATATTTGTACCCGGGGTAATGCGGAGCGCACCGTAAGCCGGGTGCCGTTTAGCCATCTCGTGGCGAGCTATCAGGCAAGTTTGCGCGACCCCGCACGGACACTTGAGGTAATAAAACGTACGGAACATGCAAATATTGCCGAGCAAGAGCATGAAATTATCCGCAGAGAGCTCCAGTTTATCGATGCCTGGCTGGACAAGCGTGCGCCCGACGAAGTGAAATTTGCTTTGCGAGAACAGATAGAAAAAAGCGAATTTAACGAAAATGAGGTAAAACTCTTCGCTGGGCTAGCAGAAAAAGTTGCTGCTGCTCCGTCGGATGCTGATGGTGAATATTTCCATCTTGCGCTCTACGGCTTCAAGGATGAACTCGGCATGCAGCCAAAGGACATGTTTAGCGCGCTGTATCGGCTGCTTATTGGCAAAACCAGCGGGCCTCGCGCAGGCTATTTCCTAAGCATCCTTCCACGCGACTGGCTCCTCTCGCGTCTAGTGTTTGAAAAATGAGTAACGAAAGACGCACTTTAGCATACACCGTTAGGCAGTTAGTCGGAATCCAAGAGTTCTACGGTGGAAAGTCACTAAATGATAATACGGTCGAAGTATTAACACGCCAAATTGCAGAAACACGAATCCAGGATTTTGTTGGTGAGGATATGGTCGTTAGGGCGCTGATGCGTATCGAACCTCCTCCTTCAAGACGGGGCAGGCATGCGATTATTATGGGGAAACTTTTAGAACCTGTTATAACCGCATCTGAACAACATGGTTTTGAGATTGCGTTGCGTTTACATCAGATTTCTTGCGTAGAGTATGTTCGAAGACATCTTACCGTCGTAGGCAATCAAGAGCCAGAAGATAGTTTGTTCCCAGATTGTAATGGCCCCTCTCTAAGGGTTCCGGTAAAAACGATAGAGGTTGTTATTTAGCGTGAATGATATATCTGACGAAATATTTCACGAGCTGATAGACAGGGCCTTTGAAAGTTTGCCTCCAAAACATCGTGACCGTGTGAAAAATGTCGCAATTGTTACTGAAGATGAGCCCTCGACACAGCAGAGACATGAGCTAAAGCTGTACTGCAATGAAACATTGCTGGGGCTATACAGTGGCGTACCGCTGCCGGAGCGCCAGGGCAGGGAGCCAATGGTGCCAGACGTAATCACACTGTTTAAGAACCCGCTACTTGAGCAAAGTACCGACGCAGCAAGTCTCTATGAGAACATTCGCCACACGCTCTGGCATGAGGTTGCTCATTATTTTGGCCTCAATCACGAGCAAATCCATCGCCTTGAAAAGTAGCTGTCGACCTTAAATTAGAACAAAACTGCCCCATGAAAGGGCAGTTTTTGGTCTAGGACCAACTATTCTTTGGAAGCCGATTCAGCAGGATGCTTGCCCAGGTATGCAGGGCGTATCTGGAACAAAATCCACCAGCCAAGAGCCGTAGCCAAAAGCCCAAAGAGTAATGAACCAAACCCACGACCGTCAATAAATAGCATCAGAATTGAATATGCGACACTCAGTAAGCTAGCATAAAACAGTAAGTCCCATCCTTTTTTCTGGCGAGCTTTGAGTGGGTTATATGCCATGAAATAAATAACAGCCTGCACGGCTGTAAAAATAACCGCTAGCCATACCCAAAGGGTTACATCTCCTGTGGAAACTTTACTACCACCATAAGCCTTGCTTACGTCATTCACCCAGCCGACAAGTTCGTTTACGCGGTTTGCACTCTGCCAAAGCGTCCAAGCCGACAGCACGCTCAGGACTGCACCGATGAGCGTCAAAATAGGGAGCCATTCTACAAAAAACTTTTTGCCACCTTCAGGCATTTTTGGAGCCTGTTTCCCGAACACATCATCAAGTTGTTTTTCTAGACCACTAACATCTGCCATTTAAACCTCCTTAGTTATATCTTTATTGTACAGCTATTTCTGAGAAACAAAATGTACTATTTCTTACACATATAGCGAACGGAAGGTTGTATTTATTCTATAAATATGCTAATGTTAATATAAGAATGCCAGCACCATCTGAAACAAAACAACTTCCTGTTATCCCCGGTGAGGTTTCACCTAGTAGGCAAGACTGTGCCAGTTGTATTGCGGCGTGTTGTCTACGTAATACTGTCATTCCGCTTACTGCACCCGAGGCTGAAATGATGACCAATCAAGGAGTGAGCATGAGGCCGCTAACAAAAGAAGAATCAAGAGGGAACGCAGCTGGCTTCAGAAGGACAAATTACCTACTTGAAGAAGATTGCGCAAATCTGATACGAAATGATAGCGGTCAAAGGGTGTGCACGATATACGACAGTCGACCTAGGGCTTGTCGTGATTTTAAAGAGGGTGGATTTAATTGTGTTACATTCAGGAACGCACGAATACCTCGCTAAACTTCCGTTAATGAATAGATGAACAGTAGTTTGGTATAGTTAGACGCATGGCAGTTAAGTCGGTAATTTTTGATTTTGATGGGACGATAGTGGATAGTCTTCCGGCGCTACTGCGTATGTACGAGGGCGTTCGAGGCAACCCGCGTGCAATTCATCCGGCGGTCATTGACCAGTATCGGAGTAAATCTATGTACCGAATCGCGCGAGAAATGGACTTGTCAATGTGGAAAATAGCCTACCTCGCAATATGGGGGAGGAGACTTTTTCGTAAACATTTGCGTAGCATAAAAGTATTTAAGGGTATGGACACCCTTATTCGAGATTTGTACAAAAACGAGGTTAAACTTTTTGTGGTAAGTACAAATCGTACCGAGAATGTGGAAAAATATCTTCAGTGGCACGGTCTTTTCCAGTACTTTGACGGAGTCTATGGTGGAGCTAGCTTTCTTTCGAAGGCCTGGACCATGCGTCGACTTGTGAGGCGCGAAGGTTTGGACGTAAATCAAGTATGGTGCGTGGGTGATGAAAAGATTGACATTGTTTCAGCACACAACGCTGGTCTCAAAGTTGTCTCGGTTTCATGGGGTTATGCTGGGCGTGAGGGACTTCGTTTGCTTTACCCCAACAGATTGGTCGACACGGTAGATGAACTACGAAAGATTGTGCTGCGTGGAAGTCGTTGAGATAAAGAAGTTGGTGCATGGCGGGCAGGGAATGGGTGAGCTGGCCGATGGCCGTAAGGTATTTGCGTGGAACTCCTTACCGGGTGAGCGCGTCTGCGTACGGTTGATAAAACAAAAAAGCTCATATGCCGAAGCGATTGCCGAAAAGATCATGACTGCTTCACCTGACCGTGTTGAGCCTATTGAGCTAAACTACCTCGCCACGAGTCCGTGGCAGATAATGACGTTTGAAGCGGAAAACCGCGCCAAAGTAGACATCGTCGAGGAGCTTTTCGCCCACTCCGGGCTTGATGTGGTGTCAGGAAAGGCAGCCGGAGACGGCGAATTTATTTCGCCGCCCCGCGCGCTGGAAAACCCGCCAGGGGTTTTCCATTATAGAAATAAAATGGAATACAGCTTTTGGGGTGACGATGATGGATTGCATTTGGCGCTTCATCAGCGAGGCCGTCATGGCAAGCACGTAGTACACGGTAGTGTACTCGCCATGTCTGATGTGGACGCAGCAGCGAACGCTGTTTTAGACGAGCTAAAACGGCTGCGCGTAAGAGCCAGCGATCTTAAAACAGTCATTGTTCGGTGTGACCAAAAGGGCAATGCGGCTGCCAGCCTTTTTGTCAAACCAAGTAAATTCCCCAGATTGAAACTGCAATCCCAGGTAAAAAACCACTCTTCACAGGGCAGTCCTCTTAACGGGTTGCGGGTGTACCATAGCAACCCAAAGTCACCTGCTTCGGTGCGAACACGGCTGCTTTATGAAGAAGGTAATTGTCGCTTGAGTGACACGCTGCTAGGCAAAGAATTTCACTACGATGTCGACAGTTTTTTTCAGATAAATCTACCGGTTTATCAGCAGGTTTTGGAAAATATTCGATCGATATGTCAGGGAGACCCCGTAGATATGTATGCTGGTGTTGGTAGCATTGGCCTCACTGTCGCGAAGGAACATGTTATGCTCGTCGAGCTTGACCCAGCCACAGCTGCCATGGCGAGGTTGAACTCCGTACAATCAGACATCAGGTCAGATGTGATCGAATCATCGACCGAAAAGGCGCTGGAATACATTGTTGCTGAAAGGCCAGTGATATTTGATCCGCCACGAGCAGGGTTACACAAAAAGGTCATTGAACGCTGCTTAGAAGTAAGACCTCCTCAGATCATTTACCTCAGTTGCAACCCCGCAACCCAGGCCCGCGATCTGACCCTTTTGCAGCAAGCTTACTGCTGCGAAGGAATACAGGTATACAACTTTTTCCCGCGAACTCCCCACATTGAAACTCTGGCAGTCTTATCCCTAAAATCGTAAAAACTGTATACTGAAGGATATGAATTATATGAGGGAACGCTCGCGTCCATATGAAACGGGGCAGGTACAGCCATACAAAGTTAGCCGCAGTAAGATTGAGCTGTATATGCAGTGCCCTCGTTGTTTTTGGCTGGATGTACGTCACAAAATTACTCGACCCAGCAGCCCGCCGTTTAATATCAACAAAACCATCGACGAACTCTTCAAAAAAGAGTTCGACTTGTATCGCAAAGAAGGCAAGGCTCACCCGCTTATGGCAACATTTGGTGTAAAAGCCGTACCGTTCCAGCACAAAGATCTTGACACTTGGCGAGCTAATTTTACCGGCATTTCTACACTCCACGTACCAACGAATCTACATGTTTTTGGCGCAGTTGATGATGTATGGGTTGACTCAAAAGGCGCACTTATAGTCGTAGACTACAAAGCAACGGCCAAAGCGAAGCCCGTCAAAGCGCTTGGAGAAAAAGGTACTTGGCACGACATGTACCGTCGGCAAATGGAGGTTTACCAGTGGCTTTTACGGCAAAACGGATTTACGGTCAGTGACACTGGATATTTTGTGTATGCCACTGGCAATCCGGGTAAAGACACGTTTGACGGGGTCGTTGAGTTTGAGACTCACGTATTTCCGTACCATGGCTCGAGTGACTGGGTAGAGCAGACGCTGCTCGATATGAAGGCATGCATGGACAACGAAAACATGCCAGCCGTGGGCACGGCTGCAATGGGCGGTCCCTGCGAACACTGTAACTACGCCCGGGCGCGCACAGAACTTACTCTCAATGCCATCCGGAAAAAGTGATAGCTTAACTCTTGATATGTATCGCGCTATACTATTCTCATGCTAGATATACAATTTATACGTGAGAATGCTGAGTTAGTTCAGCGGAAGGCGCACGAAAAAGGCTATAAAAATGTCGATGTAGCGGCATTGTTGGCAGCAGACGAACAACGTCGGGCACAGCTGACGACGGTAGAAGACTTACGGGCGCAACGCAACGCTCTGACTGAGTCAATGAAAGGTCAAAAGCCTTCAATCGAGCAGATTGAGCAGGGCAAAAAACTCAAAGAAGAAATCGCTATCCGCGAAAATGAGCTGAAAGTCACAGAGGGAAAATGGCAATCCCAGATGGAAACTGTGCCAAACCCAGCTTTTGATGATGTGCCGCTGGGGGGTGAAGAAGATAGTGTAGAAATTAAGAAAGTTGGCGAACAGACAAGCGGTGCGAAAGACCATCTCGATTTTGCTACCGACCGCGATTGGGTAGATTTTGAACGCGGCGCAAAGGTAGCCGGAGCGAAATTTTACTATCTCAAAGGCGATTTAGCACTGCTCGAAAATGCCATAACGCAATATGCGCTTGATTTTGTGCTCAAAAAAGACTTTACATACCTCACCGTGCCGCACATGGTTAGTTCGCGCATGGCGGCAGGAGCAGGTTTTGCGCCTCGCGGTGACGAAAGCGGCAACGAATATTTTGTTGAAGGGGAAGACCTGACGCTTATCGGTACTGCCGAAGCGCCACTTACGGGATACCACGCTGACGAAATTATTGACGAGGACAAATTGCCTTTGAAATACGTCGGTTATAGCCCATGCTACCGTAAAGAAGCTGGGACGTACGGCAAGCATACTCGTGGACTTTTTCGTGTGCACCAGTTTAATAAATTGGAAATGTACATTTTTTGCACACCTGAGCGAAGCCGGGAGATGCACGAGTTTATATTACAAACAGAAGAAGAGCTGTGGCAGGCGCTCGGTGTGCCTTATCATGTTGTGAACATTGCGGCAGGTGATTTAGGCGCACCGGCCGCCAAAAAATACGACGTCGAGTACTGGTCTCCTGTAGACCAGAAGTACCGCGAGCTAACAAGCTGCAGTAACTGCACCGACTTCCAGGCGCGCAATTTGAACATTCGTGTTCGTCGTAAAGACGGACGCGTAGAGGCACTCCATACCCTGAACGGGACTGCGGTCTCGCTGGCGCGATCGCTTGTGGCCGTCATTGAACATTATCAGACTGAACGTGGTACACTACGTATACCAGAGGTCTTACAACCCTACATGGGCAATAGAACAGAGATATAACTAACAAGGAGCGTTATGATCCATACCGTTAGCGCGGAAGGCTTCGACCTGACCCCAAAATTGCAAAAATATACTGCCTCAAAAGTAAAGGATATTCAGAAATATATCCCTCGAAAGGCCAGAGAAGCCGCAGTACTTGCCATACATTTTAAAGAGGCGAAAAAAGGCCAGGAAAAAACCTGTACACTCGCGCTTCAGTTGCCTCACGGTACACTAGCCGCAAAAGAAACCACAACGCATATGTATGCTGCTTTTGACATCGCTGTGGTAGAGATACGCCGCCAGCTCGCTGAATATAAGGGTAAACATAGTAGCTACGGACTCCGGCACCGTCTCGCCCGACGGCTTAAGCGCGAAAAAACAGAAGCCTAAAAGGCACTATTTTCGATTCGTTCTTCTTTCCATAGGCTGCCAAACAGGGTACAATGGTTGTGACGTAATTGAGTGACATTATGTGGAGGTGTAGGGATGAATAGAGTTCTTAAGCGTATTTTGGGTGACCCACAAGCAAAAACTATTAAGCGCCTGCGGAAGCGTGTGCGTGCAGTAAATGACCTTGCGCCAAAATACGAAAAAATGACCGACAAACAACTGCGCGAGCAGACAGACAAGCTACGCACGCGCCTGAAAAAAGAGACGCTTGACGGCATTCTTCCAGATGCATTTGCCCTTGTACGCGAAGCCGCCACTCGGACGCTTAAGCAGCGTCACTACGATGTCCAGCTGATTGGTGGTATGGTGCTGCATGAGGGCAATGTCAGCGAAATGAAAACGGGTGAGGGTAAAACCCTCGTGGCAACAGCCCCAATGTTTTTAAATGCGCTTCAAGGAAACGGTGCTCATTTGGTGACGGTCAACGACTATCTTGCACAGCGCGATGCTGGCTGGATGGGTCAAGTCTATCATTTCTTAGGCCTCACCACGGCAGTAATTATGGCCGACCATTCGTTTATTTTCGACCCAAAGTACACCAACGAAGAACATGAAGATGAGCGTTTTCGTCATCTCAAACCGTGTACTCGTCATGAAGCGTATGCAGCGGATATTACGTACGGAACAAATAACGAGTTTGGTTTCGACTATTTGCGCGACAACATGGTGCGCGAAACAGATCAACTTCGCCAACGTGACCTTAATTACGCAATTGTCGATGAAGTAGACTCTATCCTCATTGACGAAGCTCGCACACCACTTATTATTAGTGCGCCGAGCGTGACGCCCGGAAACGCCTATGCGCAGTTCGCAAAAACAGTTCGTCAATTGACCCCGAAGCACTATGAAGTTGATGAAAAACGAAAAACAGTGGTACTAAACGATGACGGTGTTGACAAAATAGAAAAAGTTCTCGGCATAGAAAACCTTTACGGGAGCGACAATATTCGTACGCTCTATCATCTTGAGCAGGCGTTGAGAGCGCAGACATTGTTCAAGCGCGACAAAGACTATGTGGTGACGAATGATGGTGAAATTGTCATTGTGGATGAGTTTACTGGGCGGTTGCTGGCTGGACGTCGCTACAACGAAGGCTTGCACCAAGCTATCGAAGCGAAAGAAGGTGTTGAAGTCCAGGAAGAGTCAATGACCCTTGCAACCATTTCGTTCCAGAACTACTTCCGTCTTTATGACAAGCTTTCTGGCATGACGGGTACGGCCATGACAGAGAGTGAAGAATTTCACCAGATATACAAGCTTGACGTAGTCGAAATACCCTCAAATCGCAAAATAACGCGTGATGACCGTAGTGATCGTATTTATCGAAACGAGTCGGCGAAATTTAAGGCCATTGTCAAAGAGGTAAAAGAGCTGCACAAAAAAGGTCAACCAGTGTTGATTGGAACTGTTTCTATTGAGAAGAATGAAAAGCTCGGTGGCATGCTGACAAAAGCTGGCGTGCCGCACCAAGTTTTAAATGCTAAGAATAACGAACGAGAAGCCAAAACAGTCGCGAAAGCTGGCGAAAAGGGTGCGGTGACCCTAGCCACCAATATTGCCGGTCGAGGAACCGACATTGTGCTGGGCAAGGGCGTTAAGCAACTGGGGGGCTTATTTGTTATCGGTAGCGAGCGGCATGAATCACGTCGTATTGACAATCAGCTCCGAGGTCGAAGCGGTCGTCAGGGCGATCCTGGCGTGACGCAGTTCTATGTAAGCACGGACGATGACCTCATGCGTATCTTTGGAGCCGAACGTGTTGGACGCGTGCTAGACCGTATGAAGGTAGATGAAGACGTACCGATAGAAAACCGTATGATTACAAAGAGCCTCGAGGCTGCACAAAAGAAGGTAGAGGGCTTTCATTTTGATCAGCGGAAAAACGTCGTCCAGTACGATGACGTCATGAATCGACACCGTAAGGCGACCTATGCCATGCGCAAAGAAATTCTTCGGGCTGACGATATTAGTAAACGGGTAAAAGCGTACATAGAAGAGGAAATGAGTTTGCTAGCAGATTCACCGCTTCGTGCAACTGATGAGTTTGAACCTGCCGTACGTGAGCTCATGCCTTTGGATGACGCAGCGCTAGATCGCGTTTTTGCAAAGACCCAAGATACTGTCAAGCCGGTGCTCATAGAAGAGGCAAAAGAGTTGTACAAGGCTCGCGAGGCTGCATTTTCACCGGAAATCTTGCGTCGTGTAGAACGCGATATATATCTGCAAATACTTGATAACCTCTGGATGCAACATCTTGAAAACATGGATCATCTTCGCGAAGGCATTGGCTGGATGAGCGTGGGGCAGCGCGACCCACTCGTCGAATATCGTCGCCGCGGTCAAATGATTTTTGAGCAAATGCAATATTCACTGCGTCATGAGGTGGTCCGGGCAATTTTCCATGCAGAACCTGTTGATATGAACGAACTAAGTCAGCCCGTTGAAACCGAACTGACGCGTGCAGCCCGTGGCTCTATTAGTAACGCAGCCGATATCATCGACGATGCCGTACAGTTTGACGAAAAGGACTTTACAGGGGATAAAAAGGCATCCCGGGTGAAATCTTCCGCCAAAGACCGCGCAAAAGCTAACAAACGTGAGCGACAGCGAAAGGCAAAAGCAAGAAAGAGAAAGTAGGGCGCAGCGATCGGGTCTGGTGCATTTATGGATTCACCGAAGCTCGCAAGTCTCAGTCACACGACATACCATGAAACACACCGTAGAAGAAGTCACGCTCGATAACGGCGCAAAAGGATTGCTGATACACGTTCCAGATGCGACCGTCATGAATGTGTACATTAACTTTCGAGCAGGTGAGTACCTTGTTGCGCGCGAAAAGTGGGAAACACCGCACCTGATGGAGCACATCCTGCTTGGGGCAAACGATGAGTACCCGAGAGCGAGAGATTTTCAGGCGGAAGTAGAGAAAAATGGTGCATACAGCAACGCAAGTACAGATGTATATGACATAGTATATGAGCTGGAATGTGCTGATTTCGAATGGGAACGAGTGATACGCTTGCTGCGGACGGCCATCGACAAACCCTTGTTCTTGCAAGAAGAGTTTGATGCCGAGTTTGGAAATGTACGCGAAGAGCTAGCCGCTCGGGCGAACAATCACTACCGCCAGTTGGGCGCCTCAAGTCGCAAGGCCTATGGGCTTGTTTCGGAAACAGATAAGGAACGACTTGCGTTAATGGATAACGTCACACTCGACGATGTACGTGAGCACTATCGCCGGACACACACAACAGACAACATGCGATTTGTCGTAGCAGGAAATATTACTCCAGCACGTAAGACCAAACTCCTTAGTATTTTTGAAGAGTTTCAGCTGCCACGCGGTGAGCGTTTTATTATGCCGGATGAAGCAGTTAAAACACTCAAAAATCCAGTGTGCATCCCTAACGAAACAGTCGACACCGTATATTTTTACATAGATACATTTTTAGGTCGGCGGCTTGAAGAACGTGAATTGGATGCGCTTGGGCTTGTGAATGCACTCCTCACGGAAACGCTGTACTCCAAGATCTTAGGGACGGCACGTGAGCGAGGCCTCGTGTACGGTATGAATAGTGGCTTCCAGCAAATAAAGCTCAGTAGTAATCTATGGTTTGGTAGTCAGGTTTCGGTGGCAAACGCACCAGCGCTGTTCGATATAATCATCGAACAACTGGGTAACCTCTTTCGTGGTGAATTGGCGGAAGCAGATATAACCGCCGCACAGGCCTATGCCATTGGCCGCTACCAACGCAGTGCCCAAACAGTTGCGAGTACAGCAGGTGGTTATACGGGACGATATTTCTTTGATGAATATGTCGACGACTATTACGCTGTGCCAGAACGAATTCAGGCGGTGACAAAGCAGGACATTATTGAAGTAACTCGGGCGATGTTTGCCGACGGTGTCGGTGGCTTAGGAGTCTACGGAAGTGTGAACACACAACTAGCAGAGGAACTCAATGAACAGATTGCCGTGCTTTGGCAGCAGGGAGTCTAAGTGGAAGATTTACAAAGGCAAACGGAAAAGCTTCATACGCTAGTAGCTGAGGCGCTTGAGCGGATTGGCTATATAAAACTCGAAAATCGCAAAAGAGAGCTTGATTCTCTCTCTACTGCGCCTGATTTCTGGAATAGCCCGGAAACTGCACAAAAGGTTGCCAAAGAGCAAGCGAGTCTGGAGAAACGGCTAGAACCGTGGGTCGAACTAAAACAGACTCTTGATGATGCCGTTGAGTTGCTTGCACTTGGTGATAAAACTATAGTGAACGAAGTGGCAGCACAGGTAAAATTAGCAGAAAAAACATTTACAGAACTCAAAGAGGAACTAAAGTTTTCCGGTGTATACGATGACCACGATGTGATCATGAGTCTTCATGCCGGTGCGGGTGGGGCAGACGCACAGGACTGGACGGGCATGTTACTGCGTATGTACACGCGATGGGCTGAACAAAATAGTTATTCAGTTTCACTCCTTGAGGAAGCCCCGGCTGACGAAGGTGGCTTCAAGAGCGCGACCCTAGAAATATCAGGGGTGTTTGCATATGGAAAGCTGAAGGGCGAGCACGGCGTGCACCGCCTAGTGCGGTTGAGCCCTTTCAACGCAGAGAGCCGTGAAACGAGCTTTGCTAAAGTAGAAGTCATGCCGAAGATTGACGCGCCGGAAGATGTCGAGATTGATGAAAAAGACTTGAAAATAGATGTTTACCGTAGCGGCGGACATGGAGGCCAAAGTGTCAATACGACCGATTCAGCGGTTCGCGTTACGCACCTCCCAACAAACATCGTGGTGGCCATACAGAACGAACGAAGCCAACTGCAAAACCGCGAAACTGCCATGACTATTTTACGTTCGCGCTTGGCGCAGCTCCAAATGGAGCAGCATGCTGAAAAAGTCAGCGAGCTAAAAGGACCAAACGAGCAAGCAGCGTGGGGCAATCAAATCCGCAGCTATGTGCTGCATCCCTACAAACAGGTCAAAGACCTCCGCACCGATTACACCTCTTCTGACCCGGACAAGATTCTCTCCGGCGACCTCAACCCCCTCATCATCGCCTACCTGGATCACACACTTGGACGGAATTAGATGAAATGGAGGGAAAATGATCATTGATCTTTCACAACCGATTACAGAGGAAACGCCGGTGTATCCGGGGGATCCTAGGGTAAAGATTGAAGCTGCGGGAATGCTCGAAAAAGACGGGTTCTGTGACCATGTTATAACGCTTGGCACGCACGTCGGCACGCACATAGATGCGCCGATGCATATGATCGCAGACGGAAAAACTGTAGAAGAAGTTCCGGTGGAGCGATTTATTTCACGCGGTGTATGCATTGATGTTCGTGACGGCTTTGATGCGCTTCAGACCGCGGATATCCGTGAGGGTGACATCGTGCTGCTGTATTTTGGATTTGGTGAAAAATATCATGCCGATGCGTATTTTCGCGACTACCCGGTTCTTACAGCTGAAGTTACGGAATATTTGGTTGCTAAAAAGGTCAATATGGTCGGCAGTGACACCTGTAGTCCAGACGGCTTAGAGGATTATCCGTGCCACCGGCAGCTTTTGGGTGCAGATATACTGATCATTGAAAACCTTACAAATCTTGACCAACTGGTTGATAGGGAGTTTACAGTCTATGCACTCCCTCTTCCACTACAGGTAGATGCTGCGCCGGCACGAGTGCTTGCGGAAATAACGGATTAAGTATTGACAGTTTGCCTGCATGCCTGCTATAGTGCCTGTATGCCTGCAAATCCGCGTACCACCCAGTTCACCATTCGTAATGTGCCGCTGCCTGTCAGCCGGTACTTGCGACGTCGCGCACAAGCAACGGGAGAAAGTATCAATACGGTTATCATCCAAGAATTGTCAAAAAGCGCTCATGTAGCCTCAACTGGTTTGAGACCGAGTGCATTTGATAAGGTTAAAGATTTGTTTGGGAGTGGTTTTGACCCAGAGGCAGCAAAGATACTTGATGAAGATGAAAAACTGCAAAAAGAACTTACGCGTAAAAGTTGGGCAGAGGAACCATGGAATGATTAGCGACTATGCTGCTTGACACGAACATTTATCGAGCATTTCTCGACCAAGATAATAGGGTTGCAGCTCAGCTCAAACAGACTGAAACTATGACATTACCCTTAGCTGTGGTGGCGGAAATACAGAAGGGATTTTTGGGCGGGAAAAGAAGGCAAGAGAACGAGAGTCGGCTTCAACAGTTTATGAGTGATGGTGAAGTCGGCATTGCTTTACCGACGGTGCAGACGGCAGATTGCTTCGCTGAACTGTGGTTGTACTGCCGTACGAGAGGCCGGGCACTGTCCGATAACGACCTTTGGGTTGCAGCGACAGCGTTGGAAACGGGCGAGCCGTTACTGACGCTGGACAAGGACTTCGCGGTCTTTATCGACTACCCTGGCATGAGCGTTATCGTGCTATAATACTGCTAATGATTTTGTTGGATCGGGTAACGAAAACCTACGGAAAAACACTCGGGACTGCGCTGGACCGAGTGAGTCTGCACGTGGAACCAAAAGAGTTCGTGATTGTCATTGGTCAGAGTGGAGCAGGGAAATCAACGCTGCTAAAACTGTTGACTCGAGAAGAACGCCCAAGCAGCGGCAAGATAATTGTGGGTGGCATAGATTACGACAAACTTCCCGACAAAGACATTCCGCTACTGCGCCGTAAAATAGGTGTCGTGTTCCAGGACTTTAAATTACTACCAAATCGGACGGTGTTTGAAAACGTCGCATTTGCGCTCGAAATCGTTGGAGTAAGCACAAAAGAAATAAATAACACCGTGCCGCGAGTGCTCGACATCGTGAATCTTAAAGACAAAGCAAAGCGAATGCCCGTGGAACTGAGCGGCGGCGAGCGGCAACGCGTCGCAATCGCACGAGCAATTGTACGACAACCGAAAATACTCATAGCCGACGAACCGACAGGCAACCTCGACCCAAAACATGCCTGGGATGTTATCGCCGTGCTAGAAAAAATTAATCGTTATGGCACCACGGTACTTCTGACTACCCATAATCAAGAAATTGTGAACAAACTAAAGCGCCGTGTTATAACCATCAAAAATGGACAAGTTGTGAGCGACCGTGCAAATGCTACCTACAGCGAAAAACCGACACTGAAACAGCGAGGAATATAAATGGGGAGACGAAGAACTACTTTTGGAAGAATACTAAAAACGGGGGGGCTGTACTTCGTACGAAATGCGTGGCTTGCGGTTGCAGCGATGGCCACCATGATTATTACGCTTACCATCATCTTGTTTTCAATTATCGTGAACGCGACGTTTAATAACCAGGTCGAGCAAATTACCAACAAAATCGACATCTCCGTATATCTTAAAGACGAAGTGACGGCTATACAGGCAAGAAACTTCGTCGCAGAGATTGAAAGATTACAAAATGTTGAACAGGTGACCTATCTTGACAAAGCGGCTGCACTACGAGCGTTTGTGAAGCAAAATGCCGGTAACGACAAACTCTTAGCTGCGGTAAATGAAACGGATAATCCGCTTCCAGCAACAATAAAGATCAAACCCCGTGATCTGAATAAAATGGCTGAAATTCGCTCGTTTGTAACAAAACCCCAATGGCAAAAACTACAGTCCGACCCTATTTCGGATAGCGGGGAGCGGCGTACGACTATAGACAAAATTACCCATGCTACAAATATCTTGCAACGAGCCGGTATAGCTGCAGTGGCTATTTTTGCCCTCATCTCTATCCTGATTATTTTCAACACGATTCAGATGGCTATCTTTAACCGGCGCGATGAACTGCAAATTATGCGCCTCCTTGGAGCTAGTACCGGATACATCCGAGCACCGTTTGTGGTCGAAACCATTATTTATGGTGTTTTTTCGGCAATCATTTCTATACTGATAATCAACGCACTCTTTATTACGGCTTCGAGCTCGCTCCAGGCCACTAGCCTAGGTCTTCTCGATATCTCCTATAGCCAGCAATATTTTCAAGAGCACTACTGGACGCTCTTGATCATGCAGCTTATGCTTGGTATACTAATTGGAGCTGCTTCATCTGTTATTGCCACGCAGCGATATCTCAAATTTAAAACGCCAAAGAAATAAAATAAAACGAAATTTACTCGGATGTTGTATTCGAGTATTTCTTTCTCACCAATTTTTCGCAGCGGAAGAATTGCAAAAAATAGAAAATATCACAACGATTTACCGGATATAAGGAGGGTTGCTTGAGCTGCTCAGATATGATATCATAAGCATGTTCACGCAAATACAGAAAAATATGCAAAAAAAAGTCTCTCAAACACTGTTACGTCGTCCCGTGCGCTTAGCGCGTACCGCTATGCTTGTGGCTACCGTGTTGTTGTTCGTCGGCTCGATATCAATGCCTTCTTTGCGGCACATCGTTTGGGCACAGACATATCAGCAGCAAATCGACGCCTTAAATCAGCAAAACGCAGCCAGCCAAGCCGCCCTCGGCGAACTTGAGATGGTCGCGCAAAGCTATGCAGATGCTATCCAAAAATTGCAACAGCAGATCGATGGGCTACAGGCTTCTATCAACACGAACATGGATTTGCAGGCACAATTGCAACAACAGATTGCCGAAGCGCAAGCAGAGATAGCTCGTCAAAAGGCTATTTTGGCAGAAGATGTTAAAGCCATGTATGTCGATGGCACACCGAGTTCGTTAGAAATGCTGGCTAGCAGCCGAGACTTTAGCGATTATGTTGACAAACAGGAGTATCGTTCCCGAGTGCAAAACAAGCTACAAGATACCTTGAAAAAAATCGCAGAGCTTGAAGCGCAACTACAAATACAAAAAGCAAAAGTCGAGCAACTAATTAAGGAAATGCAGATTCAGCAGTCCCAGCTCAATGCCGATCGCTCAAAACAGTGGGAGCTACTCAACATGAACGAAGCAAAGCAGGCTGAGTATGACGCACAAATTAAGGCGAACAATAGCAAAGTTTCCCAGCTCCGCGCTCAGCAGGCTGCTGAAAACCGACGGTTGAGCGGCGGTACAGCTAGCGGAGTCATAGCGGGCGACCCTAACAGGGGAGGCTATCCTTCATCAACGCCTAGTCCATGGGGAGGATATTGGGGAACAAACTACGCACTAGACAACACCATCGACAACTGGGGTATGTATAACCGTGAGTGCGTGAGCTATACAGCATGGAAAGTCTACAGCACCTACGGCCACATGCCGTATTGGGGCGGTGTAGGTAACGCAAACCAGTGGCCGGGCAATGCGGCGCGCGCAGGAATACCAACCGGTTCAACTCCTCGAGTCGGCTCAGTAGCAGTTTGGAATGTTGGTTATTACGGACATGTTATGTGGGTTGAAGCAGTCAACGCTGACGGTTCAATATGGATCAGCCAATTCAACTATGACTTCCGCGGAAACTACAGCGAAATGCTGATTAGCCCAGGGATGGCCTCAAATCTTACCTATATATACTTCGATCAAATGTAGCCGACATATTTAGTTTATGTAAACGGGTATTCGGCGCCCAAAATAAAAATTTGCCATGAAACACACAACAATTCCTATAAAACACAAAAGTAGGACGTACCGGATTAGAGTCAACAGCAGTAAAATAAGCGGTCAAAATAAGTTTGTTCCCATAGCTAGGTTTGTTTTGTGGACTCAAAATAAGCGAGCGAAGTTGTTTGCGCATTTGGCTGTTCCTGTACGCCATTTGACAAATCAGCTTTTCGTTACCAAAGCGCATAAATTTGTGTTTCAAATCGGGTTCATGTTAGCGGCTGGCCTTTTTGCTCTAGTAGCGCTGCAAAGCGTAGCGTATGCGCACAGTGTTGCTTATGTTCAGCCAGTCATCAATCATGCTTACGATGAGCCAGTGCGAATAGCATTTAGTCGTCCTGTCCGCAGCGCCGTACAGTACTCATGGCAGGAATCGGTCGAAGGGACATGGCGGAAAGAAAAATCAATTGCAGGCGTGAGGGCACTCGTATTTACGCCTAAAAAACCGCTTGCTCCTGGTTCGGTACTTCATTTACGTTTACAATCTGTCCAGCCAACAGCTGACATAATGAGTCAAACGCCCTCAGAACACATCGTGCCAGTCGTCATAGAACGCGCTGCACGAATTGTATCGCAAACACCGGCTGTTAACGCGCAAAATGTGCAGGTAAACACCGAAATATCGGTAAAACTGAATACTACAAATCGAGGCTTAAGAAGTCTCGAGATAGCCGGTGATATTCCGGTAGTCTCAAAGAAACCAACTAGCAAAGACGACACCACTTTTACCTGGAAACTTTCTAGTGATTTGGCTCAGGGAAAATCATACAGAGGTGAAGTGTATGATACGGAGCAGCCTGCTGACAAGCAGGTCGTGGCGGAAGTTACGTTTACGACAGTAGCCGAACCTAGCGTGACTACGAATATATCCGGTTACATCAGACCGAACCAAATCATCACACTCGAATTTGATCAAGATATGGTGAAGGACGATGGTGCCGTTGTATTTACCATGCCTGGAAAGGGTGCTTGGGAGAACGCTCGTCGCTATAGTTTTACCACGAGCCTTGTGGTCCCTGGCACTACTTACAACCTGAGAGCAGTTAAAGGGGCGATGTCGATTAACGGTGGAAAAATCAGCGAGGATAGGGTATTTACTACCCAGACACCGGGAGCGGTCAAAGTCATTGGCGCACAACCAAGCGGCAACCGCATCGCATTGAACGCGCCCGTGAAGCTTACTTTTGATCAACCCGTTGATCATGTCAGTGCACAAACCGCCTTCAGCATCTCTCCCCAGGTGAACGGTTCATTTACATGGTCAGGTAATTCTATGATCTTTACTCCGGCTGGATATGGCTATCAGACAACCTATAGTTATAGTGTTGCCCCTGGCATAAAGCCGGTTTTTGGTTTGACAGGCGTAGCCTATAGCAATCAATTTACGAGCGCCTATGAGGTGCGTAAGTTAGGCGTGCCTTTTTTCCGTCAAGCGCACGCCTTAAGCTGCGAGGCAGCCTCTCTTCGTATGGCGCTCGCATACTATGGCGTTGGCACCAATGACGATGAAATTCTCGGTCGGATAGGCTACGCTCCACAGCCGCGCGACACAGTCACAAACACCTGGCAAGACCCAAATGTTGAGTTTGTGGGTGATGTAAACGGCAAATTAAATGTAACCGGATGGGGTGTGTACGCTGGCCCGGTTGCAAAAGCGGCTCGTTCATTTGGTCGGAGCGCAGATGTGATATATAGCCCATCTGCAGCGAGTGTAGCCTCTGCGATATACGCAGGAAAACCAGTTGTTATGTGGGGCGTAATGGGTATGAGCGCAATCGATGACAGCTGGAACACTGCAACGAGTGGCGTCGTCCATGCCGCAAAAAATCAGCACGTCCGAACAGTGTATGGCGTAGAAGGCTCAGCAGACAACCCCGTTGGATTTTACCTGCATGACCCGATACGCGGGAGTGTATATTTGTCGGCAGGAGCACTGCAAGCGAGTATGAACGGCGGCGGCCGCCAAATTTTGGTCGTGTACTAAATGTAGCCGAAAATTAGCGCAGGGTTTTGTAGAGGGTAAATAACCGGTATTTCCATGGTTTATAGATGAGGTCGGTAGGATTTTCATGATCAAGTTGGTAGCCGCCAAAACGTTTTTTGAAGCCCGTGACACCGCCGAGGTCATGGCCTTTGACATCGTCAGTTATGCCACCAAAGTTAAAGAGTGTGCAGCCGCGTTTTTTTGCCTCTTTGATAGCCGCCCACATACCCATATATGCCGGAGCAATTTTACGAAATTCATTGCTTGAGCCGGCAAATACGTAGTGTGCCTGATTGTCGTATATAACAAATAATCCGGCAGCTGCTGGCTTGCCCTCGATGGTAACAACGACCATATAGCCTTCATCATCACTCAGTGTTTTTAGGTATGAGCCGTAGTAGGATTTGTCGAATATGCCAAAGCCGTCTCGGTTTCCAGTTGTTTGCATGAGTGCATAAAATGTTTCGAGCGGCGCCTCGCTTGGTTTGAATAACGTTGTGACGGAGTCAGCGCGTTCTGCAAGACGCACATTGTATCGAGCATGTTTATGGAAACCCATCCATAGATCTTCCTCGGAGGCCGAAATGTCGAGCAACCATTCGGCGCGAGGTTGCAGGCTCGCGGTACGGGCGATTTTACTTGGGATTGGTTTTTTGCCAGAGGCGAGCTTTACTTGGTTATTATCTAGTCTAACAAAACTGCACCCGTACTTTGTTGCCAACGGAGCAAAAAATCTTTCTATGTTCGCTACCAGTTCAACGCTCCAAGCGGTAGCAGTAGGACCATACGGGCAGTAGATAAATTTCAGTCCAGCAGCCGCCTCGTAAATTACTCCGACGCCGCAACCTATCAGAACTTGGTCGAGAGAAATTGTGAAATATACGACTTCTTTGCCGCTCACAGCCTGGAGTTTGCCGTACAGCGGTGCCTGTAGAAAGGATATCGCTTCATCGACTAAACCAGCTATTTTTTGGCATGCCTGCGCATAGTCATCGACAGAGCATGTCCGTATGTCGTAGGTATTCATACATATATATTGTAACTCCAACCGCACCCAAGCACCATCGCTCTCGAGCCATAACTTAGAGAGTTAAGCTGACTCAAATCGTGTATACTTATAAGCACATGCAAAAAGATGGAAATTGGGTAAAGCTACGAGCAATGTTTACGTGGCAGCGATTAGCGGGCGCATGGTTGCTGCTAGCGGTGTTTGCTGGCGGTGTTATTGTGGGCCAAAACCGTCTTATTAGTTCGGGGCGGAACTATACGTCGCAAACGAATTTACCGAAAATTTTTGACTACTCGCAGGTCAATGAAGTATATACGTCACTGCGCGAAAATTACGACGGTAAGCTGACTGAAGAGCAAGTGCTCGAAGGTCTGAAGCATGGCTTGGCAAAAAGTACCAACGACCCATACACTGAATTTTTTTCTGCGAAAGAAGCAGAGGAATTTCAGAATGACTTACAGGGTACCATCACTGGCGTTGGTGCAAAGCTAGAACTAGACCAGGATAAAAATGTAGTAGTCGTTGCACCCCTAGCTGGCTCGCCAGCTGAGGCGGTGGGTCTGCGAGCCAAAGACGTTATTATTGCCGTAGACGACAAAACTACCTACGGCATGACCGCGACAGAGGCGGTGCTGAAAATACGCGGGCCGAAAGAAACAAAGGTCAAGCTGACTATTGTTCGTGACAAAAAAGAAAGGCTTGACTTTACTATTACGCGGGATATTATACGAGTCCCCTCGGTAGAGTCCAAAATTCTTGAAAACAGAGTAGGCTACATGCAAGTCAGTCAGTTTAGCGACGACACCGACGAGCTGGCGCTCAAAGCGGTACAGTCATTTAAAGAGGCTGGTGTACAAAAAGTAATCCTTGACCTCAGGGATAATCCGGGCGGAGAAGTTTCTTCTGCCGTGGGTCTGAGTGGATTGTGGCTTCAAAACGGCGACATTGTTGTAGAGCAGCGACGCGGCAACGAGTCGTATGCGAAAGACAAAGTTACCGGCAGCACCTCACCACTGCGCGGTTTACAGACAGTTGTTCTTATAAACGGAGGTTCGGCATCTGCATCTGAGATTGTAGCTCTTGCGCTCCGTGACAGGGAAGGAGCGCAGCTTGTTGGGGAAACAAGCTACGGTAAGGGCGTTGTGCAGCAACTGGTTTCTTTTGATGACGGCAGCTCACTTAAGGTTACGATAGGAAAATGGTACTCACCGAAAGGAACGAACATTGATAAAAAAGGGATTACGCCTGATCAGTCAGTCAAACCAACTGAAGATGACATAAAAAACAAAAACGATGTTCAACTCAAAGCCGCAGAAAACTGGCTGGCAAAATAACGCGTTATCTAGAGTTGCGCTCTCTAGCAATCCAGCGTATCATAAGTGGGATAAACGGGGAGGTAGAGGCGCGTGAGTGATAAGCAAACAAAGTTTGTGTTTGTAACAGGTGGTGTGCTTTCAGGGCTCGGTAAGGGCATTACTGCTGCCTCCATCGGTAATTTGCTCAAGGCACGCGGCCTTTCTGTCAATCTTCAAAAATGTGACCCCTATCTCAATGTAGACGCCGGTCTCCTCAACCCACGAGAGCACGGTGAATGCTTTGTGACCAGAGACGGAGCCGAAACAGATCTTGACCTTGGGCATTACGAACGATTTTTGGACCAAGAACTAACCCGGGAAAGCTCACTCATGAGTGGACGCGTGCTGCTCGGCGTCATTGAAGCCGAGCGCAGCGGTAAATATGAAGGCAACACCGTCCAAATCATTCCGCACGTTACCCGTGCCATTCAAGACCACATACTGAAAGCCTCTAAAGACTTCGATGTGCATATAGTGGAAATTGGCGGAACTGTTGGTGACTACGAAAGTTTGTCCTTTGTTGAAGCTATTCGCGAACTCGGTATGCGTGTCGGCAAGAGCAACTGCTTGTTTGTGCATGTTGTATATATGCCGTACCTCGGCGCAAGCCATGAGTTCAAAAGTAAACCGGCGCAGAACTCGGTGCGTGAGCTACGTGGCCTCGGTATCGCTCCAAACATACTTGTATGTCGCAGCGAAACCCAGGCACCGGAAAGTGTGAAAGAAAAACTTAGTCTCTTTACCGGTGTACAGCCAGAAGCAATCGCGCTTCTCCCAAACGCTGAGAGCATCTATCAGGTGCCCTTAACTCTCGAGGACACTGGCATAGCCGACGTTATTTGCGGGCAACTCGGTTTTGATGTGACTAAACCCGATTTGCGTGACTGGCGTGCGGTTGTGGAAAAAGCGCTTTCAAAACCAAACCAGACCGTAAAGGTTGGTGTGGTGGCGAAATATCTAGACAATAGCGATACGTATATGTCGGTTTTTGAAGCAATACGGGCCGCTGCTTGGGCAAATGATGTAGCCGTCGACATTAGCTGGATAGACGCACCAAAGTTAGAAACAGCTACCGATGATGAGCTAGCTGCCGAGCTACAGGCAGTCGATGGAATTGTCGTACCGGGCGGGTTTGGCACGCGCGGCGTAGAAGGTAAGATACGAGCTGCGCAGTACGCCCTGACTCACAAAATGCCTTACCTCGGTTTATGTTATGGACTGCATATGATGGTTATCGCGGCGGCGCGCCTCCACGGCTACGCAGACGCAAACACAACCGAAGTAAACCCCAAAACAGCCGCGGCCGTCATTGACACCATGGCAGGGCAAAAGGGCAAAGAAAACACCGGCGGCACCATGCGTCTCGGTGATTACGCATGTCATTTTGATGCTGGGAGCCTTGCAGCAAAGCTCTATGGAACCCAGGATATTGTTGAACGTCATAGACATCGTTATGAAGCAATGGGCAAGTATGTTGACGAGTACGAAAACTGGGGCATACGAGCGAGCGGCATGAACCCAGACAACGGGCTCGTTGAAGTTATAGAAGGAGTTGACCATCCGTTCCTTATGGCAAGCCAGTATCACCCAGAGTTTAAAAGCCGCCCCAACCACCCACACCCCATGTTTCATGGCTTTATTGCGTCTCTTAAGAAGTAGGAGGGGATACGCCCTTCCTCAATAGCTGATCTAAATTCAAATATCCTCTCTACCCCATAAAACACCCTGCCGAGCAGCTGTATACACTAATCTGTGCTGCCAACCTTGACTCACGGCCCATATCTGTATACCATTAGCAGTATGGATGACACTGCAGCTTCTCGACCAAAGAAAATTTTACTAGTAGAAGACGACGACGCGCTCGCAAATACGTACATCATGCGTCTAGAAGCCGAAGGCTTTGACATACGTCGCGTTGCGAACGGTGAAGAAGCACTTGCTGCTGCTCGAGAATATAAGCCGAACCTTGTTGTACTCGATGCGATGATGCCAAAGGTAAGCGGCTTCGACGTACTCGACATTTTACGCAATACTCCCGAAACAGCCAATGTAAAGATAGTTATGCTCACTGCGCTCAGCCAGGATAGCGACAAACAGCGTGCACAAGGTCTGGGCGTAGATGACTACATGGTGAAGTCTCAGGTCGTCATGAGCGACGTCGTCGACCGCATCAAATACCACCTTGGCGTGTAATACTAAAGATTCCCCTCGCTAGGTATAAAGCCCCCGAAAGGGGCTTTATTGCTTGGTTACTCAAACCTAACATTGACTTTTAACAAAGCATATGCTAATATGTATTCATTGTCAGATGTCAGAAACCCGCTCGTAGCCCCCAATCCGAACACTCCCCGTATCACCTTCCGGAAATGAAT
>CAYROK010000015.1:0-31378 GCA_964425975.1 uncultured Candidatus Saccharibacteria bacterium
CTCCCTGTCACGGAGGAGATCGCCGGTTCGAATCCGGTCGGGCGCGCCAGAAAAATACCCCAATGAAAGTTGGGGTATTTTTCTGGCATGTCTGCCGGACTGCACCGGCGATAGCCAGCGTAGCTGGCGTAATCGCCGGTGCGGACGCCAAGGAGCTGCGCACAGGAACTTGTTCCGAGCACAGTGACTGCGTGTTGCGAAGCAACCATCCGGTCGGGCGCGCCAGAAACCTGTATTTAAATGTCGGAAACTGTTTGTAGAACGTGAGCGAAGCCACGAGCTGAAGGCGAGAAGTACTACCTGATCAGATTCGCCGCTGCAGACATCATGCCCGCCACAACAAATATTCTTGCGCTTTAGAAAGCACTTCCGTATACTTCAAATTACAACAGAGGTAATAGAGTTAAAGGAGACGTTTTTTATGGCAAAATCAAATCATGCAAAAGGTTTCGTGGATTTCGTGCGCGAACAAGGGGTTGTAGGACTGGCTGTCGGTTTGGCGATAGGTACTGCTGCCGGTGCTGCAGTCAAAGAAATCGTTGACCAGTTTATCAATCCGCTCGTCGGTTTTATTTTGGGTGGAGCAGATCTGGCACAGCTTAAGTGGAACACGGGTCTTACTCGCGGTGGCGAGGATCTTGTGTTTGGATGGGGAGCAATCCTCGGTGCAGTTATCACACTGCTTGCAACCGCGTTTGTGGTTTATCAGCTCGTTCACATCGCCAAGCTCGACCGTATGGATAAGAAGAAAGACTAATACCACTTCACTTTAAAGAAACGGAGCATAATGCTCCGTTTTTTGATGCCAGATAGTCTTAGTGATAGCTTGCGGTCTTATCGTTCTCCTGTATACATCGAGGCGGTAGCCGAGCTTTAGGGCAAGAGGAGAGTCGGTACGGATTCATTCCGAACCGGCGAGGAGAGCAAGGCTCTCCTGTATATTGGTGCGGGTGGGGGGAGTCGACCTTGACCTGCGGCCAACCCGGCTCCCATGGTCGCCGGGCAAGGGCGGCTGAGCGCCACTGGCGCTCGCGTTCGACTCCCAGCATTCATAATCTAGAAAAGCCCCGATTTTCAACCGGGGCTTTTCTAGATGGTGCGGGTGGGGGGAGTCGAACCCCCGTCTCAGCCTTGGGAAGGCTACATAATAGCCGTTATACGACACCCGCTTGTTTATTAAGTATAGCGCACGCGGGGTTCGACTCTTTTAGTCGAGTCGCCTTCGGCGACCCCGTCGCCACAGCTTTGCAAACAAGTTTGCAAGTGTGGGCTCCCTTGCGCGGCGCCACTGGCGCCACTCACCCCGTCTCAGCCCTCCGGAAGGCTACATAATGGCCGTTATACGACACCCGCTTAATGAGACAAACCTACGGTTTTTCTCATCGCTCCGCTGCTCTTTTCCCTGAAGTTGTATTTGAAAAACCAAAATAAATTCGTTTTTTCAAATACTTTTCAGGCCAGACTTGTCTGGCCGCGCAAAACCAATCCAAGGAGCAAAGCGACTGAATGGTTTTGCGGAAGGAGGAACTGTGCGAGACCCTACCACCTCTTCGGCCATTTGATTGCCGAAGAGGTGGTAGGGTTGTAACAGATTCCGACGTGGAGCCACCTGCCGGGATCGAACCGACGACCTTCTCGTTACGAATGAGATGCTCTACCAACTGAGCTAAGGTGGCATTTTGTCTTAAGACGCACTGATTATATCAAATATGGAGCGCATTCACAGCAAAATACAGCCTCAGCGTGGCTATCGCTGACCTACAGAATGTCTGGTACAATATCCCATAGCATTTATGAGTTCAACGAAACATTTTATTCAAGATAGGACGGCGCTGCTTCTCGTAAGCGTCAATGCTTTTCTCGCTCTGGCTGCAGCGGTACTCATTGCGCTCAAGCTCGATGCAAGCAAAGGGACAGTAAACTATATCGTGTCATTTCGTTCATCGCTCGGCTTCGATGGTTACACACAAGGAACGGTTTGGGACATGGCAAGTTTCGTAGTTGCTGCGGGATTAATTTTGATCATAGGCCTCATCTTGAGTTATCGGACGTATCCGATCAAGCGAGAATTATCGCTTGCAGTTCTAACGCTCACCATACCACTACTTATACTGATAATTCTTGTGAGTAATGCGCTTTTGCTACTGCGGTAACTATGGTTAATCTTGAAATTCCACACGAAAAAGATCGCAAGGGTCACTACCGTTTTTTCGAAATCCTCCCGGGTGCGCTCAGTTGGGGTATGCTTGCTTTACCATTTGTTCTGAGTTTTATCGACGTCCGCATGGCGGCGCTTTTTATGTTTGTGTATGTACTTATCAACTTTTCGCGTGGCCTAGCAAGTGCCGCTCGGTCAATTCAGGGCTTCCGCACCGTTAAACAGCACCAAAAATTACCTTGGCAGAAACTACTCGGCGAGTTGACCGCAGGTGAAATATCATCGACAGCAAAGCGGCCTCGCTGGCATCACTATGCCGTAGCGGGCACGAAAGATCGACCGCTGCTCATGCCTTCAGATAGGGTGATACATGCTGTAATCATCGCTACCTATAAAGAGTCGCGAGAAGTACTTACGCCAACCATAGAAGCGCTGCTTGCATCTGAATTTAATACGAAACAGGTTATTTGTATCTTGGCTTACGAGGGCCGGGCCGGTACAGAAACAGAAACCCAAGCTCGGGATCTGATGAAAAAATACAAAAAAGACTTTATGGATGCATTTGCCGTGAAGCATCCCGCGAACATCCCCGGAGAAATTATCGGCAAGGGTGGCAATGTGACATATGCTGGTCGCGAGCTGGCAGGCTATCTTGAAAAAAAAGGTATTGATCCGCTTCGTGTACTAGTGACCACGCTCGATGCTGATAACCGACCAGACAAACAGTACCTCAACGCTCTGACATATGCGTATATTGTTTGTCCTGATCCGATTCATTCTTCATTTCAGCCTGTATCACTTTTTTCCAATAACATTTGGGATCCGCCTGCTCCCATGCGTGTGCTTGCGACCGGAAATTCGATTTCACATCTTGTTTTTTCTCTGCGCTCACATGCACTCCGAAATTTTTCGGCGCACGCACAACCGATGGTAGCTCTTCTCAAAACGGATTTTTGGAGTGTCCGTACCATCGTCGAAGATGGCCACCAATTTTGGCGTTCATATTTTCGTTTCGAGGGGAATTATCGGGCTTTGCCGCTCCATATTCCCATTTATCAAGACGCCGTACTCTCGGACACCTACTGGAAAACACTCAAGGCACAATTTTTACAATATCGACGCTGGACATATGGCGCTTCAGACTTTGCGTATATAGTTCACATGGGTTATTTCCGCAAAAACACTATTCCAAAACGTGACCTAATTGCAAAAACTTGGCGGCATCTAGAAGGACATGTTACCTGGGCGGTCGGGCCAGTACTTGTCCTTTTTGGCGGTTTTGTGCCTGTTCTTTTTCATCCAAAGAGTTATGCGGCGCTCGAACTACCGCTGATTGTAAGCCGAATACAGACTGTCGCTATACTTATTGCGGTAGTTACGGTGTTTTTGTCGCTAAGGACACTGCCACCAAAACCCGCGCGGTACAAACGCCACCGAAACATTTTTATGGTACTTCAGTGGGCGTACCTGCCTATAACAACGCTCGTTTTTAACTCGTTCGCTGCTCTGTACTCTCAAACAAGACTCATGTTTGGAAAGTACATTTCGAAGTTTGATGTTACCGATAAAGCTGTCATTTCTCAGGCAGCCGACGGTAGAACATCAAAACAGTTATAAATTCTCTGAATGGTAGGCGGTGTAGTGGGTTGCTGCTGCTTTGTCAAAGCGCGTCAGCACTGTTTGCGTTGTTTGTGCTATTTCCCGTGCCTCTAAAAGGGCTCCAGAATGGTTTTTGAGAAGCAGAGTGATGATAGTTGCACTCAGCGCCCCCGCGTCTGCTGTGGAGTCTCTGCGATGCCCAAGTGAAGCGACAAGACTAAGGAACAGTTTATCGCGGCTAAAGTGCTCTGTTGTGTCTATTTTGCGAACAACAAGGCTTGCGGACAAGTCGGGGGTTTCAAGGGTAGTGAAAACAGTGCTACAGCCCACACATCTTCGCCGACGCCATGTTTGGTTTAGTCGTTTCTGATGTCGAGAATTTGTGACTGTTGTCTCATGGCCGCAATATAGACATACCATGTCAATATATTGACATAAGGCAATAAAAAACACCAGTGGAAAACTATATTTTTCCCGTGGAAAACGAAAACCCGGCTACCGAAAATGGCGGCCGGGGCATTGTCCTATGAAAGGGCTTTAGGATTATACCTATGCAGTCCTTACCCGGCGCACACGTGTTACACGTTTTACGCTCGGGAGTTCTTCATAAAACAACTGAAAGCTCTGTAGGGAGCTTGGTTGTTTTGTACTCACCAACACACCTCGTTTAACGTAGTACATAGTACAGGACAGAGACTTGCAAGTCAAGCATAAACATTGTATACATAAGCACAATAACAGATAGGAATGGCACTTGTTGACTTGTATTCCTCACACTAGTTTGGTACAGTATTTCAAGCTCAAATCCCGTAAAGGGCGATTAGCTCATTTGGCTAGAGCGCCACATTGACGTTGTGGAGGTGGTAGGTTCGAATCCTACATCGCCCACCATAATAAAATACTCCTCTACAGGAGTATTTTATTATGGTGGGACATTGGATATAGGATTTGGATCTAAAATGAGCAAATTGAGTATATGCGTCGGAGAAATTTATCCCGAGGGCTATCCGAAAGCGTTGACGCTGCCACTGTTGCCCACCATGCAAATATGAAAGAAACTGCTGCCTGCTACCCACCAAAATGTCACATGAATATTTGACAGTCAAAATTACCCAAACAATTAGATATAGCATGTTTGGTGTAGAAAGCGCAAAGATGTGTTATCCACTTTTCCACAGGTCATACATAAAAACATTATAAAGTGCTAGCATCATACAGCTAGGCAGTGTATACTAGCGTTTGAGGTGAGGTTTTGCCGAGAGGTTTTACCGCACTAAGAACGCTTGGATGTCTTTGCGAGAGCAGCCAAGCGTTTTTTGTTTGGTAGTACAGACCACGTGCTGGTTCTTTCTCAACACGACAGGTCGTAAAATATATCCACATACGTTCGCCACTATTTTAGCGGACAGTGGCGGACAGCAATAGGTTTTGCTCACTGACTGTAGAATATGATGTGAATGTGGTATTATATGTGTTGAGCGAGGAAGTGGATTCACCAACCACAGAGCTTCGTCTAAAGCGGTAGCGACTGACGTAAAAGAGTGAGCTGCAAGAGTAAAACGCTTAGGTGGAACCTCCGCTATTTTGTCGGACCCAAGCACGCAGGAAGATGAAACATGTCATCGACCGCGTGTTTTTTAAATTTTAAGCACGTGTCATCATGGGCGTAGTCGAAGGATTTTCGGGTATTATGAAAATTCTTCCACTTCGGTCAGAATGGCAGTAAAGGAGTTTTTGTATGAGCGAAAATCAAGATAACTTATACGCTATGCGGCATAGCTTGGCGCATATCATGGCGGGAGCTATACAGCATCTTTGGCCAGCAGTGAAGTTGGGCGTGGGGCCAGTTGTTGAGAACGGTTTTTATTATGATGTCGACCTTGGGCCAGACACGAAACTAAGCGAGGATGACTTTGGGCGCATCGAGGAAGAAATGCGCAAGATTATCGCTGATAGTCAGCCTTTTGAGCGGTTTGAGATGCCCGTGGGAGAGGCGGTGGAATGGGCCCGTAAATACGGTCAGACATATAAGGAAGAGCTGCTGAATGACCTGCAACGCGAAGGCACGACCGTCGCAAAAGACATAGACCCAGCAACACTCGGTGCGGTGAGCCAGGGGGATAGCAAGGTCGAGAGCGTGTCCTTCTATCGCAATGGTGATTTCACTGACCTTTGCCGCGGCCCGCATGTAGAGTCGACAGATATGGTAGGCGCATTTAAGCTCATGCGTGTCGCAGGAGCTTACTGGCGGGGCAAAGAGGGCAATCCGCAGATGCAGCGGCTCTACGGTGTCGCATTTGCGAACGACAAAGACCTGCGTGTCTATGTACAGATGCTTGAAGAGGCAAAAAAACGAGATCACCGTAAGATTGGCTCGGAGCTGGATTTGTTTGTCATCTCTGATCTCGTGGGTTCAGGTCTGCCCCTATTTACTCCTCGAGGTACTGTGCTACGCGAGGAGATAGGGCGATTTACTCAAGAACTGCGTGAAAAAAATGGTTTTCAGCGTGTGTGGACACCGGTCATTGCAAAAACTGACCTCTACAAAATGAGTGGCCATTGGGATAAGTTTGGCGATGAGTTATTTCTCGTCAAAAGCCAGGAAACAAGTGATGAGTTTGTGCTTAGGCCCATGAACTGCCCTCATCACGTCCAAATATTCTCCTCGCAGCCTCGTAGTTACCGTGATATGCCAGTCAAACTCATGGAGAACGCGGGCGACTACCGGGATGAAAAAACAGGAGAGCTACACGGACTCAGCAGGGTACGATCATTTACGCAAGATGACAGCCACGCGTTTGTACGCGAAGACCAAATCAAGCAGGTGGCGGGTGAACTCGTTGAAGCTGCTAACCACATGTACGAAGTATTTGGTATGAAACTAGCATTTCGGCTCAGTTTTCGTGATGACGGAGATGGCTATCTAGGTGACCCTGCTCTTTGGGAAAAAGCCCAGACACAACTGGTTGAGCTAGCGAAGGACAATAACCTCGACTACTACATAGAAGAAGGTGAAGCGGCTTTTTACGGCCCCAAGATAGATTTTATGGCGACGGATGCCATTGGGCGTCAGTGGCAGGTCGCAACCGTGCAGCTGGACTTTGTGCAGCCAGAACGATTTGGCCTGGAGTATACAACGGCAGAGGGTGGGGTAAGTCGTCCAGTCATGATTCATTGTGCGCTCCTCGGCTCGCTAGAACGCTTTCTAAGCGTATATATAGAACATACGGGTGGAAGGTTTCCAGTGTGGTGTGCGCCCGAACAGGTGCGGTTGCTGAGTGTTAATCAAGAGCAGTCAACGATCGATTTTGTTGAGAAACTGCGTGCTGAGGGCGTTGCACTCGGTCTTCGGGTAGATGTTGATAATAGTAATGAATCGGTGGGCAAGAAAATCCGCACTGCAGAAGTTTGGAAAGTGCCATATACCCTCGTGATTGGTGAAAAAGAGATCAATGGTGGCGAACTTTCCCCGCGTATTCGTAAAGACCTTGTCGTGTCTGGGGAACTGAAAACGTATACAAGTGAAGAGTTCCTCAAAACTGTAGCAAACGAAGCCAAATCACGCGTCAACAAAACCAGTCTATAATACGTATATGCCGCTTGGTAACGAGATTGCATATTGATGCAAAGATGCGTTTATGCTAACATGGGCAAATGAGAACAACAATGTCCATTGATGATAAGCTTTATTTGCAGCTCAAAAGGCGCGCCCTTGACAGTGGTGTTAGTGTTTCGAGTTATGTTGAAAATGCGATACGATATCAAATTCTTGAAGACTTTGAGGATTTAGAAGACGTACAAAAACGGGCAAATGAACCGACTTATTCGTTTGCCCAACTGGTAAAGGAATTCAAGGCAGAAGGTTTGCTGTAGCAGTGGGCTACCGGATTACGTTTCGTGCTACATTTCGGAAAGAATTACGTCGCGTCCCGGGCGTGTATCGGAAGGCAATAGTACGAAAAATACAACATCTTACAGAAGATCCGCGGCCTCATGGCGTCCAAAAGCTACAGGGGGCAGAAAACTACTACCGAATAAGACAAGGGGACTACCGAATTATCTACGGAATTTATGATGACGTATTAGTAGTGGAGCTTGTAAAAATTGGACACAGAAAAGATGTTTACCGTAGCAACTGAGAACAGTTTTCGAGAGCGGGTGGAGGTTGTGGTGCGACAGATCCCCAGAGGTCGGCTGATGACATACGGCCAGATTGCGGTACTATGTGGAAACGCCCGGGCGGCGCGAATCGTGGGGGGAATAGCGCATTTTGGCAACCCCGAACTACCATGGCAGCGTGTTGTAAACAAGGCCGGTGGGCTGGCCAGTGGGTATCCGGGCGGGCGGAAAGCCCATGCCGAACATTTGCGCGCCGAAGGTATAGAGGTATCGGCGGATATGAAAGTAGATATCGAGAGGCTTCATTGGTGGCCGCAGTGAACGCATCGCGCGTCCCACTCATTGTGATAGTGGGTGAGACAGCAAGCGGTAAAAGTGTGCTCGCTATGGAACTTGCTCGGCGATTTGAAGGCGAGATTATATGTGCAGATGCGACAACAGTTTACCAGGGCTTTACTATTGGTGCGGCGAAACCTAGCGAAAAAGATCGAGCCGAAATAACACATCATTTACTAGACGTGGCTGACGCTGCCAATGGCTTTACTGCGGCTCAATTTAAGGCCCTGGCAGAGCAGGCAGTGGCAGATATTTCTGCTCGCGGGAAATTGCCGATCATGGTTGGGGGGAGCGGGATGTATGTAGACAGTGTCTTGTTTGATTATCAGTTCAATTTCATCCCCGACACCTACGAAAGAGATGTATTAAATACAATGTCACTCACCGAACTGCTCGAGCTTGCTCATGTGCGAGATCTCGATGTTTCGGGAATCGATACAGCTAACCCGCGGCGTATTGTGCGTTTAATCGAAACGAATGGTAAAGCACCACAGCGTGGTGCGTTGCGTAAAAATACATGTGTGATTGGACTCAGAACTGATAGAGAACTACTGACTACCCAGGTGGAAAAGCGTGTTATGCAGATGATAGAGAATGGTCTTGAACAGGAGGTTCATAGACTGAGCGGCCGCTATGGATGGGACTGTGAGGCAATGAAGGCAATCGGGTATCGTGAGTGGCGGCAGTATTTTGAAGGGAATGAAAATATGAATGACGTCAGGAAACAAATAGCATCTGACACGATGAAACTGGCAAAAAAACAACGTACCTGGTTTAAACGTAACAATAGTATTCAATGGATTACTGACCCCAGTAAGGCCGTAGACATTGCAACAACATTTATGAACAAATAGATTTTTTTTGAGCAAAAAATCTGCTACACTTACTCCAGCATAGCGTAAGGGAGGTGCTACATGATTGAACAGCTTTTTGGTTCTAAAACTCGTGTCAAGCTATTGCACCTGTTTTACGAAAACCCCAATCGGTCTTTTTATGTCCGTGAAATCACGCGTAAAATCGATGAGCAGATCAATTCAGTTCGACGCGAGCTCGCAAACCTTCTGAACATTGGCATCATTACCAGTGACTCAAGTAATAACAAAGTTTATTATGAAGTGAATCAGAAGTATGCGTACCATCCCCCCCTCCAGGAAATCTTTGGTGGGCGTAAACCTCGTAAAGTGCGTAAGGCTGCGCCAGAGCCTGTACAGGCGGCAGAGGAAGTAGAGGAGGTGACCAGAGAAGCTGCGCCTGTTCTTACGGCAGTTGAAGTCGACGAACCGGCAGAGCTTAAGCTACTTGGTAACGTCGAAATAGCCGCATTTATGGGGCAGTTTACTCGCGATGAAACCAGTGGGGTCGACGTGCTTATCGTGGGCAATGTAAATCGCAATGCTTTGCAAAAATACGTTACCGAGCTAGAAGAACAAGAAGGCAAAGAGCTTCGCTACACCGTTTTTTCCCTGGAAGAGTTTCGTTATCGTGCTCAAATAAAAGACAGATTTATCACGAATGTGCTTCTTTCAAAAAAACAAGTTCTTCTCGACAAGCCAGGCCTACTTGGCTAGTTGGAATATTACCCCAGATAGGCTATAGTAAAGGTAACAAGATTTTGGGTTCTCCAACTTCTAACCACAAACTGAAACTAGAGGAGCGGAGGGAAATTTATGGATATACAATTTTACGGTGCAAATTGTGTTGTTGTAAGCACAAAACAAATACGACTTGTATTTGATGACAATCTCGCAAGTCTCGGCGCGAAGCCGGTTGTACGCGAAGGAGACGTCGCGCTTTTTACCATGCCTCACCGAGAGGGTATAGCCGATGCTAAAATGACCATAGACATCCCAGGAGAATACGAAATCAGTGGTGTGAATGTGCGGGGCATACAGGCTCGTGCGCATACGGACGGTGATAGCGAACGTAATGCCACAATGTATAAGGTGACTTCTGGTGACGTGAAGATTTTGGTTATCGGGCACATATATCCTAAGCTCAGCGAGTCAAAACTGGAAGATATCGGACTCGTGGATGTTCTACTTATACCGGTTGGTGGCATCGGGTATACTCTGGATCCAACAGGCGCACTCCAAGTTGTAAAAGCAATTGAGCCAAAAGTGTTTGTGCCAACGCACTTTGCTGACAAGGAGCTTAAATATGAAGTACCTCAGCAGTCTTTGGACGATGCGGTGAAAGCATTTGGAGTTGAACCCAAAGAAACAACGAAGAAACTACAGTTTAAGCCGGGCGAAACTGCCGATACTACACAGCTTGTTATCCTTGAAAAAAGCTAAGCAGCAGACCGTAGACAGCAGGGTGCAAACGGCATTGTGCTAGCGAATCGAGCGAATCAGTCCGGATAGGAGCTTGTGAACAATTTCGCATTGAGTCCCTATGCTTTCATACTCATCTGTTGAAACATAGTTAAGATCTCTCGCAAGCATCAACTGGCTATGAACTTCGGATGCTGATCCAAGCGAGATGCTATAGAAGTGAATTTTTTCTTTCTCCGAAAAGCGATTGAAGCCTTCAGCAACATTTGATGGTACAGATGTAGCTGCTCGACGCATTTGGTTACTTAACGCAAAACGCTCATCTTCGGGAAAACATTTTGTGACTCTATAAACCATGAGAGCGAGAGCATGACCTTCTTGCCATGCAATCACATCAGTGAACCTTTTGCTTTTCATCTCGACCGATCTACAGTCTGCAGCCTACCGTATACTGCCTGCTAGCTTACGAGACCTTTTTTCTTGAGGGTGCGGATGGCCTGGGTACTTACTTTTAGTTTTACTTTTTTGCCGTCTACTTCAACGGTTTTAGTTTGGAGGTTTGGCTTCCAAACCTTCTTTGTGTGGCGTTGCGAAAAGCTGACATTGCTGCCGTACTGCTTGCCTTTGCCGGTAAGATCACATTTTTGCATTGTTTACTCCGAGTTAGGGTTGGATTCAGAGATACATTGTATAGAGTTTCACCTCTGAAGTCAACGCTGCTATACTAATGTGTAATGGACGCCGCACAAGTTATTAGCTTTATGATAGTCATGTGCTGTTTACTGGTGGCTATGACGGTGCACGAGTTTATGCATGCCTATGTGGGGCTCAAGCTGGGTGATACAACTGCGCATGATGTGGGTCGGATATCGCTGAACCCCCTCAAGCACATCGACCCATTTATGACGGTACTTTTGCCGGCATTCACCTGGGTCTTTTTGCAGGTTCTTATTTTGGCTGCAAAGCCAGTTCCTTTCAACCCTGCTCGGGTAAAATATGACGAATTTGGGGCTGCGCTCATAGCGCTAGCAGGACCGCTTTCAAACCTATGTTTAGCTGCGTTGACTTCACTTGGGATGACCCTGCTAACACCTACGGGTTTCACCGCGGATCTCATGGAACTGTTTTTGCGGCTCAATGTCGGGCTTTTTGTGTTTAACATGATTCCAATACCTCCGCTAGACGGCTCACGTGTGCTCTATGCCTTCGCGCCAGAATCGGTGCAAAACTTTATGGAACGTATTGAGCCATACGGATTTTTTATCATCATTGCACTCGTCTTCTTCGGTGGCCTGGGCGCCATTATCGGAAACATCAATAGTAGCATTTTACAGGTGCTGTAAATCTATTTGTTGTTGAATTTGCTAGCTGGAACCAAAAGTCCGTACAATGCGATGTATATACCGTGCGGTAGTGTTTGCGCTCCCGCCACCGCCATACCGAGGTTGAAATCCGCTTCCGAATCGTAAAATTTTTCTGGTAGGCGGGCACCGGTTAATACGATTGTTTTACCTTTTATGTCGGCAATTTCAGCAGCTGTTTTTTGGATTGTATCTGTACCATGAGTCACTACAATACGCTCTTCCTGAACGTCGATTAGCGCCTGCCTTATATCAGCACGGTCCTGATCTGTTAGGTCTAAGCTGTCTTTTTTTAAGACAGTCATTTTTTTATAAGAAAAATCTGGGTCTGCTCGTTCAAGAATATGAAGAAATGCCGCGTCTCCTACAGAGAACGCATAGCCATGATTATCATCGTTTTCTGGGTAATCTTTATCAATTGTGCCGCCTGTTTGTACAAAAAGAATTGTCATAACCTAAGTGTAGATCATAACAGGGGTAATGGCAAGTATTATTAATCGATTCAGGTATACTAGTAAGGCTGGGTAAATTCGGTGCATTTTGCTCCGAATAGCCAATATATGATTATCTGAATACTAATCATATGGGAGCCCAATATTTGTCGTCGTCCGTGGACGGCGCGTGCGGGAACCCACCTTGAATCTTTTTCAGGGCTAATCAATTTGGCGCCCAGCACATAAAAAGTCCATCACATGATGGACTTTTTATGTGGTCGGGGTGACAGGACTTGGTCACCTCTGGCGACCCCGCAGCTTCTGCTTTGGCAACAAGTTGCCAAGTGAAGACTGCCTTACGAGCCGTCACTGGCGGCTCTCACCTGCTTCCTCACTCCGTGAGGTCGCATCTCAAATCAGTCATTCACCAAGTAAAACAGCCCACAATCAGTGGACTGCTTTACTTGGTCGAGAAGAACGAATGCTACTCGAACTTTTCAAGTATATCATTGAAGAGCCAACAAGATCGGAGCAATTACTACACAAAATGAAGACACCAAGCACGTTACAGCCCAAAGTTATGGCGGGCTTAGTATTCTAGCACCTTAAAATTACTTGCGTTTAACCACGGCTAGCAGGCTCTCAATGTAGTCGCAGTAGTCGCTGATCATATCCTCGACGGTCGCAAGTTCCGTTATCTCGATTGAGTAGTCTTCACCCGACGTACCAATATCTTCATCGTCATCCGTTTTAGTAAATGAGTGGCTGTGCGGCTCTAGCTTCTTGAAGTGGTCAGGGTCATAGTCCGGCTGCCGCATAAGAAATGCTGAACGAACTATATTTTTGCCAGTAGGCACTAGATGATGCCCTATATGCACATGGTAGGTGCGAACTTCTTTACCGTTAGCATCCTTTTTCCCCAACACAACAAAGTCCGTATCTGCTCTGCGTACCATACCGCTATACAAGCGCTCTTGTATGCCAGTAAACTCCGGCTTTTCTTGCATAAAACTGATGCCAGCGCCGGTATGTACTGGGCGGCGCTGCTGGGCTTTAGCAGCTGGCTTAGTATGCTCAAAGTACAAATCTCTAGCATCATTGTGGACTTCAAGCTTCGCTCCATTAGCGAGTAAGTTTTTTATCAGCGCTTTGCTGCGCTTGTCTAGCTTAGTGAGATCGAGCTTTTGTGCGGAGCTATACTGTCTACCGAATGAACCATCTTTGACTGCGATGCCATGAGGGATGAAGCTCGCTAGAACGTATGATGAGCTGTTGAGCGTACGTTTGCCAAGCTGGAAGATCGCAACTATTGACGCTCGCAATTGGCCAGCTGCCTCGTGATACGCTTCGTGTAGATCACCGGCAAAGTTTTCCTGATCAACCTGCTGCTCCATAAGGTTATTACGCTTCTTGGAGAGTTGTTTGACGAGACTGTGCGCATATCGTAAGTCAATCAGCGCGTCACGCAATAAGTACAAGCTGTTTAACGCCAGTGCTTTATTATGGACGACTATCTTGTCACTACTTACTGACTCCACTAGATCAAAAATAGTACTCGATAGTTTCTCGAAGCGTTCCATAATATCAAGAGTAGCACCAAATCGGCGGTCTTTATCAATTAATGCAGTGAGAATACAATGAGATTATGGCAAATCTCCAAAACCTAAAATCGTGGCAGCCCGGCCAGAGCGGCAACCCGGCCGGCAAACCTAAGGGCACGAAGCATTTATCTACTTGGATACGTCAGGCGCTTGAAGATGATGATTTTAAAGCCACTCTATCGTCTGGAAAACGGTTCAAAGGCCTGCCTGTGCAAGCAATAGTAAAAAGCCTGGTTATACGTGCTATAGAGGGCGATATACGCGCCTTTGATTTACTCGCAAAGCATGGATACGGCACAAAGCTAGACGTTACGAACAGATCCATAGACTTCGGAGCGGGCACTGATCGATTCGTGAAAAGCGTTAGCCGTTAGCGCTCAATAATCTGATCTACTTCAAGTCTAAACTCATTCTCGTTTTGATCTACACAATGTTGTGGGGTGTATATTGACTTAGTGATGCAGGTCTCTTCAAACTCCGACCGACCACCATTCGGCCAATCGATATATTCTATGGAATAAATAGTTTCTCGCATGACACCCAGAAATCCCTTCTTACGCTCAAAATAGCTCACCTGACCGGTGAGTCGATAGTTTTTTGTAGTCTCGTTTCTGGGGAAAACATTGATAAGGGCAGAGTTTTTCCCCGAACTAGTTGGCGCAATCATGCGGAATATAAAGAACGTGATCATACCAATGACGAGAATCCAGGCTACTGTGCGCAGGTTTCCGCTTAGGGAATTATCTTTGCCTGCTTCGTCAAATGACCGTAACCACATTGCCACTCCTTTACGTTTTTGTGGCAATATAAAAGCTCGCCACGAGCGATACCCTTACGGATACCCACGCAGGTTTCCCCGCGCGACAACGCAAAGAAGTACTCATGACGAGCTGTTTCTTTGCGTTGATTTGATGATCATACCTTCGCTTGCACGTGGCTTCAGATCGAAGTGGTAAAACCACTTAGTGCCTATTATATCAAGTTGCAGTAAAAGTGGTAGAATTAAGGAAAGGGCAGAAAATCGGAGCGACGAACTGCTTTATTAAACAAGTTAACTGATAGACAACGGAGCGACGACCTATCACTCAATGGGAGTGATGTCGTAGTGATTTCAAGAAATACCCCGTATCCAGTTAGCCATAAAGAACGGCTCAATCATGTCGGCACCGCAATTTTACTTGCATTAACTGTAGAATGGCAAAACAAAGAAACGCCCATTGATGCCAAAAGCTACTACGTGTTTGATAAAATAGGTCGTAAAATTATGCTCTGACAACCTGTTATCCCTTTAGCATAAATCTACACGAACTTAGTCACAACAGACTATAATATAGAGGTGGAAGAACAGCCGACAACGACCAAAGCTCTGGTAGAGTTACTGAAGAACACGTTTCCAAGCCAAGATGGCCGAGACGTTGATATTTCAACGCTCAGCTACGTCATATATGCTCGTAAGTCTACGCTAGGTGAAGAACGCCAGGAGCGTAGTATTCCAGACCAAATAGACGACTGTATGAAGCGGGAGGTTGTACCTAATCAGCTCCGCGTGATTGGCGCGCCAATCGAAGAACGATGCAGCGCCAAAGAGCCAGACATTCGGCCAAAGTTCCGCCAAATGCTCGATGAAATTAAAGCCGGTAAGTACGACGGTATTGTTAGCTGGCATCCAGATCGCCTGGCCAGAAACATGAAAGAAGCTGGCGAGATCATAGACCTACTCGACAAAGGCGTACTAAAAGACCTCCGGTTCGCTACTTCTAGCTTCGAGAATAGCCCGACTGGCAAGATGCTACTTGGCATATCATTCGTATTATCAAAACAGTACTCCGAACACTTGAGCGAGAGCGTTACACGCGGTAACCGTCGCAAGACCGAAGAAGGTATCTATATCGGTAAAATGAAGCATGGGTACTACATATCAGAGGACAATAAGTTCTTCCCGGACGGTAATAACTTCCTGCTTATCAAACAGGCTTTCGAGAAGCGTCAGGAGGGCTGGAAGCAGTCCGAGATAGCGAAGTGGCTCAACGATCAAGGCTATATGATCAGGCGTAAGAGCCAGCCGCCAAAGCCGTTCAAGTGGGGCAAGGACGCGATTAGCAAGATGCTAAGTGACACTTTTTACACTGGCGTTCTCAAGTATGGCAACAGCTTCGCTGACCTAACTGATTTCTACGACTTTGAGCCAATAGTAAGTGTCGATGACTTCCTGAAAATTAATAAGGTCAAAGAGCTAGGCGATCCCAAACTCGTATCATCAATTATGGTCAAAAATCGAGAGAGCACGAAGGCTGATTTGTTACGTGGCATGGTATTCTGTGGCCACTGCAATAAGACATTTACGTCCGGTATAACTCCGAAGCGCCTCAAAGACGAAGTTCGTTACTACTATTATTTTCGGTGCGAAACCGATAACTGCTCGTACAGAGGTAAGAGCGTAAGGGCGAAAGTCATAATAGATTATGCCAGCGACTTTTTAGCAGAACATCTATTTACCACTGAAGATAATTACCAAAACTATGTCACAGAGGCGCAAGAATACGCAACAACGCAAGCCAAGACACTTGATAGTGATATTGCCAGCCTGACCAAGCAAGTCGGCAATAAAGAGGCCGAATATGACCGTACCAAAGGTACTATAAGAGACAATCCTCAACTCGTTCGTCATTACGACCTCGATGAGATCGAAAAAGAGTTGACCGATCTCAAGAAAGACTTGAGCAAGTTAGTAAGCTCTAGAAAAGCCCTAAAACACTCGATGCTAACATACAAGCAATATCTCGAACTTTTTGAAAACATAGGTGTTAGCTTGCGGGATATGCACGATATGACCGCTATGGATGACACTCTCAAAAAGTTCTTCTTGAACTTCACGATTAAAGCAGCGTCAAAGAGCGAGAAACAGAGGTGGATTATAACCCACAAATTAAACGAACCCTGGGCAGGGTTCGTAAAATCCGACAATTTCGTTCGTGGTCGGGGTGACAGGACTTGAACCTGCGACCTCACGGCCCCCAGCCGTACGCGCTACCAGGCTGCGCTACACCCCGTTAACAAACATTGTACACTGACTTTATAAAAACCGAAGGGCAATGAGATTTTTGGTCGCAACTGGTAGCTCCACGGTCGATTTCGGTTTTATGTAATCCTGGCACCGTAAGGTAGTTTCCTGTGCAATCGCTTTTATGGAGCACCCATTTTAGGCACCAATAACCGCCTGGTGTCTCGGCGGTATAACCGGCAGTCAACTACGAACCTATGATATGCTTGAGAGGTATGTGGACAGAAACAAAACACGGGTTATATAAACAATTTGTCTTTACCGACTTTCATCATGCATGGGCGTTTATGGAGCGGGTGAGTAAGATCGTGAATCAGTTGGGGCATCATCCTCGCTGGCAGAACGAGTGGAATGTTGTGGAGTTTTGGCTGAGTACACACGAACCGAAGCAGGCAATAACCGACAAAGATTGGGAACTTGCTCGCGAAATCGATGAGCTCGCAACAGACAAACGCAAAATGAATGTGGCGAACGGTGATGAGGAAAAAACAACACATATAACAGAGGTACAGTTGTATGCAGATGGTGGTTCACGCGGAAATCCTGGCCCATCTGCTAGCGGATTTGTTGTGCTTGATATGAGCGGAAAAGTGATCCATGAAGAAGGTGTGTTTTTAGGAATAACAACGAACAATCAAGCCGAATATCAAGCACTACGACTTGGTCTAGATGCTGTACTAAAACAGTTTAACGCCCGTAAAGTACACGTTTACATGGACAGCCTACTCGTCGTTAACCAAATGAAAAGAATCTTCAAAGTTAAGAACAGGGACTTATGGCCTATACATGATGCAATCCAGGACCTATTGCCAATGTTTGAAAAAGTCTCATTCGACCATGTTCCGCGCGAGTTAAACAAACTGGCAGACGCTGAAGTAAATAAAACGCTTGATGCACAGGTTAAGCCCTAAATATATTGCGCCAAGGACGGACCCTGACGCAAACAAAAAGCGAACCGCATCGGGACTCGTCCTTGGGACGGAGTGCGACCCGGCGTGTGGTATAGTTAAGAGGTTAGATTGCAAGCCAATCGCTAGTCCTTTCATAGATTAGAGGAAAGTCCGGGCAGCATAGGGAGTGACAGCCGCTAACGGCGGCCGGGGGCGACCCTAGGGAAAGTGCCACAGAAACAATACGTCCGAGCTTTTGTTCGGTCATGGTGAAAAGAGTGAGGTAAGAGCTCACAGCTGCCTGCGGTAACGCAGGGAGGCGGTAAACCCTGTCTGCTGCAAGGAGTAGTGCTACATACGTTCCCGCGATGCGCTACGTCAGACCCCGCTTGAGCCATTGGGCAACCAATGGCCTAGATAGATGATTGGCGCTCTGCTTCGGCAGGGTACAGAACCCGGCTTACCAGCAGTCTAGCGATATATGAAAACACCCCTGGAGACAGGGGTGTTTTGCATCTCAAGGAGTATACTTATTTCTCGAGTTTGGCTGCTTTGACGACTGCAGTGAAGGCTTTGGGCTCATTCACGGCCAATTCTGCCAAGACTTTGCGGTCGAGTTCTACACCGGCCGCTTTGAGGCCAGCGATAAGCCGGCTGTACGTGGTGCCGTTTTCACGGGCAGCAGCGTTGATGCGGACGTTCCATAGCGCCCGGAAGGTGCGCTTGCGGTTACGGCGATCGCGGTAGGCAAACTGCAGGGCACGTGTAGTAGCTTGTTTGCCACGTTTTACGCTTACGCGGTTTGGATGACTCATCCCTTTGGTCGCTTTGCGGATTTTGACGTGTTTTGCGTGACCGGGCACGCCTCGTTTGACTCGCATGCTAGACCCCCAACTTCTTGCGAATTATTTTACTGTTGGTGGTGTTCAATGTCTCCAAACCAGCCAGCTTGCGCTTGCGAGCGCCGCTTTTCTTCTGTAGGAAGTGGCTAGCGTGTGAGTGACGAACACGAACGCGTCCGTTCTTGGTGACTCGTACGCGGTCTTTAGTGCCGCTATGAGACTTGAGTTTTGGCATGTTTTCTCCTAGACTCGTTTAGTTTATGATGGTTTATCAGTTGGCTCTTCAACCTCGGGCTTTTGTACCTTTGGTGCCGTACCACGGATAACGAATGAAAGTTGTTTGCCGGTGAGCTGAGGCAGTTGATCGACGGCTATAGTCTCACCAAAGCTCTCTATAACTCGTTCGGCAAGCTTGAAGCCAATATCTTTATGTGCAAGCTCGCGTCCTCGGAAGAAAAGGGTAATTTTCACCTTGTGACCGGCTTCAAGGAATCCGGTTACTTTCTTCATTTTAACCGCCAGATCGTGGTCGCCAATCTTAAGGCCGAAGCGCATTTGCTTCATGTCGAGAACCTTGTTGTTTAGTCGGTTCTTTTGGGCCTGTTTCGTCTTCTGGTAGTTGAATTTACCCCAGTCGACGATTTTGCAAACGGGTGGTTTGGCATTTGGTGATATCTCGACGAGGTCGAGTTCCTGTTCTTGCGCAAGGCTGTATGCTTCGCGAGAGCTCATCACACCCAGCTGCTTTCCATCTGCGTCGATGACTCGTACTTCTGGTGCCCGAATTTGACCATTCAGGCGCGTGCTTGTGCTGATATTACTTCTCCTTACGAACTACTTTCGTACCTAGCAGTGTAACAGATTAGCGAACAGAGGTCAATTAAAAGTTTGGCGCCTAATGTGTCGGTTCATGTTCGATTTATCGTCAAGGTGCGAGTCAGGAAAGCGAAAGCGGCAATAGTCGAGGTTAAGAGAAAAGAGCCGATCCGAATTTACTGAAAAATTGGCAATTTTTGGACGAGGCCATTTTATTCTATGAGTCGTGAAACTGATGGGGGCGGTACTGGAGCGCTTCGGCGATATGTTTGGTTTGTATACTCTCGCTTTCGTCGAGGTCGGCTATAGTGCGGGCGAGTTTGACGCTACGCATATAGGCACGGGCGCTGAGGCCAAATTTTTCCGCAGCTACATCGAGCATATCCTTTGCGTCTGTATCAAGATTTGCTAGTAACTTAACTTCGCGGTTGTTCATATCCGCGTTAAGTTTTGCTGCTGCGCCAAATCGTTTTGCCTGTTTGGTGCGTGCGGCAACAACTCTAGCTTTGATTTCCTTCGAGGTGGGGCCTTCGCTTGCACCTTTTTGTAGAAGCTTACTGTTGTCTATCTCGTGTACGTCTACATAGAGGTCTATACGGTCGAGGATGGGACCGGAGAGTTTTCGGCGGTACTGCATGATTTGGTGGGGCAAGCAGCGACAAGGTTTGCTCGTGCCGTAGTGGCCACACGGGCAGGGGTTTGCAGTCGCAATGAACATAAAGTGGGCGGGGTATTCGACCGTTTCTTTCGCACGAGCGATAGTAACGGTGCGGGTTTCAAGTGGCTGTCGAAGGGCTTCAACGGTTAGCCTGCCAAATTCTGGCAACTCGTCGAATAGTAGTACGCCGCGATGGGCAAGACTCATTTCTCCTGGACGCACGCTATTTCCACCACCAACAATCGCGACGTTGCTGGCGCTATGGTGGGGCGACCGAAACGGGCGAATAGTGATAAGGCGGTTAAAATCGTTACTCGAGAGGCTATGTAAATGGGTAACTTCCAGCATTTCATCTCGTGTCATGGGCGGTAACAGGCTAGGCAGGATCTTTGCGAGCATGCTTTTGCCTGTCCCAGGGGGGCCACCAAGGAGAACGTTGTGCCCGCCGGCTGCACAAATTTCTATAGCTCTTTTACCGAGGGCTTGACCAACAACGTCCTCAAGTAGTAGTTGATCCTCATCTTCTTGAATCATTTCTCCCTGAAAAGATGAACTGGCTGTTGAGATAATTGTCGGTTCCGTACGCTTGTTTAGATAATCGTATAGCTCCGTAAGTGAGCTAACGGGTATGAGATTGATCTCAGGGACAAGCGTTGCCTGACCCAAATTTTCTTTCGGAATAACAAAAGTTGTTAAACCATGGCGCTTGCCGGCTAGGAGCTTCCCGATTATACCGCGCACAGGTCGAACAGAGCCCTCAAGCCCAAGCTCCCCAATAATTGCACTAGACTTGGGTATGTCCCTGCATTGATCCGATGCCTGCAGGATAGAGACTGCAATCGCTAGGTCAAAACCCGTACTTTCTTTGGGTATGTCGGCAGGAGCAAGGTTGACCGTAATTCGTTTAATAGGTAGCTCAAGGCGGGAGCTCGCAAAGGCATTTCGTATTCGTTCTTTTGCCTCATCTACCGCTTTCGTAGCATAGCCAACAATTATGATAGAAGGCAGGCCTTTTGTGAGCTGGCACTCGATGTCAACTACCAGACCGTGCTGACCGCTTTCCACCACCCCGCAAATTCGTCGAGACTTCATACTTCGATGGCTAGCAATTATACGAGTATTCAAAAAGAAAGCAACCCACCTGTAGGTTGGCGGGTTGCTTAGATCATAATTTTTCGTTCGTGTTTGGTTTGGTCTTTGTTATGAAACGACGGCTTGCGAGAGGCCGTCGTTATCTTTTGACTTTTTGTTTTTGAGCACTTTTTTTGTTCAGTGCTACCCCTAATACTAACGATACTAAAGTCGGTTGTCAACAACAAAATGCACGTGCTTTTTATCACACATCAAGCACCCGAACACACCGTAACCAAAAGCGGGTTGACAAAATGCACATGATGTAGTAGTATTAAAAGTGGCAATAGCCAAAACAAAAACAACAAAATTTCGCTCAAGTTGCCTTACCGGCAGCGAGAGCGGTCAGTCATGTCGAAGGCGATAAGCGCTATACATTAATTTATATTGAGCGGATTTATCGCCTTTCGACCCATAATTCATGCACGCTTAGGTATCTTTACCCATAGCGTGTTTTAATATATGAAGCAATGAAGCATGTAGCATTTTTACGCGTAATTACGCTTTGGGGCATGGTTGCCCTTTTTATGACATTGACAAATCCGAATGAATTTCCCGTTTTTGGTCTTCTAGTTCCGTTTGGATTATTTGGCATAGCAATATACGCCACTTGGTCGGCTATACTTTCGCTATACGCAAAAAAAGCTCATAAACAAGAAGTCGGATTTAAACGTACGAATATATTGGGTGTATTCATAAGTATTGTGAGTGTTTTTTGTCTCGGCCTTGCATCGCTCGGTGAACTTACCACCAGAGACTTTTTGACGATTATATTGTTTGCGACACTCGGGTATTTTTACGTTGCTAGAACGGTCAATAACTAATTGCGTCGAGTAAAAAACTGGTTGAATCAGGCTGTTTTGTTATGGGCTAACGGTATATACTAAATATACCGATGAACGAGTTACCACAACCTTCAATACCAGTAGCAGGTGGCAGTACTACGCAGCTGGCTAGTCATGCCCCTGCGGGCGGGTCAAACGTTCCGCAACAACTCGACGAAAAGGTGCTACAAGAGAAAGCGATTGAACAAATTGAGGGTATAGTACTGAAAACAGCAGCGAATCCGAGCCAGCGAGCGGACGAAATCCATGCAGTAAAAGATGCGTACATGAAAGCCCGATTTGGAATAGATTTGAAAGGTAAAGGCCCGTATGCGTGAATATCTCATTCAGCGAAAAAGCCAGAAGAGAAAATAAACGATGTTATTAAGTCTACAAAAAATCAATCAGAAAAAATTGAAATACGAACGTGGGCTGAGCATGGTTCCCCTCCTGATCCACTTACCACCTGCGAGTGAGGATACGGAGTTAAATGGGCGAGATGTGAGAGATTTGGTTGACGAAAATATTTCTAAAGCACAAATAATTTACAACATTATAGCGAGTACTATTGAGCAAAGTTTTAAAAATAGATTCCACGGTCAAAGACATTTCGCATTTGAAATTGTCGGGCTTAAAGGCTTTGTACATTTGTATGCTGCCGTGCCCGCAGACTATCTAAACGTCATGCAGCAAGCAATTGTTAGCGCCTATCCAACTGCTAGGCTCGAAACAGTTCCTGAGTACAATATTTTTAGTCAAGTGGGCGGGATGAATGCGGTTATGGGCGGGCAATTCAACCTTAAGGAAAAATTTGGCTACCCAATTGCGACGTACCAGGATCTTAAACGCGACGCGTTCCAATCAATCTTAAATGCACTTTCTGGAATGGAGAATGAGGATGGTGCCGCAATACAGATTCTTTTCCGACCCGCTGATACGTCTTGGCGTAAGGAGGCGACGAACCTTGCTTCTGCTAAACGGAAAGGAACAGATAAGTCGCTCGCCGTAGGTGCTCTCGCAAAAGACTTTATAACAGCGTTTAATAAGCCGCCAGAGTCAAAAGACAGTCCCGAAAAACCAAAGGAAATATCTTCGCTGGAGCAATCGGTCATCGATGCGATAGAAGACAAAACTCGTCATCCTGGTTTTGAGGTAGGTATACGCGTTGTCGCTTCTTCGAATGTGTCTCAGCGTTCACAAACTACTGTCAATAATATCATTGCGAGTTTTTCATTATATGACTCTCCGGGCAAAAATGGCTTTGAATACCATTCAGCTCACGACCCCTCGGAGCTCGTTACAAACTTTCTACTCAGAGCGTTTCCTGTTCATAAGAAGAAAAATATTCTAAACTCGGTTGAGCTTGCGACACTCTTTCATTTTCCAGATCAGCGCTCTATACCAACATCACAACTTGAAAGACAGGAGTCCAAGCAAGTGGATGCTCCGAGAAATATGCCCGCTGAAGGGTTGCTTCTCGGTTTCAATGTATTTCGCGGTGTAAAAAAACCTGTACGGATAGGTATAACAGACCGTCAAAGACACATGTACGTTGTGGGGCAGACGGGTACTGGTAAATCAACTTTCCTTGAAAACTTGGCGCTACAAGATATGCTCAGGGGTGATGGATTTGCATTCGTAGATCCACACGGTGACACAGCCGAGAAGCTCCTTTCTATGGTGCCAAAGGAGCGCACCGAGGACGTTATATATTTTTGCCCATCAGACATGGCTTATCCGATGGGGTTGAATTTGTTTGAATACCATACGTCAGATCAAAAGGACTTTATCATCCAAGAGGTGTTGGGGATGCTTTATAAGCTGTACGATCCGCAGCATCAGGGCATAATGGGGCCAAGATATGAAAGTATATTCCGTAACTGCGCGCTTGCCGTAATGGCAGACCCGGCTGGAAGTAGCTTTGTGGATATACCGAAACTATTTCGTGATCCAGAATTTCTTAAGGAAAAACTGGCGCATGTTAAAGACCCCAACGTCCTTGATTATTGGCAAAAAGAATTTCCAGCTAGCCAGCGTTCAAATGAAGCCGGCGAAGTTGTTGCCTGGTTTGTGAGCAAATTTGGTGCGTTTTTGAGCAACGAAATGATGCGAAATATCATAGGCCAAACAAAAAGTGCTTTCGATCTCCGCGACATAATGGATAACAAAAAAATCCTACTCGTCAATCTGAGTAAAGGGCGCACCGGTGAACTAAACAGCAAATTGCTCGGTATGGTGTTTGTTATGAAGTTCCAGGCGGCAGCAATGAGCCGTTCTGATGTTCCAGAGGATCAACGTAAAGACTTTGCGCTCTACGTAGATGAGTTCCAGAACTTTTCTACGGACAGTTTTGCAACCATAATGAGTGAAGCACGCAAGTACCATCTGAATCTGATTGTGGCAAACCAGTTTACTACACAGCTTACAGAAGAAATACGTGACGCCGTCTTCGGAAACATCGGAACAATCGTGTCGTTCCGGATTGGTCAGAATGATGTCGAAAGCCTCGGGCGTTATTTCCAACCTCAGTTTGACGGAGATGATTTACTCCGCGTGCCAAATGCCAACACAATAGTCCGCACGCTTATTAGTGGCGTGCCTACGCAGCCCTTTAGTATGGCTACACTTCCCCCACTCGGCAATCCAAACCCTGGACTAGCCGATGCGCTAAAACAGCTTTCTGCCGCGAAATATGGGAAGCCACGTGCGACGGTTGAGAAAGAAATCTTTGAGCGTTTAGCAACCAAAGCACCAGAGCCAAAGCCCTTTTCGAATCCATTTTCAAGCCAAGCACCTACAGCGGTGCCTGGAAATGCTTTTGCCGCCGCTCCGGCACCGACCACGCCCACACAGCAAAATACTGGTTCGTTCCTGGACGAGTGGTTGGCCAAGCAAAAAACTATGCCACCCTCACCACGTCCTTTGCCACAAGCCCCAGCTACACAATTGTCACCAAAGCTTGATCCGGCAAATGCTTCCGAATCAGAAGCTCAAGACCAGACGCCAGATAGCCCCATTCAGAAGTCGTATGAAGCGGGCAATGTTTCAAGCGCCGAATTGGACCAACAAGAGGTGAAAGATATTGCGCAGGAACTTAAAAAGAGCCTCAAGAACCAATCTACCGATGATGTCCCAGCTGTGCCCCCAAACCAACCAAGTCAAACCACTCAAAATCCCGAGGGTAACATTCAGGCAAGTGTCGCTAGTGGTGACGACGATACTATTGCCATAGATAGCGACGGGACAATACATCTCAACAACTCTCAAGACGCGGATGACTAGACGCTGTCTTATCTTGTAGAAACGTCAAATACACGATATACTAGAATGTAGTAAAAGGGTTCTAGAACCAAAATGTGAGAGGGGACTAAAACGAGTGACTCAGAGTAAACAGTATTCTGCTGATCAAATTCAGGTGCTTGAGGGACTTGAACCGGTACGAAAACGTCCGGGCATGTATATAGGTGGTACCGGCATAGAAGGCCTGCATCATTTGGTGTGGGAGCTTGTTGATAATGGCATAGATGAAGCCCTCGCAGGCTACGCGACGCATGTTGTCGTAGAGATGCTCGAAGACGGTGCCTTGCGTGTAACCGACGATGGTCGTGGTATACCAACCGATATTCACCCGAAAACCGGCAAAAGCACCGTCGAAACTGTGCTAACCGTGCTACATGCTGGCGGTAAGTTCGGCGGCGGCGGTTACAAAGTGTCTGGTGGTTTGCACGGTGTAGGAGTAAGCGTTGTAAACGCTCTCGCAACTGATTTGACTGTAAAAGTTTTTCGTGACGGGAAGGTTTACCAACAGCAATATCAAACAGGAGTTCCACAGGGCGACCTGAAAGTAGTTGAAACCTGTCCGAAAGATAAGCATGGAACTGAAATAACATTCATTGCTGACGGCACCATTTTCACCGAGGGAATTGCTTTTAGTTACGACACGATTCTTGATCGTTTGCGCCACGCTGCGTATCTCACAAAAGGTGTTCGAACAACTCTTATAAATCACAACAATGGCAAGAAGTACAGCTTTTATTTCGAGGGTGGTATAAAGTCCTATGTAGCAAACTTAAACCAAGGCAAAGAACCAGTCGACGAGGACATATTTTATGTCGACAAAATGGTTGAAGACACTCAAGTTGAAGTCGCACTGCAATACACTGAAGGCTTTAGCGAAACTATAAAGCAGTTTGCAAACAATGTATTTAACCCAGACGGCGGCTCTCACCTTACAGGATTTCGCGCTGCTCTGACGCGTGTCATCAACGATTACGCTCGTAAGCAAGGGCTCCTCAAGGAAAAAGAAGAAAATTTGAGCGGCGAAGACACACGTGAAGGACTCACTGCAGTTATTCTGGTCAAATTGCCAAACCCACAGTTTGAGGGACAGACGAAAAACAAACTTGGCAATCCGGAAGTTCGCGGATACGTTGAACAAGTTATGACCGAGTATCTCTCATACTATCTGGAAGAACATCCAAACGTTGCCCGAAAAATTGTTGGCAAGGCGCTTCTTGCCGCACGTGCCCGTAAAGCAGCCCGAGCAGCCCGAGAAAATATCATTCGCAAAGGCGTTTTAGACGGGGCAAGCATGCCAGGAAAACTCGCAGATTGCTCCAGCAAAGACCCACAATCATCTGAAATATACCTAGTAGAGGGCGATTCTGCTGGAGGATCAGCAAAAACAGGCCGTGACAGCAAAACCCAAGCTATTCTGCCCCTTCGCGGTAAAGTTTTGAATGTAGAACGAGCACGACTCGATAAAATGCTTGCAAATAACGAAATACTGAACCTTATAAAAGCACTCGGCGTAGGCATAGGGGATTCGTTTAGCCTTGATGGCCTTCGTTACCATCGTGTCATCATTATGACCGATGCTGACGTAGACGGCAGCCATATTTCAACGCTGCTTTTAACTTTCTTTTTCCGCTACATGAAAGAAGTCGTTGACGGCGGCCATATTTACCTGGCAAAGCCACCACTGTTTGAGCTCGTAAAGGCTGGCCGTAAAAATAACGTGTTTATATATGACGAAGCAGAGCTCGAAATTAAGTTAGATGAGTTTATCGCTACTCGTAAGAAAGAGGGTCTAAAAGTTAACCCTGAAGATGAACGTTACAAGCAAGCCGGCTTTATCGAGCAGAAGCGGTATAAGGGACTCGGCGAGATGGATGCTGAGCAGCTCTTTGAGACAACAATGAACCCAGAAAAACGAGTTTTGGTTCAAGTAAAAGTAGAAGATGCAGAAAAAGCTGATGCTATCTTTAATAAACTTATGGGAACAGAAGTAGAACTGCGTAAAAACTTTATACAAGCTAACGCTAAATTCGTGAAAGACCTGGATATTTAATATGGATGATCAATCATTACAAAACACACCACTCGACGCTGATGACGAAGAACGTCTTGAGCACCGCAATGAAATCGAAATAATTCACGCCGACCATTCGCGCGTTGTTGAGGGCCGAAGTGTCGAAAGCGTCATGGAAGACAGTTATTTGCGCTATTCAATGAGCGTTATTATTGATCGGGCACTGCCTGACGTTCGTGATGGGTTAAAGCCTGTACATCGCCGTATTCTCTACACCATGTACGATAGCGGGCTACGCTCTACTGCTCGTCATCGCAAATCTGCGACCGTCGTTGGTGACGTGATGGGTAAATATCATCCGCACGGCGACTCGTCAATCTATGATTCTATGGTTCGTCTCGCACAACCGTGGGCAACAAGGTACATGCTGGTAAATGGTCAGGGTAACTTTGGCTCAATGGATGGCGACCCTCCCGCAGCATATCGTTACACAGAGGCTAAACTTCAGCGCATTGCCGACGAGATGGTTGAAGATATCGACAAAGAAACAGTTGATTATCGAGATAATTACGATGGCACAAAAGAAGAACCATCAGTTTTGCCTGCTAAACTGCCAAATCTTCTGCTTAACGGACAACTGGGCATAGCCGTTGGTATGGCAACAAATATACCGCCACACAACCTTACTGAAGTCGTCGACGCAACCATCTACAAGATTGATCATCCCGATGCACCGCTTGACAAGCTGCTCGAGTTTATTCAGGGGCCAGATTTCCCGACTGGTGGCATTGTTTACGGCGCTAGCTCTATACGCCAAGCGTATGCTACGGGTCGTGGCGGTGTAGTCGTAAGAGGAGTTGCCGAAATCGTAGAAGGCGTAAAAGGGAAGCAGCAGATAGTTATCACCGAAATCCCTTATGCGCTAAACAAAGAAAGCCTTGTCATAAAAATTGCTGATCTTGTTAAGGAGAAAAAAATAGCAGGCATTAGCGATTTACGCGACGAAAGTGCTCGCGGAAATGTGCGTATTGTTATTGACCTCAAGAAAGACGCCTACCCCAAAAAGCTGCTCAACCAGCTCTATAAACTGACACCGCTCCAAACAAGCTTCCATTACAATATGATGGCGCTCATCGATGGTATTCAGCCGCGCGTTTTGGGTCTTCAGGACATTCTGGGCGAGCACATAAAGCACCGCCAGCATGTTGTACGTCGCAGGACTGAATTTGAGCTTAAGAAGGCTCGTGAACGTGCTCATATACTCGAAGGGCTAAAGATTGCCCTCGACAACATAGACGAGGTCATCAGTACAATACGTGCTAGCGAAACAACCGATGAAGCTCAGGCGAACTTGATTAAAAAGTTCAACCTGAGTGATATTCAGGCCAAAGCAATCCTCGCTATGCAGCTTCGCACATTAGCAGGTCTAGAGCGCAAGAAGATTGAGGATGAGCTTGCAGAGCTGATGAAGCTCATTACAGAGCTGGAAGGCATACTTGCAGACGAAAAAAAGATTCTTGCTATTATCAAAGATGAGATGAAACAGCTCAAAAAACAGTACGGTGACGAGCGCCGCACGAAGGTCGTGCCAAACGAGCTCAACAAACTGAGCGATGAAGACCTCGTGCCAGACGAACAAGTCGTGGTCACACTTACAAGCGCCAACTACATCAAACGGAGTACACTTGCTGAGTACAAACGGCAAGGACGTGGGGGCAAAGGACGCCGCGGCATGGCCACTCGAGAAGAAGATGTCATTGAACACGTTGTAAATGCATCAACACATGATTACTTGCTGTTCTTTACAAATAAGGGTCGTGTCTTCCGCCTAAAGACCTATGAAGTGCCGGCCACTTCTTTGAACGCCAAGGGTGTAGCTATTGTTAATTTGTTGCAGCTTCAACCTGAAGAAACCGTTAGCTCTGTCATAAATATATCAAAAAATACACAAGACGTTGCCGCCAATCTAATCATGTGTACGAAACGTGGTGTTGTAAAGAAAACACCATTCGAACAATACAAAAATGTTCGAACGACAGGTCTGATTGCCATAAATCTTGACGAGGGTGATGAGCTAAAATGGATTCGTCAAACGACAGGTGATAACGAAGTCATCATAAGTACGCAGCAAGGCCAAGCAATACGCTTCCACGAGCGCGATGCACGGCCAATGGGACGTGTTAGCCGTGGCGTGCGTGGCATACGACTTCGCACAGACGATCAGGTCATCGGGATGGACATAGTAGACGAGCATAGTAGCATATTTGTAATCAGTCGTTTTGGATACGGTAAGCGCACAAAAGTTGCTCAGTTTACTTCACACGCTCGCGGAGGTGTAGGCATTCGTTCAGCGGTGGTAAATAGCAAAACAGGCGAACTCATTGGAGTGAACACATTAAGTGACACAGACGATCAAGAAGTCATAATCATAAGCCAAAACGGACAGACAATTCGTTTAGGGCTGAAAGACATTCCTGCGCTTGGTAGAGCGACCCAGGGCGTACGTATCATGCGGCTCAACGAAGGTGATCAGGTTGTCTCGCTCGCACTTGTTGACAAGACCGATCAGCTTGAAGATGACGAAGAAGACAGCACAATGACAGAGTAGTTGTAAAACACCTAAAATAGTGCTATAATAGCATATAATATGGCAGAGGTAATATCGACCAATACGCTACGCGCTACTGATTTTGACGTAACGCTTTATGACCCAGCTAAAGGCCTTGAGGCGCTCGCCGATATTGCTGGGAGAGATTTGGTTGGTATAGAGCGTCACGTGGATTCTCAAGATATGATGGACACCTACCGTTTATTCCGAAGTGAGAACCGCACTTTTCAGCCAGAAGACTACCTACGATATCATGGTATGACAGACGACAATATTGATACTGTCTATAAACATTTCGCTGCTTTAGCTGAGCCAGAGCTGCTCTACGATGATGCCAGGAGATATATCGCTCGGGTCAATTCTTCGCAGACAGATCATCTAATAATACATACGACAGGGTTGGATAAAACACAGCGAAGCAAATTCGGTGCAGTGGGGCTAGTCGGAGAGGGTGCTAGTACGCCATTCCGAATAATAAGATCTCATGAAAAAGGTAAAGATATCTGCTCATGGAGGAATGAAATGGGGTTATACGTGCCTCCCGGCATTGATTTACCAGAATGCGAAATGGTTGTTCTAGCTGAAGATCGTAGGGACGCAGTCGCAGGAATGGACCCCGATTCCTCCAGGCTTTACCTTCTAGAACGTCCAGGGCAAAGTAGGAGGGGCGCGAAAGTAGCCATTCCCGTCGGCGCCATCGTTGTAACTTCACTTGATGAGATTCCTGTCCCGCTCCCAGAAGTTGTATAGATAACTTGTTGTGGTGAATACTACATGTATGGGCAAATATATCCTTGACTTTAGTAGGTTAGGTGCGTATATTAGATGAGAAGTGCTTTTGAGGTCTCTTAATGTGTCTCTCGAAAACTGGACGTTAAAAATTGAGTAGTGCAACGTTTCTCCTGTTACGGGAGAAACAATCAACGTCAGTTCATATACTTCCGCAAGGGAGTTATGAGTTGTTTTAGAAATTTCGAATCATAGATTCAAAAAGTAAGTCAGATTCAATCTGGCGCTAAGACAGATTCTCAGGTGTGAAGCACCCTTTAGGGGGTGCAGTCGGTTTGATGAATTTATTTCGTCAATAACCGCACGAGAGGGGCGAGCCCCTCTTCCACTTTTTTGAAGAGTTTGATCCTGGCTCAGGATGAACGCTGGCGGCGTGCCTAATACATGCAAGTCGAGCGGTAAGGCTCCTGCAGTTTATTTGATTACGGTGATTTTTAGTCATCAGAGCAAACCATTTTTACCCAGGCTAGGGAAGAGATGGGGAGGGAAATCGAGTAAAGTGCTGGAGTACACGAGCGGCGGACGGCTGAGTAACGCGTAGGAACGTACCCCAAACTGAGGGATAAG
>CAYROK010000016.1:0-27196 GCA_964425975.1 uncultured Candidatus Saccharibacteria bacterium
CCTGGTGTGGCGATGCTACATGTTTTGTCTTTAGGTATTGGCACTCTGGAAATCTCCCGGCATGACTGTTGTAATCCGCTACAATATGAGCGAAAATGCGTACATTGCTAGCGTTTTTGCATTGTAGCGTGTTACAACAGTCACCGAGAGATTGGAAGTGTGCCGAGACTTTTTGCCTACTTTTTTTTCGGCAGAAAAAGTAGGTCGCCTGCAGGCGCGAAAGCCTGCATTCTCATAATCTCCACGAGATTAACGCTCAGTATTATCGCTCAATTTGTATACCACTATACTCAGGCAGCGCCACAAGCCCATCGACATCCTCGACCTCAGCCAAAACATCCACCACTTCAAACAAATACCCCTCACCCGCTTCAGCCATCCGCTTTACATCCCTAAAATCAATTAACTGCACTTCTATTTGCTCACCCGCGTCGCGGTGTGGTTCATCTTGCCCTGTCATCTTCCACGCCACCACGGTGTAAACAAACCACTCCAACTTGGCTACAGGCTGAGCCACTTTTACTAACCGCCAGTTCTTAAACCGGTAGCCCGTTTCTTCATGTACCTCACGCTGGGCGGCAGCGATAATAGTTTCATCGGTCTCATCGACCCGTCCACCCGGAAAATTCCGCCGCGCTCCCCGGTGCGGCTGCACTTCGTCGAGCACAAGTAGCTTGCCATCTACCACGCACATCACACTCACGGTGTCTGGACGTTTAATCATCTCAAACCGAAGCGTGCCGCCCGCAAAATCCGGCTCATTCCACTGGTACGTATCAAAAATTGCACCCCGAAAAACACATTCAGCATTGTCAGGAATTAAGATTGCATTTTTCGGAACAAGCTTTTTCATACTATTTCTGGTTATAACGCGCTATGCACTCTTTGATGATACGCTTGGCTTCTTCCGCGTCTCCCCAGCCAAGCACTTTCGTACTACCAGGTTTTTTGAGGTCTTTGTAATGTGTGAAGTGGTGTTCGATCTTTTGGCGCCAGCGGGTCTGTAGGTCATCGAGCGATTGTATGGCATCGTCTGTGTTGCGATCGTCGGCTGGTACGCAAATAACCTTGTCGTCGACTTCGCCGTCGTCTTCAAATTTCAAAACACCGATGACTTTAGCTTCCAAAAACACTCCTGTTGGGATTGGTTCGTTTGTCAACACAAGCGTATCAAGTTCATCGCCATCCTCATCAAGCGTCTGCGGTATAAAACCATAGTTCACCGGCTTTGCGAAAATACTCGGTTCAACTCGGTCTAGCTGAAACGCTGCAACTTTGCGATTCCATTCAATTTTAAGGCTTGACCACTTGGGTATCTCTACCACAGTATTCACAACACCTTCGTCGACATTTCCAGGGTTGAGTACTACGTTAAAATCTGGCATTGTATTTTCCTCCGTTTAGTCATTTTAGAGTAGTAGTCCCACGATTGCCACTACACCCTTATACACTAGTATTGTACACTAAAACTATGAAAATAATTGGGCACCGCGGCGCTCGGGGGCTAAGCCCCGAAAACACCATTGCAAGTTTAGAAAAAGCCATCGAACATGGCGTCGATATGCTTGAAGTCGATGTTCGTGTCACGAAAGATGGCGTGGCAGTGCTTCATCATGATCCTGTTGTGTCAGACCCGAACGGAACCGAAATTATCATTGCCCGCACAACATATGCAGAGCTGCTCCGTCACAAACCAGATCTGACTGCACTTGATCACGCTATACGTACCGTACGCCACCGCTGTCCCATAATGATAGAAGTTAAGCCTGGTGAACCAGTCAAACAAACCTTGCACATCATCCGTGACCGCATCAGTCGAGGCTGGCGGCTCAATGAGTTTATGATTGCCTCATTTGACTACGAAATTCTCCAGGATGTTCACCGTGCTATGCCAAAGCTTACCCTCGTCGTAATAGAGCGCTGGTCAGGTGTTCGTGCCAGTCTGCGCGCAAAACGCCTTGGTACAAAATACATAGCTATGAACCAAAAATGGCTGTGGCGTGGTTTTTTGAAATCTATGAAACAAAACGGGTACAAGCTTTGTATATATACTGTTAACGACCATCTAAAAACCCGATCATGGCGACCATACCTATACGGTATCATCACCGACCGCCCTGATTTATTTGAGAAAAAGTGATGGTACTGGTTTTTCATGAGATGGATGAGATTGCAGATGATGTATGGGAATTTCGTTTCGTACCCAAGTCTCGCGTTGAATACGTTCCGGGTCAATACGCCCGTTTTACCTTTCCGTATGTGATCCCAGATCCCCGCGGTAAACAGCACCGCACGTTCACACTCATTTCTCACCCGAGCGAGCCGCAGATCCGTTTCATTACTCGGCTCGACGAGACGCTGAGCGACTACAAACAGCATCTATTTGCGCTTCAGCCTGGCGACATTGTTCATATTGACGAGCCCCATGGCGACGCAGTCCTGCCGCGGCTCGGGACGACGCCACTTGTGTTTGTCGCCCAAGGCATCGCCATCGCCAGCTACATTTCCATGCTGCAAGAATGTGTACTATCTGATTTAGGGCATTCAATTACCCTTGCCTGGGCGAGACGAAGTGAAGACAACACCTTAGAAAAGCTCATCCCAGGTGAAATACGACTGCTTACTCGTGTAGACGTGGCATATCCTGCACGTCTTATGGCGACTGACATCTTACGCTATTGTCAGCCAAACGGTCTCATATATCTTTCGGGCTCCCAAACTTTCGTCGAAACACTTGGTGCCGAACTAGAAATCCGCAATATCCCCCGCGAACGCCTCATCTATGACTACTACGAAGGCTACCCCGTCTTATAAGTGCTTATCCTTGCGCAGTCTCAGTCAATTTGTCATGCTATTGTCATGAGCACTCTACACCTAATGAGTCAGCAAGATCCATTTGAAAAACTAGACTTTATCCCATCTGAGCTAAGAACAACTGACCTACAACAACCCGTTACTGTGCTGAATTTGGACCCGAGACTATCGGTATTCCCCACACTAACAGATACAAAAGCGCATGACAGATTTGGTTTGAGATGGCTGCTTGGTGCGCTGTCGGGGGCCTATCCGTTTGGTCTACAAACGGATGAGAGAAGACAGAAACGAGATACTTTTAATGATTTATTTGCTGGTGCAATAGACCCTAGAACCGCTCGTTCTCTCGGGCGAGTTGGATTTGTTGATCTTCTTTATGAAGCGGAAGATGATACGAATAATGACCCCGATTCGGTTGCAGATAGGATAGCAAAGGAAGTTCCAGTGGGAGCAATTATCGTAATTTTCTCAGATGGAAATGCTTGGCGCGCGTTCCGGTATGCAATATCTGAAAAGACTAATAGGACTCCGTATCGAGCATCTTTCGCGCGCCGAAAACCGGCTACCGAAAAGGGTATGAAGTGGACCATTTCAGCCGTATAGTGGCGCAACAGCCCCTCTAGGGAAGTACTGCTTCAGATTTTTTCGGCGTGCCAGCTGTGATACGGTAGGAGGTCTTTTAGCTTTTCGGTGTGATCTTTGCCAAGAATGATTTCGGCTTCGAGATTTTCCTGCGCAAGTATGCGGAGAAATTCGCGGCAGCGACCACAAGGAGGCAATACGTATAGCTCGCCTGTCTCGTCGCGCCAAATGGCAACCAGGCGTTTAACGACAGGTCCCGTTACACTGAGCATGTTCGCGAGAGCCGTCTGCTCTGCACAAACGGAAAGATAGCCGCCTATACAAACACCTGTAAATACTTCGCCATTGACTGATTCAACCGCACACGCCACATTTGCGGCATGACCATCATGCTTTTTGTCTATAAGCTGAGGGTTGAGGGCGCTAGATGCTTTTTCCAGCAGTTCAGTGTATTTCATGACTAATTCGTGCTTGGTATGACATTCACGGGAAATTCTTCGCTCGTGGTACCGGGCTCGCTTGGCATAGCATCCGCGAGCGCAGCGCCCGCCAAACAACCAGTTTGAGGCGTGGTACCTCTACCTGTTGCTGCTTCATGTGCTGCCTGAACAGAAAACGCCCCAGCAACTCCTCTCAGTTTTTCTCCATCTGCCATCACGCTTCCTCCGCTACATTTATGATGTGGCCTTCGAGGTATTCGCGGATTTTTAGGGCAGCGGTCGCACCCTCGCCGACAGCACTGGCTATTTGCATGGTTGCATGGCTGCGTATGTCACCCGCCACGAACACACCCGGCATACTACTCATGAGGTTTTCGTCGGTCTTTATGAGCCCTATCTCATCTGCCTCGAGCTGGCCAGCCAGAAATTCGCTATTTGGCTTCAGGCCGACGAAGACAAATACGCCGTCGGTGTCTATTTTCACCTCATTACCACTATTTGTATCTGTTCCCCTCACCTGGACAACTTTTCCGTCCTTGTCGCCAATGATTTCGTCGGTTGTAGTTGCGAGGTGCACGGTGATCTTGCCATCTTCGACAAATTTCTGTAATTCTTTTTGCAGAACATCACTGGCACGCATTTTGCTTCGTACCATGAGGTCGATGTGCGTTGCAAACCGGGTCAGGAACATGGCTTCTTGCACTGCACTATTGCCGCCGCCCACCACTACGAGCCGCTGGTCGCGATAGAAAGCACCGTCACAGGTGGCACAATAATGGACGCCACGCGCATAGTATTCGGCCTCGCCAGGAATACCGAGTTTTTTGTAGTCGCTGCCGGTTGCAACGAGAACAACTTTGGCGTACAAATCGCCGAGAGTCGTTTCGAGCCGTTTCCATTCCCCTTCATCGTGTAGCGCCATGACTTCACCAAAGTCTATGACCGCGCCGAATCGTTCTGCTTGCTTTTGAAGATTGCCCGCCAGTTCAAGTCCGGCCAGCCCATCAGGGAATCCAGGATAGTTATCTACCCAGTCAGTGACGGCTGCGAGGCCGCCGGGAACACCTTTTTCAAGGAGTAATGTATCAATATCTTCACGCGTGGTGTAGACCGCCGCGCTCAGTGCCGCAGGCCCCGCGCCTATCATAATCACTGTATGTGAGTTTTCCTTTGTTCTCTCGCTCATGTTCACCTCCATTGTATCAGGTTGTCGCTGGCCAAGAAACTGGCTTTTGTGAGTGCAGTACAAGGCGACAGTGTAGGGCGGACTGAGCCGAAATGCAATACGGCGAGGGAGCACTGGAGCTGGCAACGCAGTAATGCGCCACAAAAACAGTTTTTACGCAATTGCAGGAGCGAGTTTAGCCAAATTATACCCCACGACAACTTCCTGCGAGTCATCATGCTTGGTTACAACCGTAACTGGTACAGTGAGAGCACCGGAGATAGCGAGGGCTTCCTGCTGACGCTGCGGTTCTTCGTCGAGATTTACTTCGTCGTAGGCAAGTCCTTTTGCAGCCAGATAGCGTTTAACCATTGGGCAGTATGCGCATGTTTTCGTAGTAAAAATTGTAATATTTTTGACCATGAGATACCCCTCCACTTGAGTATGTTTGGTTTTTAGTATAGCAGTTTTTGTTTGAGAGACGTATACCAAAACTGTAATTTTAAGTATATATGGTGCTTATGGTTTCGTCAAGACACCACATATTGTGTTTTTGTATACAAACCATAATGAGAGAACCGAGATAGGTTCTCTCATCGCGCAGGGTCTCGCATCTCGCTGACGCTCGCCCACTCGACTCTGGCTGCTCTTTCCTGATAAATGTAAATAAACTCTCGGAATGAATCCGAGAGTTTATTTGGTTAAGGTACCTTCGGTATGAAATCTTAGATTTCGTTCGAAGCAGATGGGCGTGGGGTCGCTGCCAGAGCCGGGTGAGAGTCGCCTGTGGCGGGTCGCAAGGGAGTCCACTCTTACAAGCTGTGCTTGCAAAGAAGTGGCGACGGGCTCGCCAAAGGCGAGTGCATAACGACTGATTTGCATGTTTGCTCAGACTGCTGGTGCGACGAGGATGTTTGAGTCGTAGGCGAGTTCCGCAGGAGCCAAACAGAGTGAGTAAACGTGCAAGTAAGCCGGTCGTTTGCACTCTCCCCGGTGAGTTTTGCCTACTTTTGATCAAGCAAAAGTAGGGAGAAAGAGGAAAAATGATGAGAGTGATTGGTGAGGGTGGCGTGAAAGAAAGCGGGTCCAGCTACCGCCGGAATCGAAAAGGAGATCCTTCGCTGCGCTCAGGATGACGGCAACGGAAGGCCTAAAGGGCTGTTTTTACCCGTCGATAGACACCAGTTCAATGTCGAAAACAAGGTCGGCGTTTGCTGGGATACCTGAGCCATACGGTGGGTTACTGCCGTAGGCCATTGCAGCGGGTATAAGCAGCCTGCGCGTGCCGCCCACCTTCATGCCTGGAACACCCTGCGTCCAACCAGCGATAACACCAGAGAGCGGGAAACTAATCGGACGACCAAAATCGCGTGAACTTTGAAACACTTCACCGCTTGCAGCAATGGCACCAGTGTAATGGCATGTCACGGTTGCACCAGGCTGAACTTCTTCACCCGTACCAGGCACTCTGTCTTCAGTGATTAGCTCTGATACTGTGTTTACTGGCGTAAAATCTTGTAATGTCATATTAATGCCTTATTTTTTAATTTGTTCGAGTTTCACCATAAAAACTAGGTCAGATTTAGCAGGAATACTCGGTGGGCTTCCAGCTTCACCATATCCCATACTGAAAGGAATGACTACACGGCGTATGCCACCAACTTTCATGCCCTTCAGACCTTCATCCCAGCCTTTGATAACCTGTCCAGCGCCTAGTTTAAACTGGAGAGATTGTGTTTTAGAGTAGTTTTCATCAAAGATACTTCCATCACTTGCAAGATTACCTTGGTATTTCATGACTAAACAATCACCATCATGAACGGTATCGCCCTTACCAACAGAAATGTCGGTTTTTTGAAGCTGAGAAACCGCTCCTTCGGGTTTATAGATTTCCGGTGCCGGCACAGCCTTGCTTGGGACTGGGGTCTGTATGTCGCAAACAACGGGTTTTGGTTTCATCATGTCTACCACAACCGCAATTGTGAATGCTGATGCTGTAACTAAGAACAATACCGCACCGAATCCTGCAAAAATCCTATCGCGAAGTCGCGTCGTTGACATAAATACCCTCCATTACATATACCTAATAGTGTGCCACAAGTGTTAGTCGATATACAAGTGGAAGTAAATGCCGCCTACTGGTCAATCTCATAAGTCTTTAGACGTTTTTTATCGGAGCTTGTATGTCGCTGCTGAAGCTTGAGTAGCTCGGTATAGATGCCCCCGCTCCGCGCTAGTTCATTGGGAGTGCCTTGCTCATCAACCCTACCATTTTTGAGCGTAATGATGGCGTCAACTGACTGAATAGTGCTGAGCCGGTGAGCAATAATCAGCGTCGTTCGACCACGCATGAGTCTTCCAAGCGCTTGTTGCACAAGGGCTTCACTTTTTCCGTCAAGACTGCTGGTAGCTTCATCGAGGATGAGAATTGGAGCGTCTTTTAAAAGAGCCCTGGCAATCGCTATGCGCTGCTTTTGGCCACCGCTCAGCTTCAAACCTCGTTCGCCAATTTCGGTTTTATAGCCCTTTTTAAATGTTTGAATAAATTCGTGAGCATTCGCCGCGCGAGCAGCAGCTTCAATTTCGGAGTGCGAAGCACCTGGCTTTCCATATGCAATATTTTCTTCGACTGTTCCGCTAAACAAAGCTGGCTCCTGAAACACAACAGCTGATGCAGCGCGTAAGCTCTGCCTTGGAACAGCTGAAATATTTTGATCGTCTACGGTTACGCTTCCTTGCTGCGGAAGGTAGAGTCCCAGTAGTAGGTTTGTTATGGTTGTTTTGCCTTCTCCGCTTTCGCCAACAAGAGCTGTTTTGGTTCCTGGTCTCAAGGTAAACGTGAGTTGTCTTAAAACTGGTGATTTTACCTCGTAGCCAAATATAACTTCGGTGAATTTTACCCCGCCTTGTTTCACCTGCAACGGCGCTTTACCGTCGTTTTTGGGTTCCTCTGCTTCGTCCATGGCTGCAAAATAGTCACGCGTGTTTGCTACCGCGCGTTGAGTCTGATCAACGAGAAAACTAATACTGAAAATTGGTAGCCGTATAAGCGCAGCATACTGCAGAAGAAGCACCATCGTTCCCAAGCTATAACGGCCCTGTACGGCTTCGAGACAAATATACGCATATACCGCTAAGAAAATAACATTCAATACAAATCGACGGACAAAGTCCTGACCATGCCAGAGTTTACTTTGTGGCCACGTAGTCTCTATCATTTTGCTATATCGGGATTGAAAATGCATTAGCTCACGCTGTTCTTGGCCAAAACTCTTCACAACTTTCATTTGACCGACTGCTTCTGCGAACCGACTTGTAGCCGCGTCGGCTTCAGAGTTGATAACGGTCTGATACTCTCGCCATTTTCCACTCGTACGTGTAGTAAGCCATATGAAAACTGGGTAAAGTGCTGCCAGCATACATGCAACTGGCCACGAATAAAACGCGATAATCGTGAGTGACAAGACGGTGCTAAATATAAACTGAAGGAAGTTGTTGCTGAAGGCTTGTGCGAATGTGGTAATTTGGTCGATGCTGCGGTTGAGCTGGTTCAGGATTTTGCCACTAAGTTCACGGTCATAGTACGACTGTGGTAGATGTAAGAGGTGTTGAAAGTAACGCTCGCTCAATATTTTTCGCAAGCGGACCTGCAATTGGTCACCGATAACTCCGCCAATATTACTAAATAAATTTTGTGCCAAGTCAGCCAAGAAAATACCCACGACAGCCCACGCAACCACTACAACGCGAACATCTTGCTCGCCAACCAGCTTTGTTACTTCGTCTACTATGGTTTTAGTTAGCAGGGGTTGCACCTGAGTGGCAGCAGCTACGAGTACCGAAAACACTGCCACGCCGGTATAAAACCACCGCAATTCTTTCGTAAACCGCACAATGCCCCACAATGTCTTCATGGCATCAGTATATCCTACCCAACGCGAAGTTGTTCGAGATTGGGTTGCAGCTACATTCCGGGTACGCGAAGTTGGGTGAGGTCGGTAAAGGTAATGGTGCTTGGGGGCACAAAGAAGCTTTCGTCACCCGCCCAGCTACTACAGCTGAAGTTGTAGGTCGTCGTGGCATCTAGGCCGCCCTGATTTGCTGCTTGAGGATTAGCATCTGTTTTCGAGAACGCAAACTTGAGACCACTTTGCTGGTTGTCAAACCATATGTACTGTACCGCTTCTGTCACAATCATGTGGCCTTCGGATGTTTTTCCATCTTTGGTGCTTTGTATATCGTTTCGGAGCCTGCTTTTAGAAAAATACATGGTACCGCTGCCACGTTCATCACTATAGGTGCATTTTTTCTCATCACCTGCGGCCAAAAACTCAGAGAGCGGGCCGCTTTTGCTTTCTTCATTGGTTTGTTTGTTCGCTTGCTTGGAGCTTGAGCTAGATGACGTTTTAGATGATGTTTGAGCGTCTGGGCGCGTTAGTACAAACCCAATAACTCCTATCGCCAAGACGCCAGCAGCCACAACTCCCATAATTGTTTTTGACATATTCTCGTCCTCCTCAGCTATTTACCAGTTAAGTATATCCGCTATTGACTTCAGAGCCTGTATGATACGTTACAAAAAGCACTATCCAGCCTACTCTTCAGCAGGTAGATTTGGTTTTTGTTCTGTTTCAGGGAGACCTTCTTCATCCCATTTTTGCAATATTTTTCGCATTTCGCTGATGTTGTCCATCATTTTTAGGAAGCTCACGAAAGTGACAAGTGTTACGATAACACCAACCACCACTACGATGAACACGACGGCAACACCGGCCCCTACCCTATTATTTAATCCTTCAAGACTTATTGTCTCCATAAGCGTATTGTACTATATCTCGACCTCGAAGCGTTTGTGGCGGGAGGTCGCTCCGCTCACGAGTTTCACCTGGGATTTGCTGACACCGAAGTATTTTGCCAGGATTTTCACCGCACTGGTGTTTGCCCTGCCTTCTGTGGTGGGTTGTTTGGTGTAGAGTACGTAGCTGCCATCCGGCAGCTCTTCCACCCCTTCCCTGTGCTTGCTATTGGGTTTTATGAGTATGCGCAGTTTCACCAAGGATGCTTTCCTAAAGAAGTTCTTTGCGCATTTTGTACAGGGGCTTGCCTTTATATTTGTAGGCTTGAAAGCCGTTCCTGTGGCCACCTACGGCATCTATTACTGCTCGTGATATCGGCTTAACGGTTCCATCAGGTAGCCGGATTTGGTTCACATCATCATACACTATAGCGTCGGGTATATCTTTGTTTGCTGCAGTCAATTTGCTTCCAACGGGAATTCCTAGCATTTTGAATGTAGTGCGATTTCCCTGCTGTGTGATGGTTGCTGTGCTCTTCTCTTCCACACATGTCAGGTTACCGTATTCTACGATCTCTGAGTCGTCCAGAAGCAGCGCTAGATTCTTCAGCAGATCGGCTGCGTCAATTGGGTCTATTTCGAAGAACTCTCGATTGTCTCGCGTCCTAAAGTCAGTCAGCTTATCTAGCTCGTGGTGGATTACTTTTTCTAGCTGTTTATATTTCGTAGTTCCGACGGTCATGTACGGTTCAAAAGGAGTAGGCACCCCAGTTTTGTCCAGCTGAGCTAGGCGATTTTTCAGGTTAATCGTATAGCCAATTTTGATGATGTTATCTTTGTAGCTTGGGTTGGTGAGTATGTATACAAAGCCTTGTTGCATAGCTTGAGTATAAACCATCCTGCTCTACTTTTAACGATGCAGCTGCCGTAGCCAGGCTATAAATAGCTCTTGTATCGTTTGGTGTCTTCGCGCGTTTTGTCATTCTTGGCGTAGATTTCTATGAACCGAACCGTGTCGTCGGTACGAACGGCAACAAATACCAAACGGAGTTTTTTCCGGTACTGCGTAGTGTCGGTGTCGAGTCGTAGTTTAATCACCTCAGACTCCTGCGTCGATCCTGGTAATATGGCTGCTTTTTTGCCTTCAAAGAACTGCTTACGAAACTCTGTATGCTCATCGGGCGTCATGCCGTCACCCACAATGTAGAGAGCTTCAATCCGCGGCTTCACACGTTTGATGTCGCCTATCAGCGTTGGCACGCGCTTTTTGAGTGCTTTGACGTCTTTTTTAAACTCTGCTGTTTCCTCAAAGTTCATCGTCCGGCTCGGTCACGGCAGTCGCGTTCGTTCTATAAAATGTATCTCGATAATCTATCGGCTTGCCCTGCTTGGCTACAATCCAAGGCGTATCCTTGTGCGAAAGGTCAGTTAGCTCGCTGGCTGTTTTGTCGCCCAGCCGAGCAAGCTCTTCGTCGATGTGCTTGATCTCGCTGGCGCTAAGCTTTTGCAGCTCCGGTTCAGCCTGCGATAGGTATTTCTTTTGTGTGTTATGAAAGAACTTCGTTTCTACAATGTCGAGCTCATCATGCAACAGCATATCGTTTACCACAGCGCGAAAATCACTCACTGGCGACGGTCCATAGTGATTGTGAATGTAGATCAAACCGGTAATGGATTTGCCGTGTTTTTCGTAGTAGTCGAAGTCGATAAAATAGAGCAGCTTGTACAGTACTGTCTCGCCCACGTTTTGCTTTCCACCGATTTTATCGAGGACGTACAGTAGCACCTCGCGTAGCTTTTCTGGGCTCACCTGTGGGCTGATGTCCCTCGGTTCAATCTCTTCAGCCGCTACTGTGCGGTGATATTCTGTAATAGGTTCGCTCACCATGTTCGCCTCGCCCGATATCAGGTCAGCCGGTGAAATTTGGTAGTACTCGGCAAGTTTGTTGACCTCGTCGAGGTTAGCTGGGCGGCGCTCTGCCTCTAGGCTGGCGTAGGTTGCGCGAGCAATGCCAATGGCCGCTGCCACATCTGCTTGGCTCGCGCCATTTTCTTCTCGTAATCGCTTGATTGTATCTGTAAAGCTCATAATCTTTTCCCACCGATTATGGTTTGTATTACTTACAGTATAGTAAATTCCACAATTTTAGTCAATATTAATGCTCAAATTTGTGGTAATATAGATCTATGCCTATAATTACCTACCAAATGCTACTGGACATGCTTCACCAGACGAATGAGATAAAGCAGATGTATTTTGACACCCTGCTATCTACCGCATGGCATAGTTTCCTTGGCTATTTTCCGTCGCTATTCTCTGCGATTGGCATGCATGACTGGAGCACTGTTGCTGCGTATGCCCTCACACTGATCGGCCTTGTCGTTTTTATTTACCGCCTGGTGCGTAAGAGTTTACTAAAGGCGCCGAGAGTAATTTAGCCTAGACTTCAGCGGCGACGTAAAGTTCCTTCTGCAGTTCAAGATAGTCATTAACTATTTCTTCTGCTGAGCCAAGAGCGGACGTTGCGTCCCTCATTGTTTTGTACTTAAGGTTTACGAGACTCGTTAGGTTTTGCATGCTGAGCTCATTTTCACCTTCCTTTTCATATACGCCAAGCACAAACTTCACAAATTCGCGCTCGCTATCATCGAGCTGTTCGAGGTAATATTCGCGCACAATGCCCGCACGTTCGACACGTGTCATGGTTTCTTTTGCATACGCGATGTAGCGAAGCACATCATATACATCACTATCATCAGCGTCGCATAACTGTTTGAGTGCCTGCAGTTTATCTTCTTCAAACCCACGCTCAGCGAGGCCTTGTAGCAAGAACTCCCTGGTACGCGGGTCGCTCCATTGCTGTCTCAAATCATCTTCATCCTTAAACAGTTCAGGTATTTGTCCAAACAACTTTTCCAAAAATTCGTGTGGGCTGACCGCTCGTCCGTCCATATAAAACTTCGTGTCTACCGAATATTTGATCTCACGCTCTTTGCCATCACCTAGTCGTACTACCGTTTTTTGCCGCGGCTCCACACCTGGCCCACATATGATTGCGCCGCCATCATCATAGGTCGGCAGGGGCTCATTGACCTCACTGTCTCCATCCTCTGGATCGCCATAGACAACACCGCCAGCAGCCACGGTCGTCGGCTCGGGATCTGTGACGTCGGTTACTTCTACCTCTTGGGGTTCGCCGTCCCATTCTGGGTCTTCAAACTTGGTGTCGTTGCCATAAAAATCAACGATGGTGAAATAATCTTTATCGTCGTAGATGCGCGTACCGCGCCCGACGATTTGCTTGAACTCTACCATGCTGCCAACGTTTCGCATGAGCACAACAAAGCGCACATTGCGTGCATCCACGCCAGTACTGAGCTTGCGACTTGTCGTGACGATGGTCGGCACTTGTTTTTCATTGTCGCGAAACTCTTCTAGGTACCCGTCACCAATAGCACCTTCTGTTGCAGTGACTCGAACACAATAGTTTCGGTCATCGCCAAGTGTACCGGATGGTTTGTGCTTGTTGATTGCATCGCGCATCATGGCGGCGTGCTTTTCATCGTTACAAAATACAATTGTTTTTTGATTGGGGTTTATCTGTTCGAGTAATATCTCCGCCATGCGATCTTCGCGCTCAGGCAGGTATATCGCTTTGTTGAAGTCGCTGAGCGTGTATTCGCGTGCTTCATCCACCTCACCGCTTTCCACATAGTCCCGCGGGTTAAATACATAGCGGTCCATAGTCGTGGTGATACGCTTGACCTTAAAGGGCGTCAAAAACCCGTCTTCTATCCCTTGCTTGAGCGAATACGTGTAGATAGGATTGCCAAAATATTTGTAAGTGTCGATATTATCATCTCGCTTGGGCGTTGCCGTTAGTCCTAAGTGTGTCGCGCCGCTGAAATGGTCGAGCACCGCTCGCCAATTACCTTCGTTGCTTGCGCCGCCACGATGACACTCATCGATGATGATAAGGTCGAAATAATCACTCGGATAATCTTTGTAGTATGGGTTGTCAACCGGACCACCAGTCATTGCTTGGTAAATGCTAAAGAATACACTACCATTAGTCGGAATCTTGCCTCTCTTTCGCACCGCTTCGCTATTTATACGCACCGCCATATCACCAAACGGCTCAAAGTCGCCCATAGCTTGCTCGACAAGTATGTTGCGGTCGGCCAAGAATAATATACGCGGACGACGGTCGTCACCACGCTTGTTCCAGCGCGACTGGTAGAGTTTCCAGGCTATCTGAAATGCTATGGTCGTTTTGCCTGTGCCTGTCGCGAGGGTGAGAAGCGCTCTGTTTTTGCCGCTAGATATAATGCGAACCGCCGAATTAATGGCGTTTTCCTGATAGTATCGAGGTCGGTGCTTGATAATTTCATAGGGTTCGGTCAGCGCCCGGTACTGTGCATCGTTGACATCGCTAAATGTCATGACGAAAAGGTCATCGGGGCTATGGTAGCCACTCACCACTTCGCCACGGCCCGTCTTCATATCAAAACAGTAGATGCCATGACCATTTGTACTATAGACGTAACGGATGCCGAGGGTTGCTGCGTAATCTTTCACCTGCTCAAGTCCATCGGTAATTTCTTTGTCTTCTGCTTTTGCCTCGACTATGGCAAGTTTTTGGTTTTTATATGCAAGTACATAGTCAGCTTTTTTGGTTTTACCACGCTGACCACTACCTATCAGTCGACCGTCAGTGAAGACGTATTCCGCAACCACTTGTGATCCAGTCGTAACATTCTGCCCCCAACCGCATTCGGTTAGCTTGGGGTCGATCAACTCCCGCCTGGTAGTCGCTTCGTTCATGGTACTATTCTACTTCACTTTGGGAGAATGCTTGCGTCAACAGAGATTGCTTGAGCGCTTTTAGCGTCACGACTTTATTTCTGTGTTGTTCGGTAAGATTCTTAGTCTGTTCACATAAAGTATAAATTTTCTTTGCAGTCGCTTCTTGCTCTTCTATGACCGGGAGCTTAAAGGGTAATGAATATACATCATTCCTGTTTATCCCCGGCTTAACTCCTCGCGCGTGTGAAGGTAAATTTAATGAATCTAGCATATAGAATATGTAATCGAGATTCGTCTCTGTATTGTCGTGTGTCACATAATACGTAACATCGAGCGGCCAAAACGGTTCGTCGACTCGCGTTAATTCACCGGCCGAGCCCTTCCTGCCTACGATAATACTAGGTGCATCCCAATAGTAGCGATCGGTCATATCTTTGATACCATTCGCTCCATAAGCAGCAAACTTGCCATTGTTCTTCCTGTCTGCCCTATCTAGTGGCTTGCCATACTCAAGCTTGATAACTTCGCCTACTGTTTTTTCTTGCCCGTCAACTCTTTCTAGCAAGTTTCTCGTAGCAACTAGCCGCAGACTGTTAATTTTTTCTATATTCTTCTCCGTCAGCTCAATAGCCCGATCAATCTTCTCAAAAGCCGCATCCAGCCGCTCCACCACCCGCCGCTGCTCTTCGAGCGACGGTAGGGGTATGGGTATTTGACGAAGCATAGCCTGATTAAGCTTGGGTACTGTAACACCTGTTATATAGTCTTGCTGACTCGTGGAATTTATATAATATACGATCCAGCTATCGAGAACGAGTTCTCGGTTAGGCCTCAAGACATGTGCGTGATTATTAACCCAAGTTTTCCCTGAGATTGCAAAAGCCGTGTTTTCGTGCGCACCCCACTTCGCGCCATCTTCGCCTACGAGTATAAGAGGCTCATTGAATATGTAATTCGCAACATAATCCTGTATACCGGTTGCGCCATAGTAGGGATATGGGCCAGACTGTCTGTCCTTTTTTGTTACAGGCATCCTTTTTGAGTCGAGGATGTCGCACATATCCCCAAGCCTCACGGTCTTCATTCATCACTCCCAACAGGGACTTCGCACCTAGCACGCCGCACGCACTCGCCAAGAATATTCACACCAAAGCATTCCACAAAATGCTCACCCGCGTACTCAGTATTCTCTGGATTATTTTTTGTTTGATCTGGTGTTATTTCACCCCTTCTTTTTGATCTATCGGCGAGCACCTTTGAGTTTTGAACTTTCCAGAAATATTTCAAATCATTCTCAACGCCATCAATTACTTTGAAGTAAAGATTCTTTTTCTTCGGAAGCTTATTCTTTTTACGTGCACGCCGTGCGGCCCTGTTCTCATGCTGATCTAACTCATCGTAACTAATATCAAATGGGTGCTCCGTATCTACGACAGATAAATGACCTCTATCAAAAATGAATTGTTCCTTCGGGTCACGGAAATACTCACCCGCGGTAAATATCTCCTCCGCAGATAAATTGTCGATTCTCTCAAGTTTAATCAAAATCATATCGCGTGCTCTTACAATTCTGCTCTTTTGGGAAACAGTGAACCCCTGAAGATAATCGTCTATGTATTTACCTGGTTGTGCCCTATCTTCTATCGTGTTTGGATTTTCAATTAAGTCTGGTAGCTCCATAAAGAAGTTAAAGATTGCACCTATAAGATCGATACTTTGGTCTACTTGAAATTGCCGAGTAATCACTTGCTCTAGATGAAATGACTTGAGTTTTAATGAGTCGTCAAGTTCCCGGAGAGTGCGCTTCCAGTGCTTGACAATTTTAACAGCTTTACGAAAATCTTGATTATTCCCAACTTCCTGCGCTTGGCTAATATAACCACGTGGGTCTGAAGATATCCATTGGTTTCTATCGGTGGGGTCCCAAGAATGCACTCGTCGCTTACTTCGATCCCTCTCTTTTATAACGTGAGGAACTTTGTACATCGGCTGACCATAATTATTTCTAGACCACGAATAACAAGGAACAACATCTACAGATAGGCTGCGAGCACCCGAGAACTCAATAACAACAGAATGATTTTGAACTTCGGCCGTAAAGATATATCCGTCCGGACAAAAGTCCTGGTAATTATGACGTATTAACTTGCACACATCATTTAGTAATGCGTCTGGATCAGTTAGACTACCGTTTTCTTGCCAATTACCAATTACATACAGAATATCAAGATCATGCATTGGTGTGGTTGCTGTATATCTGGGGTATGAACCAATTTGAATACAGCCCTCTTCGCCAAGCATTTTTTGCAGTGAACTATATACCTTTTTTACAAACCCCTTCTCTATTTCCGTTGGCGATAGGGTCCGCGCAAAGTTGCGTAGTTTGTTATTTACTGAGCTTCTTATCATAGCTCGTACTGATTAATGTTATTAGTAAGTCGTTTACAAGTCTTCCGCGCATATTTACGAGAGTAGTGAACGGCTCATTGTTGATAGTAGCGCTTATCTCATCTGGAATGCGTCCTTTACCCATCGGCGAGTATACCACCAAACCTGCCTGTTTCTGCTTGTTGGCAAGTACGGTGGATACCTGACCCTCTGTGAGAGACCAATAGTCCAGCAATATAAGGCTGGCCTGTTTAATGTCAGTAAGATTTCGCCCATCGACTTCGTCGATATTGCTTTTCCTGAATACTCCTGAGTCTTCAAGGTCTCTTCGTAGTGATTTTGTTTCGCTTTCTTTGCCGACGATTAGTACTTTTCTGTACCATCTACCAAGACCAAGTCTCTTCATCACTAAGGAGACTCCGGTCAGCCAGCCGAAAAAAGTCATAAAGCCAGCTACGAATGTTGCGACAATTGTAAGCACCCCAATTACTTCAAAGAATAATCTAACTGTTTGAATAATCTCTTCGACCGTCATGAATGCATCCCCAACTTGGCATGCATATGCTGGTAACTGCCATATGATAGCCATTTATCGTTCTTCAATCGTCCTACTATAATGCCTGGGTTTATATCCTGTTGTTGTGCAAAGCTTCTGATGGCCCCTTCTGAGAAGTCCTGTTTGGTTAAGAATTGATGATAGGAATCATCAGGTATCAGTGTGCGAGCAGCAAATATGTCGGCCTCAGCTTCATCGTGCGACTTGGCGCCATTACTGAAACTTATAAACTTTTCTTTTCGTCCATGTATAAGGATATGGCCTATCTCATGCATGAGTGAAAACCAAACGCCATCTGCATTGCGACCAAATGCGCTGAGCTGTATTACGGGATTTCCGCCAATCCAGCGTGTCGCACCATTAGCTCGTGTTCCCTTGAAGTGCTCAACGGCTATCAGTGAAACGCCCACGTCTGCTAGGTCTTGCACTAAATTATTCCAGAAATCTTTTTCACACTTAGTGTATGTTCTGATCTTTGGCAGCAAAGCTTTCAGTTTTGTTTCGTCATATTCTTGAATTTCAATCTTCTCGGCTTGCTCTTTAGCCTCAAGCTCGCCACAGCGAAGCCAAGCGGCTAGTGACTCGGCCCTAACCTGTTCGGTTGTTCCGCGACGCCAGGCAACGGCTTCGGTTAGTTGGACAGAGTTGAGAGAGTTGACGCCGTAGAAACGCCAAAGCTCCATAACTTTTTGTGCAGCACCCCGAACGTCTTGTACGTAACCGCGCTTTTTGAGCTCTGCATAAGGATGGCTGGTAATAAGACCAATTTCTTGGGCTGCGAGCTTTTCGTTCTCGAGACGTACCCTTACCGCTTCGTAGTTGCTTTGCAAATTACTCCAGAATGAAGGTGTGCCCCCTAAGGCATTTGCAAATAACAACGCAGTCTCGGGTGTAATTGACGAATCCCCATTAATGATTGAGCTGATATGTTTTTCTGTTACGCCAGTACGTTCTGCAAGACTTTTTTGAGTCATACCAAGACTCGCCAAGGTACGTCCCACCGTTATACCTGGGTGAATTGCTTTGTTTGGTTGGTAACTCATAACGTCTCCTTTAGTGCTTGTGATAGTCGACACATAGTTCTTCGACTACGATGCGCTTAATTGTGTTACGGTTGTCTATCCTGAAATCGGAGTCATCCTCGTGATCAGGACGGAAGATAATACGATGTGTATTGCTGACATTGATTGCGAAGCTGCCCTTGAGGCTACCTTTTAGCGGGTGTGGTCGCAGCGTCGACGGGATATCCCCCATGGATAGTGCTGCATCTAAAATATTGAGTTGCTCCAGTATGTCGTCGGCGGTACAATGTGCATTTTGCTTGCGACAGAGCTTGTCGAGCTTTGCTGAGTCATTCGCAATCTGTTCAAGCTTGTTTGTGGCAAATCTAATATTCATTATACACCTGCTACATATTTTTTACAACTATTTTATTTACCATAGTGGTAACTATTTTATCACAGATGGGTCTTTGTGATAAGTCAAAGTTTGATTTTACTAAGAATCCTCGCTATATCTGCGTCTATGGTCTTTATGTCAGCGAGAATCTCCTCTGGAGTTTTCAGCTCTTCGGCTTCTGGTGCGTGTGGGTTTTTTACGCCTAGGTCAAAGTTGGTTTGGTCGAGATCTTCAGCCTTGACCGTCCATGAAAGTGCACTGGTTTCGCGGGTTTTGAATTTTGCTAGGAAATCATCAAAATCATGAATGATGAGCGGATTTGTCTTGCCAAGGCTACGCCCCGGGTCTAGTTGGTAATACCAAATATCCCGCGTCGGTTCGCCTTTACGGAAGAATAGCACCACGGTCTTCACACCGGTAGAGCCTGTCGCGCTAAACACGCCGCCAGGCAAATCAAGAATTGTGTGCAGGTTAAAACCTTGTAGTAGTTCCTTGCGAATCTTACCAGTTGCGCCATTTGGTTCGTTTGTTAGGAACGTGTTTTTTATAACTATCGCCGCCTCGCCACCAGTACGGAGCTTTTTCATAAAATGCTGCAAAAATAGGTTGGCAGTTTCACGAGTCGGAATCTTGAAATTACGCTGCACCTCGGGGCGTTCGCTACCACCAAAAGGTGGGTTGGCTAGTATGTAGTCAAAGCGGTCTTTTTCCTGGATGTCACGTGTGTCTTCATTGAGCGTGTTAGCATGCAGCATATTGGGCGACTCTATACCATGGAGGATCATATTCATCGTGCCGAGCAGATATGGCTCCGGCTTTTTGTTCTTGGCATAAAATGTGGTCGTCTTGAGCCGCTCAAGCTCTGAGGCTGTTCGCACCCTGTGTCGCAGGTATACATAGCTTTCAGTCAAGAACCCGGCAGAACCCGCCGCGCCGTCGTAAATAGTCTTGGCAAGTTGCGGCTGCACCGCTTGAATCATCGCCTGGATGAGTGGCCGCGGTGTATAAAATTCACCGCTTCGTCCCGCACCTCCCATTAGTTTCAAACGGTCTTCATAGAGTGCAGATAATTGGTCAAGCTCCTCTTGGGTCTGGAACTGCAAGGTGTCTATGATGTCTATGACTTCACGTAGATTGCGCCCGCTCTGAATTTTGTTCGTAATTTCTCCAAATATCTCGCCGATTTTGTAGGTTAGCGCTTTGGGGTCATTTTCTGCATTTTTGAAAGAGCGAAGGTACGGAAAAAGTTGGTGATTTACAAAACCTGTTAGGTCGTCACCTGTCATACGGGCCGAAATGTCGGCCGAGCCATCTGCCTTTTTTGGGGCAGCCCATGTATCCCACTGATATTCGGTTTTAAAAAGCGGCTGATACGGCACTTGGTGCAGCGTCGCCTCATCTTTGCGCACATCCTCGAGATCATCCAGATATTTTAGGAACAAAATCCACGACATCTGGGTCATGTAATCATTCGCGCCATTCGTACCAGCATCCTCAAAAAGGATATTGTCGATGCGCTTGAATTCCGCTCGGATATCTGCCATTTTTACTCCCCGTTTTCTCTATTTTAGTACCGATTGGTGATATTTGCCATGCATTTCGTAGGTTGGGCTTACGAGCGTAGTAATGGTTGTGCTAATACAGGCTTCTGCTGAGCCGTTGGGTTATTCTAGTTTTTCGCAGTTTTTTGGAATGGGGACGTTGGTGGTTCTAATTTTTTTATGGAAAGATACGATTTAGCCGTAACTATGACATGGTCAAACAGCTGTATGCCGAGCAAGGTGCCTGCTTGTTTTAGTCTGTCGGTGACTTCGATGTCTTGCGTGGATGCGGTTACATTGCCGCTGGGGTGGTTATGGGCGACGATGATGCTAGCGGCACGATCGGTGATGGCATCGGCAAAGACTTCACGCGGGTGGACGAGGCTGCTTGTGAGTGTGCCGATGGTTATGATGCGCTTTGCAATGAGACGATTCGCACCGTCGAGCGTGAGGCATACGAAATATTCCTGTTTTTTGTCGCGTATATCAGCCAGCTGTTCTACTGCCTTTTCTGGGGAGTCGATGACTGGCGCCTCGGCATCCATAAGATAACGCCGACCCAGTTCGAACGCTGCCAGCACCTCTGCAGCGCGAGCTTCACCTATACCCGTCACATCAAAAAGCTGCGCGTACGAAATATCCGCCCCGTGAACCCGCAATAGCTTACGAACTTCCCTGGCTATCTGGGTGACATCGGCCTGTTTGTTGCCACGACCAATGATAGCCATCAAAAGCTCTAGGTCACTAAGTTTCGCCGCACCGTATTTCGCCAGCTTTTCTCTGGGTCTGTCGTCTTTACGACGATCTTTTAGCTTCATTTTCCTAGCATACACCTCAGCCCAGCCAAGTAAAATTGCTTGCGTTTTCTAGCCATACTTTATGAAGCTGCTACTGGCGGGTGGCGTGGTGGGATGTGGCAGTAGTGGAGGCGATTGTGTCGAGGTAGGCAGTGACTTCGGTGTCGGTGAGGGTGCGAATATAGTTTGTGGCTTTCAGACGAAGGGTAATGGTTTTGGTATCGACACCTTCGGCCTGGTAGATATCAAGCGGACTGAGCTCTAGCGAAAGTTCTTCGTTTCGAAGTGCTTCGAGGGACTCGTCAGCAGCTTTGAATACCGCCGCAAACTGCGTTCCGCCTGCAACTCTGAGTGAAATGTCTTGAGTAACATACGGAAAACGGGAAAGTGGCTTATAGGCTTTCGGCCGGAGATTCCTCAGAAACGATTGGAATACCTCGAAGCCAGCAGCGCCTTCTGGTAGTTTAAATGCACGCCGGGTGACAGGAGTAAATTCACCTATAACGCCCACAAAATGGTCTCCGTCCATAAGAACGGCAGCACGGTTCGGGTCAAACGGTACGGCAAGTTGTTCGAAAATCGCATGTTCGCTAACATCAAATTCTGTTACCGGAACATAACTGAGGTTTGGCGCTAGGGTTTCGAGATACCGGCGTGCAATAAAATATGCGGCATGCGAAACTTTCTTTGCCGCGTAGACGAACGCAAGCCGCTCGTATTCGCGCGGAAGACCATCGCCATCAACATCGCCTTTCCGGTGGGCTTTTCCGAATTCAAAGAGTGCGAATTCGTCATGTCCAGCTTTGATGTTTGTATGGACGTGCGCGAGCAAGCTCGGTGTGAGACTAAGGCGATAATACTGGAGGTCGGGGCTCAAGGCATTACTGAGGTGAAAAGCTTGCTCAGAATCTTGACCGGCGTTTTTAAGGAGGCGCTCGTGGACAAAACTATACGTTTTTACTTCATTTGCGCCGGCGCCAGATAGAATTTGACCTATTTTTCGCCTCATTTCGATATTTTCATTCTGGGGAGCAGGCTTCATGAAGTGAGTTGGCAGTTCACGAGGGAGCTTATCGAACCCGTAGAGGCGACCGACCTCCTCGACAACGTCTTCAGGGTCTTGGATGTCCATACGCCAAGCGGGTGACCAATAGGAAAAGCTGTCTTCGGTACGTTCGCATTCAAATCCGACATTGGTGAGGAGCGCCATAATTTCCTCTGAGGTCAACTGTAGTCCAAGCCGTTCGGTAATAAAACGCGTCTCAATCTCACGAGCACCAAGCATCGGTTTTACAGCTGGTTCAGTACGCCAGGCTCCATGTTCCTCTAGTAGGTCATCGTGTGATGGACTTGCCTGCCGTGCCCCAGATAGCTCAGTCAAAAGGCGTACTGTCTCCTGAACCACAAATGGATTCATGAGCATAGACTGGCCTTTGTTGAACCTTGTGACGGCGTCGGTGAATAAGCCGTGACGCATACTGGTTTTACGAATGGTGTACATATCAAACGTCGCGCATTCGAGTACAATATTTTTGGTTTCGGTCGATACTTCACTGTTGCCGCCGCCCATGACACCGCCCATACCCACCGGGCCTTCACCGTCTACAATCACAATATCATCTGGGGTAACCTCGTACGTTTTGCCGTTTAAGAGCGGTAACTTTTCGCCGGCTTTCCCCATACGAACACCCAGGGTTTGGCCTCGCAGTTTGTCGTAGTCATAGGCATGGAGTGGTTGCGCTGAAAGCAACATCATATAGTTGGTGATATCCACGACGTTGTTGATGGGTTTACTGCCTAAACGCACAAGCTCGCACTGTAGCCACAACGGGCTTGGTCGTACCTCTACGCCGCTCATTGCTACCGCCATAAAGCGAGGAACTTTATCGCCTGCCTCATTCGTAACCGTAAGACCAAGTTCCTTCGGGGCGGTAGCGACTGGCTGCTCCTGTGGCTCAACATACCACGATGGGTCGTTGAACTGCTGACCGAATATACCAGCGATTTCGCGGGCCACACCGAGTTGACCAAAGCAGTCCGGGCGGTGGGTGAACATTTTGTTTTCTATGTCTATGACTACGTCGTTAAGGCCAAAAATTTCAGCAAAGTCCATTCCTGGCTGTACGTCTTGACCTTGTAAATCCGCTTCCGTAATTTCTAGTATGCCATCGTGATTGTCGCCGATGGCGAGTTCGGCAGCACTGGCGATCATGCCATTGCTCATGACACCACGCAGGTTTCGGCTACCAAGCACGAATGGATCAGCTGTACCATAGCTAGCTGGCACAGTGGAGCCAGGCGGGAGCCAGGCGACCGTGAGGCCTTCGCGCACGTTTGGTGCACCGCACACCACTTGGATGAATCTTGAATCTTGAATCTTGAATTTGGCGTATTCAGCCGCATCGCCAGCGTCGATTTCGCAGACATGCAGGTGGTCGCTGTCCGGGTGCGGATAACATTTCTCAACTCTAGCAATGACGACGCCTTTATACTTTGCGCCGAGGTTGACAACTTCTTCTACGCCACCGAGCTGGGCGTTTATCCTTGCGACGAGCTCATCAACGGGTGGCAAATCAAAATCTATATATTGACGTATGGTATTTAAACTAACTTTCATAGACTTTTTCCTCCTGTTCCTTCGACCAGTGGGGTGCGACTATGAGCAACATGCGGAGTTTGCCCCCGAACATATAGGCTTTACCTGCTGGTACGACGACAAGGTCTCCTGTCGCTACCGTTTCTTTTGCACCCTCGACGACAAAATAACCGGATCCGCCCAGGATGTAGTAGCTGAATTCGGACTCGTTTTGACGCAAAGTCACCATCAATTTCTCGTCGCATTCGATGATGAGATGATCTTTTTGCGCAGAGGTCGCGAGCATTTTGCCGCTGTGGCCGTCGCGATCCTGGAACGCATACGACGCTGGTTCGTGATATACAAAGCTCATCGGTGCATCCTTGCGGCTAAAGCAAATGGCATCAGGTAGTCGCCAAGCCCGCTTTTTATTGATGCACGGGTACGCGCCGCCAAAACTTGGCTAAATTGCTTGATCTCTTTTTTTTGCGCATCGTTTAATTTTTTAAATCCGTTCGCGGCGCGCACTAACTCCTCGGCTCGCCCAATTGCCTGGTGGGCCGCTTCGACTTCGCCGGCGGAAAGCGCAGAATCATAACGGGCAACTTCTGCATATATAGATCCCATGACAGTAAAGATATCGGCGTCGGCCAAAGCTTTTGTATGATAGCTACTCATAAACAACCTCATGTATGATGTCTCGTATCTGCTCGCGCACTTCCGGTAACTCAATGCTCATGCTCGAGTTATTCTGACGAGGTTTTAGGTTAATCATTGACTCGTATGCGATGAATCCTTCGGTGCCAAATTGTGCGGGCAAAAGGTTGATCCCCCATAGGTCAGATTGTTTGGAACCCTGTTCTAAGAGTTCTTGCTCGCCTTCAAAATGCATCGGCATGTCGATGATAACGATTTTTCGAGCAATATCGATATCGGCCTTTACGATATTGCCGTCCATCTTGCTGGCCATATCTTTCAGCTCTGCGAGTGATATATTTTCAACAATCTTCATTAAAATTGCTCCAGGAAGTCTAGCTTGGCGCTTTCAAAGTGACGTATATCTTCGACGCCGTATTTCATCATAACGAGCCGTTCAACCCCACTACCCCAAGCAAATCCGGTATAGACTGCTGGGTCAATTTCGGCCGCGCGAAGTACGTTTGGATGAATCATGCCACAACCAAGTAGTTCGATCCAACCGGCCTGGCTGCAAATATTACAGCCCTGCTTGTCGCAAAACGGACAGCTAAGCGCAAACTCGAAACTCGGTTCAGTGAACGGAAAGTAGAATGGGTTGACTCGAACTTCTAGCTTTTTACCGTAATATTCTTCTAGAAATGTTTGCAGCGTGGCTATTAGCATGCCGGCATGGACACCCTTACTGACATAAACGCCCTCAAACTGATAAAACGTATGTTCGTGGCGAGCGTCTAGGTCTTCGTTGCGGAAGACACGGTCTGGCACGAGTACCGCAATGGGCTCACCTTTTTCCAGGTTAGCAGCATACTTTCGGAGCACTCGGTTCTGCATGGTGCTCGTATGAGCAGGGGCGATGAACGGGTCGCCGTCTTTGTCTGTTTCTACCGTCATAAAGGTATCGTAATCGTCGCGCGCCGGGTGGCCTTTCGGGAAGTTAAGCGTTTCGAACATGTGGTACTGGTCGTCAATTTCACGCGATTCTTCCGTCACAAAACCCATGCGCCCAAAAATATCAACAATACGAAACATTTCTTGGGTCAGGGGGTGTGTACTACCCTTGTCTGCCGGAAGAAGCCGTGGCATGGATGCATTGACATCCATTGGAGCCGTGACGTCTATGGGCGGTAGCGCAACTGTTTCATCTCTGGCAGAATCTATCTGGGCTTGCAGCTCCTGCTTCAGCTCATTGAGCTCGCGACCGAAAGATGCTTTTACTTCATTTGGCAACGTGCGGATCTGCGCATACAGTGCACCGAGTTCTGGAGCGCGCAAAATTGCCGCCTTGTCCTCTAGCTCCCGTAAGCGCACCCGTAATATTTCGGCCGCCTTCGCTATTTCGTCGTTTTCGTAACTCATTGGGTCTTAGTATACAGAATGAGGCTCAGGGAATGAAGCATACAGCGCGCCGCAGAGTCTACCGTCTACCGTCTACTGTCTACTGTCTACTGTCTACTGTCTACTGTCTACTGTCTACTGTCTACTGTCTTGGTATTCTAGAGCATTGCGTCGATATCTTCGTCTAGCGCGGAAGTATCGAGGCTTGTCTGCAGTTCTTTGTCGGTGTCATTTAGGCTGGTGTCTGCCTGCTTTAGGTCTGGCACAGCATCTACCTTTTGCTGGGTCATCGAGGTTCCTGGCTGCTTCTTGTCTTGTGATTGCATGACTTTGTAGCCCGTAAAGCCTACAACGCCTACGACGACAACTATGAGTATTGCAACAATGTGCCCTGCACCTCGCTCAGCGATAGTTCGTTTCATTCGTTCGCCTCCTGCCCGCTGTTTGATCCATCCGCTTCGGATGTGCCGCTTGCGTCATCGCCCGAAGTTGTGTCAGTGTCATCACTTGTGCCGTCTTTCGACTGAGCGAGTGCCACGACCATATCCTTCAAAGCCTTTCGGTAATCGTGAAGGGCAGTTCGTGCGGCCTTAGCAGCCTCACGTACTTCACTTAGTTTTACGACTGTTTCCGGGTCATTACAGTCTACGTCCAAAGCTACCTCTTTCAATGCCGCCACTGAAACCGTAGCTGCTTCTTGTTTTGCCTCAGCGTTTTCAACTAAATCGACCCAGTTGGAGGGCGTAAGGTTTTCAGCTGTTTTGTAGCTTTGGATCTTAAGAAATACGCTGTCCAATTTAGCAAGATGTTTGTCAGCCGCTTGGTTAAACGCCGAAAGTTTGTTTTCTATGGCTTTCTGCCTGTTTTGGCAAACTAGCCGACGCTTTTCTTCCGTGCGCTGCTCGCGACCCTCTTTTTTCTGGTCTAGTTCTTTTTTGGCGTCATCCTTCAGCTCTGAGACACGACTTTTTACCTGTTCTCTACGTCTGTCGTCGGTTGATGCCTCTGTTTCACGTTCCGATTCTTGTTCTTGCGTTTGAGCGGTCTGGGCGACCATGTCGTCCTCTCCACGTCGGGCGCTGGCCGGTTGTGCAGTTGCGAATACTGCTACAGCGGCGAAGCCGCATGCGACCAGTGTAAATACGAGCCTTTTTCGAAATACTATTTGTTGCATATGCGAGATGTCCTTTGACTTACGAATAATATACATAACCATTATAACAAACCGCTTTCGCTTGCAATACTCTATTCTGACCCACCCTCACTTTTTGCCAAATAAGCAAAAACGACCTACAGTTTTGGTT
>CAYROK010000017.1:0-25845 GCA_964425975.1 uncultured Candidatus Saccharibacteria bacterium
CGTATTGTAAACCAGTAGTAGCGCCTGGTGTTGAGTCGCTCATTTTGATTGAGCGAGATGAAACTTGTGCCGCTGATGCCGGTAACGAAGCAAGGAGTACTGGCACCGCAGTACCAACTACAAGCGCCAGCGCTGTGAGTGCGGCCGCTGGGCGCTGTAGAAGCTTATAGTTAATGTTCATGTCTGTATTTCTCCTTTGTTGTAAGGGTTTGATTAATATTTACATCACTCACTCTAACAAGTTTGTTTTTACATTGCAACACTAAAACAGATAAAATACGTTAAATGTTGTAAATAATATTTTATATCGTTGTTAATATTATTATTTCATATTCCAAATACTCAGTTTGATTCATGAAAATACGTATACTCGACTTACGCTTATTTACTCTATCGACAGGCTCGTCACGGGGTGATTCAGCAGTTCCTTTACTTAGCGGGGAGTGGAGCCATGACTCCATTGTCGACAGAATAGGGGCTAGAATGTGGCGGTGGCGACGATGGAATTGAAGCCAGTGTAGGTGCCAGCGGGGGTAATGGCAGAGATGTTCGCCATGTACGACATGGTGTACGTGGTGTACCCAGAGCTTGCGCTTGAACTGGCAATAGTGTCACCACTAAGGAAGTGGAAAACATTTGCTTGGTTGTATTTTGCGTCTACCACGCCATAGCCAAACGTGGGGTAGCCCGACTCAGTATGCTGGACGGGTGCAGCTCCGACGCTAGGTGCCGTATTGACTGCTAAATTCATGCCAAACTGCTCAGTGCCAGGAGTAACTGCCCCGCCGCTCATGGCTGCCAGTGCATGCCCCGTGTTTACCGGCGGCGTACCAGTGATTTGCACGACGTAACCACTACTGAGGTAAGATTTTACCTGAAACTGTACGCTGCCAGTCTTTGTGCTGCCAGTGTCGAGTACATCCAGGTCTACGTTAGGAGAGCCCACAATTGCGCACTCGAGCCATTCAGTGCGGTCGGTATTGAAGCCAGCTTGCGCTTGGTATGCGGTTCCTTTTGTATTACCGACGGTCAGCTCACCGGCTGCCTGTTTTGAACAATAACTACCTGAACACGCTTCAAGCTCGCCGCCCGTACCAAAAAACGCTTCATTTATCTGATAACTTGAAGAGGATGATTGCTGCGCAAATACACTGTGAGATGCCGCGAAGCTTAGGCACAAAAAAACTAGCGTAGCGAGGATAATAGCAGGTCGTATTTGCTTTTTCATAGGGCTAGTGTTTATTTTCTCGCATTTTGCCATTTGACGCAATGGAGCAAGGTGATTGGTAGTTGGAGGTGGTAAGCACAATGAAGACGAGAGGAAGAAGCCAGAGGTTGGTGTCAGGGTGGGATGGCGGGTTTTAAGCGGAATATATGAGGTGGGTCAATGTTTAATTCATGATTCATGATTCATGATTCTCAATTCTCTCCAAATGCGGTATGATTACATAAGCGTAATCGTAAGAGACATATATGGCAGACGAAGAAAAGCAGAATGGTGAGGATTCAGCCGCGCAAGGTTCTAGCAGCCTTGAAAGCACTGTTGATGACAACAGCCTTGAGAATGACGCTTCAAGTACCGGAAAGATAGACGACACGCCGGTTGCAACGGCGCAAAAAGGCCCAGTCTTACAGCGGTTGGGAAGAAAAATAAACATCTATCTTCTACTGTTTTTGCTATTGCTTACGGTTGCTGGCGGTATAATACTCATAACGTATCTGGCTAGCAAAAAAACAGAAAAAAATACCGTGAAAACACAGTCACTTACCCAAGATACCCTCAAGCAACTTGCTACGAGTGATGTTACGGTGGGTCAACCGAAACAGATATTGAGCGTACAGAGTAATGCCGTTTTTGCTGGCAAGGTACTTGTGCGAGACAGCCTAGAGGTTGCTGGGCCAATCCAGGTCGGCGGAAGCCTGAGCGTCCCCGGAATAACGGTTTCCGGAAATAGCATTTTTGAGCAGCTTCAGGTAAACAAAAACCTCAGCGTACAGGGCGACACGACCATCCAAGGCCAGTTAGCGGTACAAAAAGGTCTGAGCGTCGCGGGTGGCGGAACTTTTAGTGGTGCGATTACCGCACCGGCTGTCACCGTAAACACGCTCCAGCTCAACGGAAACCTGACACTAACTCGACATATTATCATCGGCGGCTCCACGCCTGACCGCGACAACGGCACTGCTCTCGGCGGTGGCGGTACAGTGGCACTCAGTGGCTCTGACACGGCTGGCAGTATAAATATAAATACCGGCACCAGTCCAGCAGCCGGATGTTTTGCGACGGTAAACTTTACGCAGAAATACAACTCAACGCCAAATGTAATCGCTACACCCATTGGTGCCAGCGCAGGGCTTGTTGGCTACTACGTAAACCGTAGCACTTCAAGTTTTAGCGTCTGCGCAGCGAATAACCCGCCCGCAAACGCAAGCTTCGGCTTTGACTATTTCATTGTTGAATAGCTTAACGGAATTTCAAACTTCCGAGAATATCGTATAGCACATTGTAGTCTGGGTTTATATTGTTGTCCGTATATGTAATAAAAACTTTATATGTTCTACCTGTAGGGGTCGTTGCTGAGAACATATTTTTTCCGTCATCAGAAATAGTACCAACTACCGCGCGTGCGGCATTCCCCATATCACATAAAAACTCTATCTCTTGCCATTTCGCTATACCAATACCAGTCTGGGGATTTTTTTTGCTGCTATCTGTAAAAGTTGTGCAATTATCCGATACGACATCATGAGAAAGTACGCCATCGACACTATCCACGACGATCACTTTGTTGACTCCTAGTTGCTCTGGCGGATTGTCGATATATACCTCTAAGATGCGCGACTTGCTGACATCTTTAAATAAATATTTAGGAGTGAGCTGACCCTGCTGAGCAGCATATTCTTTCCAGCCCGACGTGGCAGTAAATGTAAATTCTGTTTTAGCAAATTGTTGTTTTTTATCTTGACCCGAATTATATGCCCGACTCAAGGGTGCTGAGTTTTTTATGTCCTGTTCGGGGCTAATTTTTAATCGGGACAAACCATATACTACGCCCACAAAAACGATCAGGATCGTAGTCCATATCACTCGTTTTTTTAATTTAGCGTGTTTGTGTGTGCGTTTATCATACTGGTACATAAGAATGCCTTTGCTTTGCATACTATAGCATATGCGCTATGTCACACGTCGAGAAAGACTATGACGCTGTCTGCCTTTACGTGCATAATGCCATTTTGTATGCGGATTTTTTCTTCGTCTTTTTCTGTTCGGACAACTATTTCGCAGGGTACGAGCAGGGTAATGAAGTTGTGATGTTTGGGCAAAATATCAAAAGGGCCTGTTTGATTAACCGCGCTGATGCTTTTTGCTTGTCCCTCAAAGTATACTTTGTACGGCGCATAAACTTTCACATACATCTGGCCGTCTGTTGGCTTCGTCGGATCACTAGTAGGTTGACCGTCGTCAACCATCTCCCCCGTACTGGCATCTTGCCTCGTGGACATTTAGACGATTATCTCCTCGATGCTATTGAGCGTTTGTTCACGCGTATAAAAATCTCCTGGTATTCCGTTGTGCTTCGTCATAACATTCATATTTTGTGAAAAATTGGCGATAAGCTTCTTTGCTTTTGCGTAGTCTGACCGGTCGGCTGGGGAAAGTTCGTTTTCACCAATGATCGCAATGATCCCCTTTAGTGATTCGTACTTTTGCAAAAGCGCCTGAACCTGTACAGAAAGCATGTAGTGACGTTCACCAACGATTTCTGGCGTGAGTAGACTAGAGCTACTCAAAGTTAAATCAACCGCAGGCCGTATGCCTTGCTCTGCCACCTTCCTAGACAAAACGATAATGGAATCCATTTCATGCTGAATAAATTGCACAGCAGGATCGGAGATATCGTCGGCCGGCACGTATATGGTTTGCACAGATGTAATTGAGCCATTCTCATTCGAGCTCAAACGATCCTGTAGTACTTTCACATCCGAAAATACGGTTGGCTCATAGCCACCTTCGTTCGGCACTTGGTCTAGAATGGTACTCAGCTCGTTTCTAGCCTGAATGTAACGGAACATATTATCGGCAAAGAAAAGGATATCCTGGTGTTTTTCGTCACGGAAATATTCGGCAGCTGCAGTGGCCGAAACTCCGATAAGTGAACGTTGTACGGGGTTTTCGTTCATTTGTGCGAAGAACATCACCGTATTTTTCAGCAAATCATTTTCTCGAAGTGTATCCCACAGTTCATGACCTTCACGAATACGTTCACCAATCCCTGCAAAAAACGAAAGACTGCCATCGCTTTTTGCGGTGTTATTTATGAGCTCCATGGTTGTTACCGTCTTACCGACACCTGCTCCGCCAATAACGCCAATCTTGCGACCTTTCACAAATGGCGTCAGAAAGTCGATAACTTTTATTCCCGTTTCAAGTATTTCCGGTTTGGCGACCGAAAAGTTACTGCTGCGCGGAGGAAGCTTCAAAATGTCCTTACGCGTTGCTTCATCGGGCGCTATGGCTGGCTGGCCGTCCAAAGGATCTCCGAGCGCGTTCAAGATTCGTCCAATGGTCGGCTCACCAAGCGGAACTTCAATACCCCTTCCCATTCGCTGTACCGTGTCGCCTTTTAACAAACTTCGGTCTGTTCGTATGTTCAAACAGAACGCGATACCACCAATCTCTAGATGATCGACGAGCAGCTGGGTTTTGTTTTCATTATCGGCGGCGAGTAGTTCATTTATTTCTGGCGGATCAGCGTCAAACTGCACACGTACAACAAGATCTTTGATGGAAATTACTATGCCAGCCACTGCTTACTCCCTTCGGATAACTCGGTTTCTGGATCTCCCATACTTACACGTACGTTTGTCCCATCTGGGCGTGAAGTTTTTCCAGTCATGCTGCTACTCCTGCCGATTTTTGGCTCTTCTTCATGCCGTTAATAATTTCTTTGAGGCGTTCGTCCTTCACTCCGCGGCGGGCACGATTGTACGCAAGGTGAAGGTCGGCTTTTTCTTCATCTGCACGCTGGTGACTCGCGCTCATCGCCCGAAAACGTGAGGCGTACTGGGCTAATTTTGACTGTAGAATTAGCTGGCCGAGCGCAATTTTCATCATGGAGCGTTCCAAGTGTGCAGCCACCGCAAAACTAGTCGGCTCAAATATGTATGTCAATTCACTGATAATTTCGTCGGGCTTGTCACTGGTTTGTCCGGCGGTTTTTACAGCCATAGAAAGAGAGATTTTCTTGACCTCTTGATTCATAAGCGATATGTATTGCTGATAAAAGACACTGCACTTGCGATATTCTTGAACCTCGCGAATGATGGGCGATACGTTGATGTTTTTGTCCTTACTTGGTAGCTTATAATACTTGCGGAACGATACGCCGCGCTGACTGAGCTGCATAGCACCATGGTGGCCTATCACAATAATATCGTTTTTATCTTTGTCATATTCTTCTAGCATTGCCTGGACGAGCTTTTGATCTATATCGCCGCTAAACCCGCCTTCGGCTGTAATGATGATGTATAGTTCTTTCTCAAGAACAACCTTGTTTTTGTCGCTTTCTTCACGGCCAAAGCTAAACAGACTGTCGACGCGCAACTGCGTATAGATTTTCCAAAGTTCATCAAAAAATTTGGTTGACTCTAGCACTTGGTTTTTCGTTTGGGCTATGCGCATGCTCGCAATTCCCTCAAACACGCTAGTTAGCTCTACAAGGGTAGCCATGCTGGCTTCATCTTTGGCGATTTCGTTTGGGCGTCTCATGACTTTTTCTCCAGCTTGACTGCATCCATCACCTGGCCATTTGTCGCTTTTACTTTCTGCTTCTCGAGTTCAACCGACATCATTTCGTCTACTTTTTGCTCTTCGGTGTCCGGTTTTACCTCATTGACAGATGACTTTTCTTCGGGCTTGGGTGATTTATTTGCTTTAGAAAATAGAGAATGGACAAAGTCAGTTTTCTTTTCTTTCGGAGGCTCTGTTTTTTTTACCGTTTCTTCGGAACTTTTGGTTTCGAGCGAGCTATCAATCACTGCCTCGTCATGCTTTATTTCGGGCGATTCTTTTACGGTGGAGTCCTCACCAGACGCCGAGGTCTTTGGCTCAGGCATAGACTGCGCTTCATCCGCAGGATCGGTCTCGGTTGTTTTTTCGGGCGCGGGAGCCACGGCGTTCTCCTTTTCGTCATGCTCCTGAGAATGTTCCTCAGTCTTGCCTGACGGTTGTTCCTCTGAAGAAGTTTCTTTTGGTTTTTTGCCGTTGACATCATCTGTCTTTTCTTTTGATGCGTCACGAGACTGTGTGTCACTTGTTTCGACCGGTTTTTTGCTTGGGTCGGGCGTATTGGCCGTTGGCTCTTTCTTATCGGCTGGTTTAGGCGCATTTTTTACACATTCCCCAACCAGCATGTCGTGTACCTTCTGGTAGTCTTCGTCTTTTTCGACTTTCTTTGCAAAATCGTTTGAGTTTAGTTTTAAGGCGTTGATGTCGAGCACGGCACCATCTTCTAAATTAAGCACAATGTCTAACATAAGTTGCTGCGCCATGAGTGAAAAAGTATCACCTGGTGCCTGTGTGAGCAGCTCGAAGACACGCTTACCTGTTGCCAGTGCTTTCTTAGCCTCTGGCCCCAGTTCTGAACCAAAGTGCGAAAATTCTTCGGCCTGACGGTAACCGGCAAGCATCTTCAATGTCTGGGCTGCGAGCTCTTTTTGGCGCTTGTTATGCCCGACACCTCCAGCACGAGTCACACTGAGACCAATGTTTAGCGCGGGCCGTATTCCGTTACGAAACGTATCCATGTCCAAAATCCACTGACCGTCGGTAATGGACATAATGTTTGTTGGCAAATATGCTGTTATATCACCGTTTGCAGCATGCACAACTGGAATAGAGGTCAGGCAGCGGCCAGTACTATCGAGTCGACCGGCTCGCTCAAGGAGACTTGAATGTGCGTAGAACATGTCACCTGGGTAGCTATCGCGACCAGGACTGACCCCTGAAAGTAGCGCCACTTCTCGATACGCATGGGCGTGGCTGGTTAGGTCGTCGTACACAATGATGGTGTCTTGGTCGCATTTCTGCCACAAATACTCGGCCATCGCACAAGCAACATACGGCGCTATGTAACTCATGATAAGCGATTCAAACATAGTACTAACCACTACTATCGCCTTTTCGAGTCCACCATTTTCCTGTAAACGTGTCAGGAGTGCGTCAACATCGCTGCGGCGCTTAGCTATCAGACAGTACACTACAATCTGATCGGTGTTTTTCTGGTTTATGGCGAGCTGCGTCACAACGGTACTTTTGCCCGATTTGCTATCACCGAGCAGTGCCATACGCTGACCGCGCACCATTGGGAAAAGCGCATCTATGGCAGTCACGCCGCTTTCCAGCTGATCTTCTACGAGTTTGCGCGTGTATAGCGGTGGTGCCGTATTGAAAACCGGCCACACAGCATCTGCAGGGACAGGCCCTTTACCATCCAAAGGATCACCGGTCACCGACACAACTCGTCCAACAAAATCTTTACCGACCTTACAGACCAGCTCCTGGTGCTGGAGCACAGCTACCATACCGACTTTGAGTGGCTCCGAGCCAAGATGGAGTATAAGAACATGTGACTCCAAAATTTGATTTATAAAGCCTTTACTCCCGTCTTCGAACATAACTAGCGCGTGGAGCGCCGACGGTTGTAACCCACTGGCTTGTACGAGAAACTTGTCAACGCCAATCACTTCGCCGACCGGCTGACCAGACTCAACGAGTTTTCCAAAATGCTGATTACTAAAGCTCATGCGTTTGCCTCCTGAGCTTGTTGAAGGTTTATAGCAGGTGCCATGGGCTGGGCATTTGTTTCACGCAGCCTTTTCATGAGCAATTCACGTTTATCAGCAAATGATTTTCCGAGCGACATGTCAAAATAGCGGTTGGTTGTACGCAGTACACAACCTGCACCAATCCCTGGCTGAAGACCTACGGCAACAAGTACGTGTGGATGAATATTTACACGCAACCATTTCATAAGCTTTTCGAGGAATTGCGGCGAGGGATCGGCACTAAAGCTCATATGAATTTTTGGCGCTTCTTTGCGTAAAAGTTTCAAAAATGCGAGTAAACTCTGTCTGGCATGGTCATCTCGCAGATCAAGCTTATTTGCTTCAGCCAACTGATCCAGCAGGGCACTTAGCTTGGGTAACTCTATTTCAACGCCAGTACGAATTTCTTCGCTAGTGAGCTTGCTTTCAAGACGCTCAAGCTCACGTATCAGTCGCCCAAGATCAATCATACCGACGACTCCCACCGGCAAAACAGGTGCGGACTGCGCCTCAAGCGCCATGGTTTATATCCTGAATTATTGCCTCACGGTTGGCCTCAAGATCGGCCAAAATGTATTCAAGCTGATCGTTTAAGTCAATCTGATCTCCTATGGCCGCCAACACGTAGTGGTTAATGATGTCAGTCATGTTTTGCTCAAACCGCTCTACAAGCTGCTGTTTTTCGGTCAAGATTTGCTTCTGAACTTGTTCACCAAGCTGTGCCCGCTGTTCTTCTATGGCCGTGTTGGTCTTTTGTATAGAATCTATTGCAAGCTGCTTCGCGTCATTGATGGACTGTTCATACTTTGCAAATTCTTCTTTCAAGTTCCGTGTAATCTCTTCTTTCATATATTCGTTCAGTTGGCTCGTCGTCAGACGCAAATCCTGCTGAAGAAACATAGCGTTTTCTGAAATAATCTTTTCGAAATGCAAGCGACCCCTGTTACGAAGCTCTTCCCGGAAGGTGTCATTGAAAATATGCTCAACATCATCTTCGGCGGCTTTTTCTATATCAGCAACATCGTTCTTTTTCTTTTTTCCGCCGTTTCCAACGCGTACGGCAAGCCACATAAACGCTACGGTTGCCGAGAGCAAGCTGCCGAGTATCAGTGCGAGCTGCCAAATAGTCATGTATATTTCCCCACCCCTAAAACACTTATGGTTATAACTTCAGTAATAAGTATATCGCGATTAGCCCAATAACAAAAACAATCAGACCGAGTACCACTACCTGTACTAGCCCGCGCAAAATTGACTTTTTCGCCAACGGATTTCGACCGATGGAAACCAAACTGCTTCTTACGCCGCCATACAACAAGCTGCCTGTCATAAAGAGTGTAATCAATAGCACAGCCAGGCTAATGTATAGTCGAACGGTACTTACGGGTTTACCAGCGATACTGTCGCCAGATTTTCTCAAAAAAGCCGGGACCGGCGGACCGCTGACCGATACTGCGAGAGGGTTGCGCGAGATCCCTATATCTATCTGAACGAACCCAATCGCAACCTGCTTATTGCCTCCGGAGGTCGCAAGCGTAGCCGTACCACTGACTGTTTTTGTACCATCGAAACTCCCTAGTGCTTTGCCTAAAATCACGTTTTGGCCTGCATCTGCTTTCATGCCTATCCCGTCAAGGGCGGAAATGCTAATTATGTCGCCCGTTTTGATTGTTCCATTTTGCGTGCTAACAAGCGCATCGTACTTTCCGTTGCTCGCAACGTACACCTGGTTCGCACTGTTGTCTCCTCCCAAAGAAACTACGGTGTCATTTGCTGAAACTACTACGCCATGCATGGCTTTGTCTGTTTTGTTGGTTAGGGGTGTAACCTTACGGCTGTCTTTCGGATCGAGCATGACGATCATGCCTTTTTGTACCGTTCCGGTTACTCCGTAGCCCTGCGAGACGGTTTGGGCGTGCGTAAGCATAGGGAGCAGAATGCCGCATAAGCTGCCGAGTACCGTCAGACGAAACCAAATATGCCGCCACTGCATTTCAAAGTAAGTATAACCGTTTTTTCTGCACCGCGACAAGTGTTTTTTATACCGAACGCACTATTTTGAACTATACTAGTAGGACTATGTCTATTACTAAAGCCATCCTTCCCGTTGCGGGCTGGGGAACACGCATGCTCCCCATTACAAAATCTATTGAAAAATGCATGCTACCAGTTGGGGCACGCCCAGTTATCGATTATGTTGTCCAAGACCTGCTAAAAGCCGGCGTCAAGGACATTTTTTTTGTCACCGGTGAGCAAAGTACTCAGATACAGAGTTACTATCGTTCTAACATTCAGCTCAATGACTACTTACACCGAGCAGGCAAAGACGACAAGCTATCACTTGTTGCACCACTACAAGGAGCCAGGATACACTTTATAACGCAGCCCAGCACGGGCGGATACGGTACCAGTGTGCCCGTTGGGCTTATGAGTGAGTTTATAGACGAAGACGAACAGGCTTTCGTGATTATGGGAGATCAGTTTTTCTGGCGCACTGACGGGGGGTCAAATGCCGCCGATCTCGCGAGATTTCTCGAAGGAGAACAAGCACGGGTAGGCCTATTTGGTGTTCCCGTGCCACGCGAAAAAGTCAGCCAGTTTGGCATCATTGAAACTGACGAGTCGGGAAACTACGTACGTATTGTTGAAAAACCAACCCCCGAAGAAGCCCCGAGCAATCTGAATAACGCAAGTTTTTATGTGTTTGATAAAGCTATCTTTGAACTTGCGCGCACCCTTCCAGCCAACCCGATTCGGGGGGAGTATGAAATAACTGATGCTCTCAATGCCTACGTCACCAACGGACAAAACGTTGCGGTGACGGAAATTAAAGGCGAATACATGGATTGCGGCAATTTAGAAGGCTGGCTACACGCCAATAACGTCGTCATCTCTCAAACTTAAGGTCTATTCCATCTGTCAAACTGCAGGCTTATTTACGTTTTGTTATCTCTGTTAGTGTATGAATGAAATGTTCTATGTCTGACTTTGCGGTGGCACGACCCATAGTTACGCGCAGACTGCTACGAGCTGCTTCGTTGCTCAGACCCATAGCACGTAGAACATGACTAGGCTCTTCGCTACTCGCGCTACAGGCAGATCCTGCGGCCGCTAATACGCCTTGTTGTTCAAGCTGAACGAGAACGCGCTCATTATCAAAACCTGGGAGTGTAATGTGGATATTATTTGGCAGACGATTCTTTGACGCCCCGTTCACGTATGCACCTGGGATTTTTTGACTCAAGAGGTGCAGCGCATGATTTTTCACTTCATTTAATCTTTTTGCCTCGTCATAGCGCATGGTTTGGGCTTTTTCGAGGGCAGCGGCAAATCCAATCGCACCAACCACATTTTCGGTACCGCTTCGGAGTCCATGTTCTTGTCCTCCCCCCCGAATCAACGGTGCGATCTGAACATGTCGAGCTATATATAAGACACCTGTTTGTTTCGGTCCATATATCTTGCCGCCGTTCAGCGTCATCAGGTCAACACCAAGCTTTTCAACATGTAGGTCTAAATAATTCGCTGCCTGACAGGCATCAGTATGAAAATACAGCGGCAATGTATTGCCTGCAAGTTTCCGTTTCGTGCGTATTTCCTGTAGTAGCAGTGAAATCTGACGTAATGGCTGAATAGTGCCAACTTCGTTATTAGCATACATAACACTGACGAGTACAGTGTTATCACCGATCTTACGCCGCAAATCGTCTAGGTCCACTCTGCCCTGCTCTGTTACGAGCGCAACGGAGCAATTAAACTGTTGTGCCGGCACTAAAACAGAATCATGCTCAATGCCAGTTATCGTAACGAAGCAATTTGAAAATTTGGCCATAACTCCGGCGATGGCCGCATTATTACCCTCCGTGCCACCAGCGGTAAAAATTACTTCGGTTGGCCGCACACCAAGCCAGTGAGCCACCCTGCCGCGCGCAGCTTCGAGCGCTCCCCTTGCCTGTCTTGCAGGCAAATAGCTCGCTGAAGCATTGTAAAATTGCTCTGAAAAATATGGCTGCATTGCCGCGAGGACATCTTCGTCAACTGGCGTTGCCGCCGCGTGGTCAAGATATATCATAAATATTATTTTACACCTGGGCGGCTGCAATGAGTGGGTCAAATTTTGCGTGAACGCGGCGCTGATACTCTTGTGCTGCTCCACTCAGTCTTTTTGCCTCTTCAGGCGAAAGTGGGCTGTATGGCTGACCGTCTTGGGCTTTGAAAATTCCGTGCGGTCGCACGTCGTACCGCGTTGTTTTTACCTGGTGAACTCCTTTTTCGTCGACCCATTCTTCATGCCAAACCCACGTGTGTTCATCAAGGCAAAAGAATTCACGCCGAGTACCGGTAGGGATAGCTCCAAAAACTTGACCTCCCATCTTAGCAGCGTCTCGAAGCATGTTGCGATAAATGAGAGCCTGACGTTCTTCCTCTGTTTGCGAGTTGATAAGACGGAGTATTTTCTTTACCATAAATGTCCTTTATGCAGCAAGTTCGTAGTCAGATTTTTTTGCCGCTGGCACCGGAGCGCCTGACAGAGCGACTTCTACGGCAGCCTGGGCGGATTCGACAGTAATTTCACCTGGTGCAGCCGTGGACCGAGCATTGATAGACGCGGTGTTCGCTTGATCGTATTTTGGCCCCATCATCATTGACAAAATTTCATCTGTCTTTTGCTCGACGGCGTTTTCTGGTTCAGCCGTTTTTGATATGGCATCACCACCCACTTCATGAGCCAAATTTACTCGTTCGGGATTAGTTTGAGCATAGCGCCACTGCTGAGGTATTGAGGTATTGAGATTTTCTACACCTTTATCTATAACACCGAGTAACCGTAGCGCCGATGGGACTTCTCTTTGAGGCAATGTTTCTCGAACAGAGCCTGCGTTGGTCGCTTCGGGATTTTTGGCAATAGAGCCGCTAAAAAGTTGGAATTTCATATAACATCCATGCAACTATTTATAGAAATAATCGCTCAGCATTTGCGCTCGTTGTCGTAGCAAGCGTGTCCAGAGATTCGCCTCGTAACTCCGCTAGGAACTCCGCCGTATGCACAATATGCTTCGGCTCACAGATCGTACCACGAAAGGGCTTTGGCGTCAAGAAAGGAGCGTCAGTTTCTAACAGGAGTGAGCGTTGTGGAATTGTGCGATATGTCACAAGCTGCGTTTCGTCCTTTGTGAATGTAGCGATGCCGTTTACGCCTATGTATAGGCCGCACTCAATCGCTCGTTCCATATTCTCCAGTGAGTCTGTAAAACTATGCAACACGCCACGAACACCTTTGTAGCTTTCGAAAATGCGCCAAAAATCATCAAATGCCTCACGCACATGGAAGCTGATCGGCAAATCGTGCTCCAAAGCTAGCTCCATTTGAAACCGCAGCACCACTTCCTGATCCGCTTTCGGAGAATGCTCATAGAAATAATCGAGCCCGCACTCTCCTACCGCTACTACTTTTGGCTGTGTAATCAATTCTTGAAATCGAGCACTTACCTCAGGCAAAATCCGCAAGCTCCGAGTCTTAGAGGTCTTAGAGGACAGTCCTTTTATAGTGGTCTTTTGTGGTGTGGTATAGTTTTTTGCTTCGTGAGGATGTAAGCCTATGGCAGCCCAGACATTTTCGTGTTTGGCAGCGAAGTCAGCTGCAATCTGACTATCTTCCAGGGTTGTGCCGATAACAATGAGTCGTGTAATTCCGGCTGCATGGGCGGCTTCAAGTACCGACTCAGCCGTACGCACTTTGTTGTCACCGTGCCATTTGTCATGAACTGGCGTCAGAGCAGTCTCTATCTCGTGCACATGGCAGTGCGTATCAAATAGCTCGGACATCGCGGTCATTCCTGAGCTAATTGATCTGTTTTTGGAAATAGTGTTCCCGAAGCCAGGTGCAATAAACCGTCAGCAAACAACGCTTCAATTTTTGCTGCCGTACTCGGTAGGAACGGTGCCAGCAGTACAGCAATCTCAAGTAAGTCACTGACATAGCCAGACAAAATTTCTCGAAGGTGATCGGGGTCGTTTTCTTTTGCAATTGCCCAGGGTTTTTCGGTATCGATAAGCTGGTTCAGCCCACGTACCTGCTCCCATACACTATCGAGCGCGCGATCGAATTTACAAAGCGCTAATGCTTCGTTGTATGCTCCCATATCGTGTTCGGGCGCCGGGATATTTCCGATTACGCCATCCTGGTACTTCTGAATCATAGCCATAGTGCGCTGAACGGCATTGCCAAGTTCGTTTGCCAGCTCGTTGTTATACGCCGCCTCAAACGCTTCCCAGCTGAAATCGCCGTCTTCGTAGCTTGGCACGTGTCGCAAGAAGTAGTAGCGGAATGCATCGGAACCGTATTTTGAAATTACGTCATGCGGGCTCACGCTATTCCCGAGCGACTTACTCATCTTTTTATTATCTACAGTCACATATCCATGAACGTAAAGTTGCTTTGCGAGCGGCAAACCAAGTCCAAGCAGTATTCCCGGCCAAATCGCCGCATGGAAACGCAGTATGCCTTTTCCGATCACCTGCACGTTGGAAGGCCAGAACTGCTTGAAGTCATCATGTTCTGGGTAACCCAGTACGGTGATATAGTTGAGAAGAGCATCGAACCAAACATAAATCACCTGCGTCGAGTCACCTGGAACCGGTATGCCCCAATCAATCTTATCTTTGGGACGGGAAATGCTAATGTCATCTAACCCTTCACGCAGCAGTGATAAAATTTCGTTGCGCCGCGTCGCCGGCGTAACAAGAAACTCGTTTTTCTCTATTGCTTCGCGGATTTGGTCGGTGTAGTTGCTCAGTCGAAAGAAATAGTTTTCTTCCTCAATCTTTTCGTATGGACGGTTGTGATCAGGACAAATTCCTTTATTTTCCTGGACAGTAGTTTCAGTAAAAAATTCTTCATCTCCGGTACAATACCAACCTACATACTTATTTTTATATATGTCTTTCTCAAGTGCCTTCCAAATGAGCTGCGTACGCTGTTCGTGACCCTCGTCGGTTGTGCGTATAAAACGGTCTGGCTTTACCTCAAGTTCATCGAGAAGATCTCGAAATTTCTGCGACATTTGGTCGGTGAGATCTTTCGGATTGAGCTTGAGTTCAGCGGCCTTTTCGGCAATTTTGCCACCGTGTTCATCGGTGCCAGTACTAAAAATGGTGGTCTCACCTCGCGCCCGGGCGGCTCGCGCCAACACATCTGCCATCACAAATTCCATGGCATGCCCAAGGTGCGGCTCACCGTTAACATATGGTATGGATGTTGTTACATAGTATTTACTCATTGGTTTATTTTACCTTATTTTTCGCTAGAGTTATGCGTGAACACCAACAAGTTAGGCGAAACTACGCCCACGACGGCATGTTTTTCACCTCGGATAGCTTTTTAACAGATAAGGATTTTACCTGGGAATACCCTACCAAAGAATACTTATTGCAATAGTTTTGTGACTTCTTTTGCTTCCGAGGGGTCTAATTCGGCGAAAAGTTCAGTGTCGTATTTTTCACTCACTTGGTATATGTAGTCGTCTTGTGTGCGCGGGACTGCATGAAAATGAATATGGCGGACGCTGAGTTTGCCCTTTTGCATAAAAGGTCGGTAGTTTTGTCGCACATCGACACCATCACCCAGCCGAGCAGCGATGAGCGATTGAGATACCCAGTCGAGGAGCGCAAATATGTCGCGGCGTTCGTCTACACTTAAATCCCAAGGCTCTTCTACGTGGCGTTTTGGGATGACGAGGGCGTGGCCTGGAACTTTGCGCGGGTTGCTCAGCAACACAAACGCATGCTCGTTTTCTTTGAGCACCCGATCTTTTGCACTGCAGAACGGACAAATGTTTTTACTTTTCATATCAATAATATTCTACCACTACAGATTTCTACTTGCGTCATCAAGCGCATTGACTTGTGAACGGATCATGAACGCAAAAACGATAACAGCAATCGCTGTGCCTATCGCCTCAATATAGCCTTTACTTACTGCCCTACCCGAAACCGCACTCGGTAAAAAGAGGACGAGTGACTGTGCCTGAATGATAATCTGTGAGAGTAAAACACCACTTGCATTTCGTAAGCTTGTCGTAAAGAAATAGTAAAAAGCATATCCTATCCCTAGCACACTTGGCATATAAAAAAGGATGAGAAGCGCGCTAAAAGGGATATACGACCTCACATCGAGCCAGACGCCAGTTATACGGAACAAATAGTATAAACCATAGACCAATAAAGCGATGGCAAACCACTGCAGCATAGGAATGTCGGTGGCTACACGAGAAATTGGTCGATATTTTGATGCGGCATCATACGAGTTTTGGGGGAATCCTCCGTGTCCATGCGTCGGAGTGTTGTATGTGCCCGATTTTATTGCTGAGTTTGGAGTGGTTTCAACAGATTCATTCACGCTCGAGTTTGCTACGGTTGCAGCTTGCGGTGTCGCTGGCGTTGAAATAAATAAAGTATCAGATGAACTGGGCTGTGCGGCGGCAACGGGTATGGACGGTGCAGTTGAGTAGCTTGAAAGGTCATTTACCGGCTGAATGACTACTTTTTTTGCCGTCGAAAGCGATGGAGACGCAGACTGAGGGTTCGTTGCGACCACAGGCTCATTTTGTCCACTCACAAAACTATCATCAGCGGTTTTAAGGCGGGCCTCTTCTTGGGCAGCTTGTTCTGCAGGTGACATATGGGGTTGGGTGGCTGGTTGATCTTCGTCCATAGTAATCCTATTCTTAACACATAGTACACCACAAGCAGATTCGTTCATACAATGTTTATGTTTCCAGGCATACATTGCTATGATACAAATGAACCTATGTACTCAATAACATGTCCCGCGTGCGGCGAAAATGCGCTATCTTACGATCAGGACAACCTGTTCTGCACGCATTGTCCTATATACCATGTTCGCCTTCCTTGGTATAGAAAACCGCTCGCATGGGCTGAACAACGGTATTGGTGGTGGCGATGGCCATTTTTAGTATTTTTTGTCATCTTGCTTATCGATAACATCCATAATACTTCCTATAGCCTTAACCGATTAACCGATCCGCTGACGGCACTCGATTATGGCATACATGAACTCGGTCATTATATATTCGAACCGTTCGGACAGTTTATGTATATTTTAGGCGGCTCGCTTTTTCAGTGCATATTTCCGTTACTTTGGCTCATTGGCTTCTTGCAGAAGCGTTTCTACTACGCCGCCTCACTCTGCTGGTGCTGGCTCGGTCTGAATCTCTTTGACGTTGCAACATACGTGGCAGATGCACGTGAGCGAATGCTTCCCTTAAAAGGACCGGGAACAATTGCGGGGTTTGGCCTGGACGAAGCCGAGAGCAACGCTTTTTATGATCGAGCTCATGACTGGTATCAACTACTCAGTCGCACCGGACATCTTGATTCTGACCTAGCCATCGCACACGGCCTTAGAGTTGCAGCGGTTACCGGTTTTATTATTGGGATTACGCTGGCCGGTCTTCTGCTGGCGCATATGATTAAGGGCTCCATAAAACGTTCGAGGGAAAAACAAAACCCATCAATGTTGTTATAAAAAAACAGCCACCTTTCGGTGACTGACTTTACAGTGGTGGGCGAGGAGGGACTTGCCTCAGGACGACTTTGTCTTCCTGACCGGTAACTCGCCGCTGGCAACTTACCGGCTTCGGGTCGGGGAGCGCCACTGGCGCTCCCGTTCAAGTCCCATGCTCAGACCACTGTAAAAACAGCCACCTTTCGGTGACTGCCTTTACAGTGGTGGGCGAGGAGGGACTTGCCTCAGGACGACTTTGTCTTCCTGACCGGTAACTCGCCGCTGGCAACTTACCGGCTTCGGGTCGGGGAGCGCCACTGGCGCTCCCGTTCAAGTCCCATGCTCAGACCACTGTAAAAACAGCCACCTTTCGGTGACTGCCTTTACAGTGGTGGGCGAGGAGGGACTTGAACCCTCAAGACTTATTCAGTCAGCGGATTTTAAGTCCGCCGCGTATACCAATTCCGCCACTCGCCCTTAGAGCCACAGGCTCTATTTATTCTAGCAAACATTCTATCGAAATTACTTAGGCAAAATGCATAGAACTTTCAGGAGGGAGTAGGCGGAGGAAATGCTTCATTTTGCCCGCGCGATGAGAGAACCTATCTCGGTTCTCTCATAACTACCAGCTGCCGCCGGAGCCACCGCCACCGAAACTACCGCCGCTAAAGCCGCCAAAACCACCACCTGAGCTACCCGATCCGCCGCTCCCGCCAAAGAAACCACCGCCGCTCCCCCAAAAGCCAGTGTTATCGCCGCTGGCTGACCGTGCACGATAGTTTCTGGACAAAAAATAATCCAGAATCAAGCCAATTATCAAACCCAAAAATAACACCATACCTGCTATTGCCGCCGCCGCTAGAAAAAACATAATTATGCCGGGTATCGCCCCTATGACACCGCCAGCCCACCAACTTTTGCTCCGCGCAAGAAACGAAGCAACATACGCAAGCAAGAAAAAGCCCCCATAAATAAGTGGTTCGAGTATACCAGAGCCCTTTGTATTCATTTTTGACTCGCTCAATCGATCGCCCCCTATCACATCAATGGTCGACTGAACGCCGGCGTCAATACCGGCTGTGTAGTTTCCCTGCTTAAACAGCGGGGACATTTTTTCACGTTGAATGAGGCTTGTCTGTAAATCAGTGAGATACGGCTCCAGGCCCCGGCCGACCTGTATGTAGGATTTTCTGTCTTCCAGCGCTACAAATATCAGCACACCATTGTTGACTTCTTTACTACCGACGCCCCAGCTTTGCGCAACGCGGAAGCTATAGTCAAACGCATCTTCGCCCTCCAGAGAGCGAACAGTCAACACCGCTATTTCATTACCTGTTTTTGCTTTATAATCTATGAGTTTTTGACTCAGAGATGCTTCGGCCGTATCATCAATAATTTTTGCCTGGTCTAGTATGGCAGTTTTGCTCGGTGGTGGAGGCACGTCCAACCCCAGCGCTGTTGCGCTCAGCAGGAACGAAGCTGCAAGAGCGCCAGCAAAGCTTACAAATGACCAGCGCAAATACTGAAACATAATTCCTAAGACTAGTTTGATGTATTTGGCGTTACTTGGTTTGTCGTGAAGTCTACTTTGGGCGCGTTTTCTGCACCAGTCTGAGCCTTGTATAGATCTTTTTTGTCAAAGCCAAACAATCCAGCCAAAATATTCTTTGGGAAACGCTGAATCATCGTGTTGTACTGTGTTGCTACGGCGCTGTAATTATCACGCTCTACCTTTACACGGTTTTCAGTACCTTCCAACTGAACCATCAGATTCTGAACGTTTTGATTGCTTGTAAGCTGAGGATAGTTTTCGACAACGACGAGCAAGCGACTGAGGGCGCTTTCATACTGACCGGCGGCAGCAAGTCGGTCTTCGGGTGTTTTTGCGCCACCGTATTGCGTACGAGCTGCAGCAAGTTCACCAAACACTTTCTGCTCCTGAAGTTGTGAACCCTTTACGCTTTCTACCAGTCCGGGTACTAGATCAAATCGGCGCTGATACGCACTATCGAGCTGGGCGGCAGCTTGGTCAACTTTGTTGCGCTGCGTTACCATACCGTTGTATCCGCCGACGAACCAGCCGAGCAACGACAAAAACAGCACGCCAAGTACGGCGACTACTGTCATTCCTTTTGATAGTTTCATAGATATACCTCCGTTAGTACTTATAGTATACGGCAAGGGGAAGTTTGCTTCCAGGGTAGATCCGCGGTGAAACGCACCCCTGTAAAGGTAATCATCCCGGGTGAAACGAAGTCCTTTGCAAAATGCTACTGCTTTTCTGAATAACCTGCTATGATGAGCTTTGTATGTGGGTACAGCTCCCCAACCCTTTTGATAACATTGGTCTTTCCGCGCTCATCGCAGCGGTACCGATTGTCGCGCTATGCGTTATGTTACTCAGTCGGAAAGTGGCCGGTTGGATTGCAAGCCTTGTTACGCTTGCTCTTGCCCTCGTCGTCGCGATGGTAGCATTCAACATGCCCACACACCTCGCACTGCTCTCAACAACTTACGGTGCCCTGCAAGGACTGTTCCCCATAGGTTGGATTGTCCTGAACGCCGTGCTTTTATATAACATTTCCGTAAAGACAGGCAGTTTTACGGTTGTACGCGACACCATAGAATCCATTACCGTCGACCGGCGGTTGCAAGCGCTGCTGATTGCATTTTGTTTTGGTGCATTCCTGGAAGGTTCAGCTGGGTTTGGTGCACCTGTTGCCATTACAGCCGGAATGTTGGTGGGTCTTGGTTTTAATGCACTCTACGCTGCGGGAATCTGTCTTATTGCAAATACAGCGCCGGTTGCGTTTGGCGGGATTGGCATAGCAGTCATTACAGCTGGAACAGTTACTGGCATAGACCCCAACCTCATTAGTCGAATGGTTGGACACCAGCTGCCGTTTATAGCGGCCATTATTCCGCTCTGGCTCACCGTTCTGATTTCTGGCTGGAAAGGTGCGAAAGAGATCTGGCCAGCGCTAGTAGTGGCAGGCGGTTCATACGCACTCACAATGTACTTGGTAGCTTCTTTTGTCGGCCCTATGCTGCCCGACATTCTTTCGGCAGTTGTTTCCATAAGTGCAATGGTGCTGCTGCTGAAGTTTTGGCAGCCAAAGTCCGTCTGGCGTTTTCCGAAAGAACGGCACATGACCTCGCAGGTACATAGGAAAGCACATGGCCACTCCACGAGTACTATCATTCGCGCCTGGACACCGTTTGTACTACTGGTCGTATTTGTCGGTAACTGGGGAAGCACTGGTATAAAAGCGCTTCTAGACCACACAACAGCAAAGATTCCTTTTGGGGCGCTCGACCATGCCATTCTTATAGCTGATAAGCCAAAAGAAGTTGTTTATAACTTTGGCTGGCTTTCAGCGGCGGGTACAGCAATCCTACTCGCGGCAATTCTTTCCGCAGTGCTGCTACGCATGCCATGGAAAGCGTTTTGGGAAACGGTGTGCCATACGCTGAACGAGCTCGCCAAACCGCTGCTGACCATTGCGGCAGTTGTCGGTTTTGCTTACCTTGCAAACTTCTCTGGCATGTCTGCGGCACTTGGTAAAGCCCTGACTGTTACCGGACACTGGTTCCCGCTCATTGCTCCACTGCTTGGCTGGCTTGGCGTGTTCATAACCGGTAGTGACACGTCTTCAAACGCACTCTTTGGCGGTATCCAGCAACAAACTGCTAAAACACTAGGGATAGACCCCACGCTGACAGTTGCCGCAAACACAAGTGGTGGTGTCACGGCAAAGATGATTTCGCCGCAGAGCATTGCGGTCGCGACGGGCGCCACTGGCCTGACTGGCCAGGAAGGCACGCTCTTTCGATTTACCATTCTGCACAGCTTGGCGCTCGTGAGTATCATCGGCATTATGACGTATGTGCAAGCCTACTACGTACCTTGGATGATCCCACAGGCACACGGCGCGGCGGCTACGGGTGCTGCAAATGGCGTTGGCCTTGGTGAACTGACGCTCATCTTTGTTTCTGCGGTTATGATAGTTGCGACTGCGGCTATAGCCCTGCGCCATCGCCTTCCCGCTCCAAAGCATGTGGCCAACCCCGCTGTTTCAGAATGAGGTAAAACTACCCCCTGTTATATATGAATCCAAGGTGAAAATAATCATCCGCCGATTTTCGGGTGTAGGAGGGAATGGCACTCTGGAGGACTCCCGGTTCAACTGTTGTGAGACAATACGACATCAGCGAAAATACGTATCCAATTTGTGTTTTCACGTTGTATTTTCTCACAACAGTTGCCGAGAGTGTGGAAGCGTGCCGAGCTCTTTTGCCTCCTTTTCTTGCGACAAGAAAAGGAGGTCGCCATGCCGGGCGAAATCCGGCATTTACAAAATACGGGCGAGGGTTTTAGGGCTAGTAATGACCTTGTCTATCAACGCGTCACGGCACGGATCACCCGTCCCAGCTTCTAACGCAAAAATGGGCTTGCCGAGTGCGCTTGCGTACGCCATTTCCATCGTCACGCTTGCCCCCACATATTCGTTCTTATTGAACACGTAACAAACTTCAGCTTTACGAATCCAATCAAAGTGCTCAAGCGTAAAACCTTTGAACATTTTGGCGGTATGATACGGCGAGTGGTAGATTTCGTTTTCGTGTCCGACCTCTTTGAAATCCGGCTCAAAAACAAGTACACCAAGCTTTTCCAGCTCAGCACAATACGCCGCAATTTCCTCTGCGTATTTTTTACTGCCGCACACAACAACTGATTTCATATGTCTTCATTATACCCCTACCTGTCCGGATAGTGCACGGTGTGCTATCATACGGAGTACGTTTTATGACGAAGACCCTTCAATTACGCCCCCCGGAGCTGCCTTCCGGCGGACAAGTGAGCCCTGTACCTCGACTCGACGAGAAATTCTTACGCATCGTCCGTGAATCCGGTTTCCGCCGCATTGGCGTCATAGCCGCGCTCATCGAAGAAGGTAGAATTATGATGTTACGCCACTGCGAGTCCGATAAGGCGCTGGGTGGAGCCTGGGGCCCGCTCGCAGAAACAAGTAAGGCCGTAAAAACCAGTGGTGGTTGGCACCCGGAAGACCCTGTACGCACGTTGCGACGAGCCATTCACGAAGAAGTCGGAACACAGGTTGGTTTTCCACCACTACAAGCGCGAGCACTCGGAGGTTTTACAATGGCAACGTGGCCGATAGGACGGCTCTACCCTGATCAAGCTGCCTATGCCATAGTACCTGTTCTGCACATGGAACAGGGCTCGGCGGAACGCATTCTTCAAACGTTCGCACCGAACCAAGAGGTAGACAAGGTCGACATGCTCACCCCAGATGAGATACGGGCTAAGCGCTGCCGACGCCCGGGCGTGCTCACATGGCTACAGGTTGTGGAACATAGTCCTTTGTTCGATGGGAACGGCCCGTTCGTTCCGCTGCCAGCTGCTGCTGCACTGCCATACGGCGAGCCAGTTGACATCATTTTCGAAAACATGGATCTATGAAAAAACACCTCGTCTGTATAAAAATCGGCGGAAGCGTCATAACTGATAAGTCCAAGCCATTTACCGCAGACGCCGAAGCCATGGATATATTTGCAAAAAATATGGCAGCGGCCATAAAAACAATGGGCGATGACACCTCTTTCTTACTCGGAAATGGTGCCGGATCATTTGGGCATGTCCCCGCACATGAATACGGTTTGGACGACGGCGCACGTGGTGCCAGGCAGCAGTACGGGCTCGCATTTACGCACAACTGCGTCCGGGATCTTAACTTACAATTAGGCAAAGTCCTTAACAGCTACCTTGTTCCGGCAACTTGCCTGTCGCCCGGTGATATACTCATAACCCGTCATGGAACAATTTCTTCTGGCAACACGCGGTCGGTTTCCTATGCACTCAAAAATAAACTTATTCCTGTTCTGCATGGTGATGGAGCGTATGACGAAGCGAAAGGTCTCAGCATAGTTTCAACAGAGCGGTCACTCTTGTGGTTCGCAGATACTTTACATAAAAGCTATGAAATGGTAACCGTTATCGCTATTACTAACACTGGCGGCGTACTAGACGCAAGCGGGTCAATCATACAAACGCTTCGAAAAAACGATATAGTGGTGCAGCTAAAAAGTGGTGGTCATGATGTTACAGGTAGTATGGCAGGCAAGGTCCAGTCTCTGCGTATCGCGGCCGAAAAAGGCTACACTTCGTACATCATCGGAAACAACAAAAAGGATTTACTCGCAGCAATACATCACGAACCTGCAGGAACTCAGGTCATGTGATGCGGGTTGAAAAATCAGATGAACTAATCGTACTTATTGATGAACATGGAAATGAGATAGGTACTGCCCCAAAGCTAGCTTCACACCACTTGCAAACGCCATTGCACAAAGCATTTTCGTGCTACATTTTTGATGAAAATGGTCGATTTTTGGTAACCCAGCGGGCTAAGGGTAAAAAAGTGTGGCCGGGTGTATGGACTAATAGTGTATGCGGGCACCCTGGCCCGGACGAATCAGACGGTACCGCCATAAGAAGGCGAGTAAAAGTTGAGCTGGGAATGGAAGTAAGAAATATTTTGGTAGTTCTGCCAAACTACCGTTACACCACACCGCCATACGAAGGGATAATCGAAAACGAAATATGCCCCGTATATTTTGCACAGGCCGCTTCTAAAATGAAGCGAAACCCAACAGAGGTAGAAAACGCATCCTGGGTAAAATGGATTGATTATGTCGAAGACATGAGAGCTAATCCAGATAAGTATTCGTACTGGGCAAAAGATCAGTTGCAAAAGCTCGCCGGAAACGGTGTACTGGCCAAGTATATAGCACCAAAATACTAGTAAATGAGCAAGATTCAATCAAAAATGGAGGCACGTATGGGAGTTGCACCCATCTACGAGGTTTTGCAGACCTCTGCGTAACTGCTCCGCCAACGCGCCAACATACTATCATTGTAACAAAATACCTGGCTTAAGCCAGGCTTTACGATGTGTTTCAGTAAGTCTGGCGTACTCTGAAACATATGACCTGTCAATTTTTATGTTCTCAACAAAGATAGCTGGCCATTGTTTCTGTTGATCAAAAATTGCTAGTGATAAGTTTTACGCGCCAAATGTATATATGACAACTGAACCAATTACTGCACTGACTAGATGGTAACCGCCCACTACAAGTCCAAAAGTCACTGGCCGGGGCATGTTAGGAGTCACCCCATTACTAAACGAGATTGCCGCTAAGCTAACTCCAAAAAGTAGTCCAGTGATGACTGCGTCCGCCATGTTCTGAATATTTAGTGCATATATGGTTATGCTGAGCATAGTCGTTACAACCAGGCTGCTCAGAAATGGTGCGTAGTAATAAATCGCTGGCCATTTTTGCTTGGACACCCTCTTAACTCCGGTACCAACATCGTATGCCTTTCCAAACAATGGCGTAAACCAAAGTGCTCCGAGGACAAAATAGATTACTGTAGCGAGTAGGACTACGAGCCAATTAACTTCATTTAATGTATTAAACACTTGCCCTCCTTATGCTCTTTTCGAGCGCATTGCTTTTAGCTGTTTGGTAGTTTGGTCACTAGCGAGCCTTTCGTACTCATTTGAGTTAGCATGATGTCTAGCAATCTTGCCCTCATAATTACAGTGTACGCCCCGACTGTATTTTTTACCAAGTGGTGAACCATTTTACAGTTTAGAATCAAACTAAAAGAACACCGGAGCGTCTGATTTTACTCGTATGGCACCACATATGCGACGCATTTCGAACCTTGCGAACAGATGAGTTTGATAGTTATGCGCTTAAAAATATCGTTGAAATGTTTGAGTTAGCAAGTAATTTAGTCAGCCAGAGCGGCGCCTAAGAGGAGTAATATATAAGTATGACCAAACAACTCTCAGAAATGAGCCTTGAGGAATTATGGCAACTTTTTCCAATTAAGTTAGTGCCGCATGACTCACGATGGAAAGAACAATATACTCGTGAAGTAGAACGTATTAAAAGTTTTTTGCCTGCTGGTGCTATGGCTGAAATTAGCCACATCGGTAGTACGGCGATTGAATCAATATATGCAAAGCCAATTATCGATATTCTACTAGAAGTTCTCGATGACGAAAACAAAGATGAAATTGGTGCGATTCTTGTAAAAAACGGCTACACACAGATGTCTACCGAGAAAATGTCGTTCAATATGGGCTATACGCCAAATGGTTTTTCAAAAGAAGTTTTTCACCTGCACCTACGCTCAAAAGGCGACAATGATGAAATCTACTTTAGAAATTATCTCAATATACACTCAGATACTGCAAAGGAATACGAAGCACTGAAACTTGTGTTATGGAAACAGTACGAGTACGACCGTAATAAATATACAAAAGAGAAATCAGATTTTGTGCAGAGGATAGTCGAAAAAGCTAAAAAAGATACTTCTCTATAGATACAAAAATGTCCCCTACGGGACATTTAGTTAGAAACTATAGTATAAAGTTTCGTTTGGGTACAAATGGTGC
>CAYROK010000018.1:0-23269 GCA_964425975.1 uncultured Candidatus Saccharibacteria bacterium
AGTGCTTCTTGAGAACTTTGCATCAAACAAGGTTCTGTATGTTCTGAGGGGGTTTAATTACTTTTCAAACGAGCTGCATATAGATGACGAACGATTTCTCATTGATAGTATGCCACTTGAAACTGGCAGTCCTAAAAAAGTAGCACAAGTAACAGCAAAGCTTGGTGGTGACCAGTCACTTTACTGTTTCGTTGAGGATCTATTGTGGCTTTACAATAGTTCGCTTAGCGGTCTTATTGGATTGAATAGTTATAAAATAGTCATCGTTAATAACGACCTATTTAATGCATATTATCCTGATTCAAAATATGATAATGAGGCAATAGAGATAAGATCTCATTTATTCGATGCGGATACCGATAATTTAATACAGACATTTTATAGCGAGATGAATCGGGTTAACGATCGACTTTACATTGTTTACAACGATATTGGATCTATACAGTCTGAGTTTGTAAATATATCTGACTATTTTGGTTCAAGCATACAGTTATCTACTAAAGAGGATATGACCGTAGACATTGCTGATGAGTTCGATTTTCTCACTTTGACCGATACGACACTTGGTATTTTACAAAGTGGAAGCAAAAAAGTAAGCGTTTTAGAAGAGACCATCAGAGATAATCAACAAGTTAATCATCTTCAGCGAGTCTTAACACAACTAGGGATCGAGTTTATCTATAGGGGTTTTGATCCTCTTGCTGGTAATAAAGGAATAGATAAGTTGGATGCATATAGGGAAATATTGCGCAGAAAAAATCCCAACTATGACTTCTATAACATCAAGGTCTACGAAGATCCCTATGAGACGACAGAACTGATTGAGGTCAATCAATCAGTCATAGTAGATACGATTACAAAGAATGCCGAATTAGCGAGAAATTTTGAATCATTTAGAGACATATTTGTAACAGCCCCAACCGGTGCTGGTAAGTCAGTTATGTTTCAGATACCCGCAATATTTTTAGCCGAAGAACATAATCTCCTGACCATAGTAGTTACACCCCTTATCGGTTTAATGGATGATCAGGTAGAAAACATAAGATCTATGACAGATAAGGCTGCGACGATTAATTCTGGATATACACCCGCTGAAAAAGAAGACACTCTCAAGAAGGTTAAAGAGGGTTCTGTTTCAATACTCTATCTTTCACCAGAGTCTCTACTGTCGAATACAGACATTACAAATTTAATTGGAGACCGTGAGATCGGACTTATTGTTATCGATGAAGCTCATACTGTCGCTACTTGGGGTAAAAGTTTTAGACCTGACTACTGGTATCTTGGAGACTTTATATATAAATTGAGAAGCGATAAAAAAAATCCCCACAGATTTCCGATTGCTACATTTACCGCTACTGCTACTTTCAGCGGTAAAGACAATATGTATCAAGATATACTTGATTCACTGAAGATGACGCCCGAAAAATTTATCGGTAACGTAAAACGGGATGATATTAATTTTGATATTAGAAATTTAGAAAAGCAACACGCATATCAGGAAGAGAAGCTTGAAACGGCGGCAGAATCAATAAACAAGTTAGCTGCGACTGGAGAAAAGACATTAGTTTACACCCCATACACAGGTCAAATCTCAGATCTGTATCATAAGCTGAAAGATAAAAGTAAAGCCGGTATGTATACTGGCAGACTAACTTCAGGCGAAAAAAATGAAACATTACGAGATATAAAGAGTGGTAAAAAGAATGTAGTTCTAGCTACTAAGGCGTTCGGAATGGGCATAGACATCAATGATATTAAGAATGTATACCATTTTGCGCCGACAGGTAACGTAACTGATTATGTTCAAGAGATTGGTAGAGCCGCAAGAAAACCAGAGATGACAGGACTTGCAGTAACAGATTTTTATAAAGAAGACCTAAGATACGTTAAGCAATTACACGGTATGTCTGTAATAAAGAATTATCAAATAAAAGGCGTTCTCCAAAAAATTCTAGAACTCTATAGAAAATATGACAGACGTAACTTCTTAGTAGCACCAGAAGAATTTGCATATGTTTTTGCAGGCGCAAGGTCTGGTGCGGATGATATTGACTCTAGGCTTAAAACCACCCTGCTTATTATCAAAAAAGATTTTGATATTAGCAGCAGTTCTAATTACACACCGTTAGTATTTAAGCCGAGGAGTATGTTTACTCGTTCTAACTTTATGATAAAGGACGATTTTTTACCTTCGCTAGATAAGGCTGGATTACTAAGATTTTTCAAGGACAGAAAGTTGCCTAGAAAATTCGAAGAAACAGTTAATTCAAGTTTTAGAAATGGACCCGTAACAACCAGTATGCCTGGAAAAATTTATGAATTAGACTTTAAGGCTCTTTGGGAGTCAGAATATAAAGAACTTTCATTTGGGGACTTCAAGCGTAGATTCTATCAGAACGAATTAGATTTTGATTTTAAGTTTGGCGAAATGCTATTTAAGGAAACGATCGTTGAAATAGATAGCGTGAATCCCTTCAGAGCAATTAAATCTAGTTTTTTCGAGTTTTGCGAAGTACTTGAAGGAATACTTGGAGACCTCCAGCAAACCAATAAATTCTTCAAACTTGATCAGCTAGTTGAAATGCTTATGGAGAGAACTAGTATTGAGAAAAAGTATGTAGCGGAAATGGTCGCTCCCCAAATTTTATATCTTCTCCATAAAATAGAACTACAAGGATTCAACAATCAAACCTTTACAAATTATGATTCGCAAAAAGATATGTTCATCATTAAGAATGGTACATTCTCGCAGAGAATAAGCATACTAAAGAGAGCTGTAAGAAATATGCTAGGCGATGACGACGCTAGGCATACGGTTAGATTCACACGAAGTGGATTGTCTAGCCCTGAAGTAATTGCGGCTCAATTTCTTGAATCATTAGAGTTGGTTGATACAAAGATCTCTGAAGGCTCAAACCCAGAATTCTTCGTTCGTGTTAACAGCCCATATGCAATCGAAAAGATACTAGACGATGAACGCTATAGAAGTAAAACACTGCGACTTGTTAATGAGAAACACGAGGAATCGTGTAATCTAATGACTTACTTTTTTACAAAATTAAAAAATGATGAAGACAGGTGGCGATTTATCGAAGAGTACTTCTTGGGTAGACTAGATGATCAGATGGATCGTATCAAACAAGAAATTAGTGAATTAAGATAATGAAGGTATACGGCAGAGAGCGAATAAAGCACGGTAGCGAACATACTGTGGCTGATTCATTGGAGAAAATAAACACTAGACATCTAGATGGTCGGATTAGCTATGCGATAGCTAGCGTTCGGATACCTGCTCAAAGAGGTAAAGAGATAGAGATAGATTTTCTACTTGTTGGTAAGTCTGGCTTGTTTGTATTAGAGGTTAAAGGGGGCGAAATTAGCATTAGAAGCGGCGTTTGGTATACAACAAATCATAATGGTGAAACGAACAAGATTAACCCTCTAGAACAAGCGCAAGATAACTATTACAGATTGTGGGAGTTTTTGCATTCGAAAGGTATAAGAAGTAATGGCAATGCTCAGGTAGGGCTTTATGCCTGTGTGTTTCCAAGTGTAAAATTCTCTAAGCCTCCTGATATTGGATGGGCGGAACAACAATTCCTAGATAATAGATTTATGATTGATCCTACAAATTATCTAAAAGAACTTGTGGATTATAAGGATGCACGTTTCCATAAATCAGAAATTAGCTCGGACACTACCAATAGTGTTCTGGATTTATTAGTTCCTGATTATGGGTCGTATGTAACTGACCTTACTTCGGCAGCTGATGATGCAATCTTCAGGCTTAGTGAAGAACAGATCGAGATATTGAGAGCTCTTGGCGACAACAAAAGAATGGTTATAGAGGGACCGCCAGGATCGGGTAAGACCATATTAGCTATAGGTCAATTAATTCAGAATGAAGCAGCAAAGATTAAGACTCTATACGTATGCCACAATCGAGCAATAAAAAATAAAGTCAAAGCAGAGGTTAAATATAGGCTTGGAGTGACGCCTAAATACATTGACTTTAACACTGACTCTGAAGCAAAAATTTCTCGAGCAACATACGATTATCTAGTGTTAGATGAAGCACAGGACTATTTGAACGATGAGACTTTTCTTGAACTAGATGAAAGGCACGAAGAGGGTCTTGATAGAGGAAGATACAGAATATATCTTGATCTGAATCAGGATCTATTCAGTAGTAGCGAGACAAGTCTTCTAAATGAGTTGAAAACAAGAGACGATGTACTGAGCTATAAGCTAAGATATAACTACAGGAACACTGTTAATATCAATAAATACGCTAAAAAATTATCTTCACTAAATGCTGGAGAATTACGAAATAATCCAGAGGGGGTCGAACCTGAAATATGTAAAATCCCATATAAAGATGGTCTCGTAGACTACAAAAAATACACAAATGATGTCCTTGGAAAGATTAGGGATCTGCTGGGTACAGGTACACGCCAAGACGAAATTATGATTGTAAGTATGTCTGGTAATGACAAGAGTATAATGTCTGATCGAAATCTAGAAAGAGTAAATGTGGGTGGTCTTAAATTTGTTCTTGGCAGAGATCACGACTGGTCAAAGACTAAGACCGATACTATAGTCATTGGCAATGTGTATGACCTAAAAGGTCTTGATAGTAAGGTTGTTATACTAACAGATGTTTTTACTAAAGTAGATAGAGAAAAGGCTTTATTGGTGGGTGTCACGAGGGCTAGATCTAGGATTGTAATTTTTCAAGGCAAGAACATCAAATAGCACAATATACCCTATAGTTCTACTCTAAGCTAGAATGTACTCTGACGCTGTTATTGCTCTCATATAGCTGTAGACTTCTTGTAATTCGGTACAGATTGCGTTCAATTTCGATTTCACATAGTTCACCAAAAGAGACTTTTCCTTTGCGGAAAGGTCTCTTTTCATTTTGGCATAGACGAAATTGCAGATTTCGTCTGGGATGTGCTTTTTACAGAGAGTAGCTTAACCTCATTTGGTCGTGAAAGGTTTGGCCAGGGGAAGAGTAGGGTCAGCTTCGGCTATACGGAGCAGCTCGTTGTATTTGGCGACGCGATCGGTACGACTGAGGCTTCCGGTTTTTATTTGCCCAGCGCCGACGCCAACTGCCAGGTGAGATATGAAAGTGTCTTCGGTTTCACCGCTGCGGTGAGAAATAACGACGCCAAAACCCGCTGATTGCGCGGTTTGTATGGTTTCAATGGTTTCGGTGAGGGTGCCTATTTGGTTGACCTTGATGAGAATGGCGTTGCAGGCATTTAATTCAATGGCTTTTTTCAAGCGTTCAACATTGGTTACTAACAGATCGTCGCCAACAAGCTGTGTTGTAGCGAGGTGCTGCGTGAGTGATTGCCACGTTTCCCAGTCATCTTCCGCGAGACCATCTTCGATAGACACGAGCGGGTAAGTCGCGACTAAATGCTCGTAGACCGCAACCATTTCGGCAGGTGAATGTTTATTGCCTTCGCGTGCAAGATTATATGTTCCGTCCTGGTAAAATTCCGATGATGCTGGGTCTAAGGCAAAGACAATATCTGTACCTGGCGTGTAGCCGGCTTTTTGCGTCGCGAGTTCAAGCAGCTGCAAAACCTCCTCGTTATGATTAACCGATACAGCAAAGCCGCCCTCGTCACCCACCTGAGTAGAAAGGCTTTGGCTGGAAAGGTGTTTTTGAAGAGCATGAAACACTTCGCTGCCCATGCGTATGACATCGGCAAAGTTTGTCGCGCCGACGGGAATAATCATGCCTTCCTGAAAATCAGCTCCGCCGAGTGCGTGTTTGCCACCGTTGACGATGTTCATCATGGGCATAGGAAGACTCATGACAGGGTTGCCAGCGATGTCGTTGAGGTGCTTGTATAGGGGTAGTCGGCGCTCTGCGGCAGCTGAGCGGGCAGCGGCGAGAGAGACAGCCAAAATCCCATTGGCACCAAGGCGTGATTTGTTTTGTGTGCCGTCAAGCTCAATCATGACTCGGTCTAGGGCAAATTGGTCATCTGCCGGTTTATCTTTGAGCGCGGCGAAGATTTCACCGTTTACTGCGTCTACCGCTTTCATCACAGACTGACCGCCATATGCAGCGCCTCCGTCACGCAGTTCGCAGGCTTCGTGCGTACCGGTACTGGCACCACTGGGAACAGCCGCTCTACCCATAACGCCACTGTCGAGCGTAACGTCAGCCTCCACGGTTGGGTTGCCGCGGCTGTCTAAAATTTGGCGTGCGTGTATACAGGATATATTCATAATCCTATCATCGCACAAAGCTTATGCTTACGCCATCGAAATTTAGCAGAGAGCAAACAAACATTGAGCAGAAATTTAACAGGTATCAAGTAACAGACTCCGATTCTTGAATATCTGCGAAATGCCAAATGCTAAATTTCTGCTACCTGCTTCCTGTCGAGTCTGATAAATCTCAGTGTACCTTTTATTCCGCTTATGCAATACTGTAGTTATATGGCACTCATCTATTTTTACGACGCTTCGAGCCTGGACAAGCGGCAGCTCGAAGATGGTCTCAAAAACACCGATCACCGCTGGGAATATGTAGAAGAGGGCATCGCGCTCGACAATCTCAACCCCGATACAGAGGTCATCTCGGTATTTGTGAGCTCGGTCGTGACGCCAGAAATCATCGAGGCGCTGCCGAAGCTCAAGCTTATCGCCTGCCGTTCAACCGGCTTCAATAACATCCCGCTGGCTGCCGCCGAAGCGAAAGGCATCACGGTTGTGAACGTGCCGACGTACGGCGAGTCGACAGTGGCAGAATATACCTTTACGCTTATGCTCGCACTTACCCGTAAGCTTGCGCCAAGTCTTGGTTTTTTGAGCCGCGAGCTCGATGTTGCTTCGCTCATGGGTACCGACCTGCATGAAAAAACACTGGGTGTCGTGGGCACGGGTCACATCGGCCAGCACGTCATCAAGATCGCCAAGGGCTTTGAGATGCGCGTCGTCGCCTTTGACCCGTTTGCCAAAGACGAGCTCGCCAAAGAGTTCGGTTTTGAATATATGCCGCTCGACGACCTGCTCAAGGTCAGTGATGTCGTGACGCTTCATGCGCCATTTACTCCTGAAAACAAGCACCTTATAAACGCTGAGCGCCTGCAGCTTATGAAACCAACCGCCATGCTGGTAAATACCGCTCGCGGTGAGCTCGTCGACGCAACCGCACTGGCCGACGCTCTCATGCACGACCGCCTGGCTGGCGCAGCGCTGGATGTGCTGGAGGGCGAACAGCTTTTCAAGATGGAAGAAGAAGTCGCCCTACTGCGCAGTAACAGTTTGCCAAGTAGTACCGGTGAGCAAAGCGTGGCGCTCATGGCGCTCAATAAACTGCCAAACGTCATCCTCACGCCGCATAATGCTTTCAATACAGAGGAAGCCATCGGCCGCATAAATAGCACGACTTGCACGAACATCATCCGGTTTTGGTACGATGATGTGCCAAACCGCGTCAAGCCAGTGAAGCCGACGCCGGGCCGCCTACTGCTGACGCGCCATGCCGAAAGCGAGTGGAACGCCACAGGCAAATGGACCGGACTGACCGATGTACATCTCAGCGAAAAGGGCTTCCACGAGGCGTCGCTGCTGGGTATCGCCCTGCGCGACCTCGACATCAAGCTCGACAAAGCCTACTGCTCCGAGCAAGTTCGCACGCTCGAAACGATGGAGGGTATGCTGAACGCTTCACAGCAGTTCAATGTGCCATTTGAACGTCGCCGCGAAATAAATGAGCGGGATTACGGTGAATACACTGGCAAAAACAAATGGGACATGAAAGAACTCGTCGGCGAGGAAGAATTCAATGGCATCCGGCGTGGCTGGGACCATCCCGTGCCGGGCGGTGAAACGCTCAAAAAGGTCTATGAGCGCGCCGTGCCGTTCTACGCAAACGAAGTTGTACCGCAGCTCATGGCTGGCAAAAACGTGCTGCTCGTGGCGCATGGCAACACGCTTCGCTCACTCATGAAATATATCGAAAACATCTCGGACGAAGGTGTCGAAGAACTGGAAATGCCGTTTGGCAATATCATCGCCTACGACGTTGACCCCGAAGGCCACATGCTCGCCAAAGACGACACCCACATCAACTCAGCTCCACCCTACGCCTAGAGTTAAAATAACAAATTAAAGATATTTTCCAAGGGGACACCCTGGAAAAACGTGGCCCTCAAAAATGCCGGTTTATTTGAAAAGCTGATTGGGAGTATGGTGCCCGGTACGCTCGACGATATGCTATATCGCCAAATCGAACCGCCAGTAGCCGTGTATACTGTTGATGTAGCATCTGATCACCGTGCGGTAGTAGCCATATTCCATCTCTGCACAAGTTTCGCACCAGCCAGCCAGCCGTCCAGCAAAGCTGGCCGCACCGCTGACTTACTAATACCCCACGAAACAGGTTTCGTGGGGACCCCGTTCTTTGACTCCTGCACATTTTTCCTATCCAGTACTTACTCATCGTACTAAAGTACGGTTCCTTCCGTGCTTCTAGGAGGAAATGCACATGAGTTCAAAGTGCGAAACTCGTGCTCTGATGAAAAGGCCGGTTTGTATTCATGTTGCATAAGCGTTATTATGGATGCATAAGAATAAAAAAGTAAAAAATCTTACTATTAGTGAAAGGTGGGCAGCCAAATGTATAAATACCTCAAGTTTTTTGAAGAACTGAGCATAAACGACATTCCGCAAGTGGGCGGCAAAAACGCATCTTTGGGCGAAATGTACCATCATTTGCGGCCAAAGGGTGTCAACCTGCCAAACGGCGTGGCGACGACGGCAGACGCATACCGCTACTTTCTGAAAGAAGCAGGTTTGAATGACGGTATAAACCAAACGCTACAAGGACTGGATGTCAGCAATGTTCATGACCTGGCCAAGCGCGGTCAGACCATTCGTGACATGATTGTCGCGGCCGAAATGCCGCAGGACTTCCAAGACGAAATCCTTCGTGGCTACAAAGAACTGAGCGAAAAGTGTGGCCATCCCAAAGGGGATCTGGTTGTCGCTATCCGCTCTAGCGCAACCGCGGAGGATCTACCGAACGCCTCTTTTGCTGGCCAGCAGGCAACCTTCCTGAATATTTCTGGGCAAGCCGATGTGCTGCGGAGTGTCAAGGAGTGTATTGCCAGCCTCTTTACTGACCGTGCAATTGTCTATCGAGTGACAAACGGCTTTGACCATATGAAGGTTGCGCTGAGCGTTGGTATACAGCAAATGGTGGCCGTCCGTAGTGAGTGCGCGGGTGTCATGTTTACTATCGACACCGAAAGTGGCTTCAAAAACGCCGTGGTCGTTAGCAGCATCTATGGTTTGGGTGAAAACATCGTGCAAGGGCATGTCAGTCCAGATGAATTCATTGTATTTAAACCGACTATGGCAATTCTAAAGCGTCATCTGGGAACAAAGAAAATGAAAATGGTACCCATCGGTAATAGCCGTACCAAAAACATCGATGTCGCAGTGCACGACCAGGACCGTTACAGCATTAGCGACGACCAGGTAAAAACGCTCGCGCACTGGGGCATGCTTATCGAGCAGCACTACGGCCACCCAATGGACATAGAGTGGGCGCTCGATGAAGACGATAAACAGCTCTACATTGTCCAAGCTCGTGCAGAAACCGTACAATCGCGCCGTGACGTCAATGTTGTCGAGGAATACAAACTGCAAGAAGACGGCCGCGTTATCGTGAAAGGTACCAGTGTTGGAAATAAGATTGGTAGCGGTAAAGCTAGTAAAATCATGAGCGTCAAAGACATAGACGATTTTAAGGCCGGTGACGTGCTCGTAACTGAAATGACCGATCCAGACTGGGTACCAATTATGAAAATAGCAAGCGCTATTGTGACAGACAAAGGCGGTCGTACCTGCCACGCCGCAATCGTCTCACGAGAACTGGGCATCCCATGTGTAGTTGGAACAGGCAATGCCTCTCAGTTAATTCATGATGGCCAGGACTTGACAGTTAGTTGCGGGAGCGGTGGGGACGAAGGAACTGTATATGAAGGAATTTTGAAATTTGAAATTCAAAAAACGGACATTGCCAACCTAGAGCGACCAAAAACAAAAATTATGATGAACATCGGTTCACCAGAACACGCGTTTAGCTATTCGTTGCTTCCAAATGATGGAGTAGGGTTGGCGCGAGAAGAATTCATTATTGACAGTCATATAAAAATTCACCCATTGGCGCTGCTACGTTTTCCAGAAGTAAAGGACAAAGCTGTCCGTGCGCAAATAAAAGCGTTGACCAAAGGCTATGACGACAAAGCACAGTACTTTGTCGACAAACTCGCCGAGGGTATTGCGATTATTGGCGCCGCCTTCCATCCGAACGACGTTATCATTCGATTCAGCGACTTCAAAACGAATGAATACGCTGGTCTTATTGGTGGCGTACAGTTTGAGCCAAAAGAAGAAAACCCAATGATTGGTTGGCGCGGTGCGAGTCGGTATTATAGCCCGGAATACAAAGATGCGTTTGCGCTCGAGTGCAATGCGTTAAAAAAAGTACGCGATGAATTTGGCCTGACAAACATCAAAGCTATGGTGCCATTCTGTCGCAACCTCGACGAGGCCGATAAAGTGATTGCAATTATGGCCGAAAATGGCCTTCGTCGCGGTGAAAACGGTTTCCAGGTTTATGTCATGTGTGAAATCCCAAGCAACGTCATATTGGCCGAGCAGTTTGCCGAACGGTTCGATGGTTTCTCGATAGGTAGTAACGATCTCACACAGCTAACCCTCGGCGTTGACCGCGACAACCACACCGTTGCTCACGACTACGACGAGAATAACGAAGCCGTGAAGGTCATGATACGCGAAGTTGTGCGTGTGGCGAAGGCAAAGGGAGTAAAAATTGGTATATGCGGCCAAGCGCCGTCTGACTATCCGGAATTTGCTCGCTTCCTCGTCGAAATCGGTATAGACAGCATATCCCTGGCCCCAGACACTATCGTAAAGACGACCATTGATCTCCACAAAACAGAACAACACCTCGGACGGTAGATTATACAAGCCGAACGAGTCATTAGTGATGTTTGTCACAGGTGCTCGGTAGTGTAAACTATAAGCAATATGACAACACAATCTCATGAGCACTATGTGCCGCTCAAACACTACAAGCGCACAAAAATTATTGCAACGGTCGGACCTGCAACAGATAGCTACGCTGCTATAAAACGGCTAATCGAGGACGGAGCAAACGGCCTTCGACTGAACTTTAGCCATGGCGATCACCAGCAAAAAACACAGCACATCAAATGGATTCGGAAAGCCAGCCGCGAACTAAAGAAACCAGTAGCTATTATTCAGGACTTGCAAGGACCAAAAATTCGTCTTGGAGAGTTCGATGACATCATCACGGTACAGAAGGGCAAAACCCTCAAACTCGGCTTTGAAGCCGATTGGCTTGAAACAGGAGTCATCCCAACGCAGTACGATTTGAGCAAAAAGGTTAAACGCGGTGAACGACTTTACCTTTTTGACGGAAAGATTCGTACGAAAATAACGGCGGTGCGGCAAGGCATCGTTTTCTGCGAGGCAGAAAACGATGGCATACTTTTAAAACGAAAAGGCATAAACCTGCCAGACACAGACTTCGGCGGCGATGTTATAACCGAAAAAGATCGAGCAGACCTCGCCTATGGTAGCACGCAGGATATCGACTATGTGGCCATGAGTTTTATCCAATCCGCCGAGGACATAGAAAATATGCGCAAAATTTTACGCAATCTTAACTTCGACGTCAAAATTATTGCCAAACTTGAAACCAAAATGGCCATAGATAACATCAAAGAAATTATGGCTGCCACAGACGCGGCAATGGTTGCTCGTGGTGACATGGCCGTAGAGGTCAACCCCGAGGTAGTCCCCGTTGCTCAGCGCCAAATAATCAGTCTTGGCTTGCAATATGGCAAACCCACGGTAGTAGCAACGCAAATGCTCGGTAGCATGACTGAGTCGCCAGAACCCTCAAGAGCCGAGGTTTCGGACGTAGCGACGGCGGTATACTTGGGCGCGGATTGTGTCATGCTGAGTGATGAAACCGCGATGGGCAAATATCCACATGAAGCGGTCAAAATCATGAAGCGCATTATCAATTATTCCCAGCAACACGGCGTTGTGCGTGTCTCATTCAAAGGACAAGAAGACAAGCATCCATCGCGCCAGCTAGCCATTAGTCGTGGGGTGATTTCTATGGCTGAGAGCATTCATGCCAATGCAATTGTAGCCGAAACCAAAACCGGGTCAACTGTGCTCAACATTGCTTCCGAGCGACCGGACGTACCGATTCTGGCTGTTACCGACAGTGATCGTACTGCTCAGCAACTCGCCATAGTCTACGATGTAAAAAGTTATGTGCGGCCCATTAGCGCCCACGCTGCTCAAAAAATAACCGACTTTTTACTCAAAGAGCATGTTTTCTCCAAAGGCGACATCATTATGATGGTAAGCGGCAAGCAGCCAGGTGTTGTTGGCACAACCGATACCATTAAAATCCGCCAACTGGATTAAGTAATTTTGTTTTTCCGACATAAAATGTAAAATATAAACCATAATCATGGTGGGCAGATGAGTTTTACAAAAAAAACAATTCGGGATATTGATGTTGCGGGAAAGAAAGTTCTCGTGCGGGCGGACTATAATGTGCCACTCGACGAAAAAGGAAATATCACCGACGACTATCGTATTCAGCAGAGCATACCCACACTGAAGTACCTGCTAGAAGAGGGCGCTGCGCTTATACTGTGTTCACACCTTGGCCGCCCCGAAGGCAAACCAGACACGAAGTATAGTCTCTTTCCTGTCGCAAAATCACTCGGGAAGTATTTGGATAAAGAGGTGGAGTTCGTCCCGGATTGCGTGGGGGATCGAGCTAGTAAAGCAGCAGACAATCTTCAACCTGGTCAAATTTTACTCTTGGAAAATGTACGATTTTACCCAGGCGAAGAGGCAAACGATGAAGCATTTGCAAAAAAACTTGCGAGTCTTGCTGACCTATTTGTTCAAGACGCCTTTGGGGTGGTGCATCACGGTGCCGTTTCGGTGTCCGAGCTGCCAAAATATATGCCCAGTGCGGCCGGGCTGCTTCTGGAAAAAGAAGTCGACGTAATCACCGAAGCCATGGAAAATCCCAAGCGGCCGCTCGTTGCAGTAATAGGCGGGGCGAAAATAGCCGACAAAATCGAGATCCTCCAACGCTTTCTCGACATCGCCGATGTCGTTGTGGTGGGCGGTGCCATGGCAAACACATTTCTGCATGCCACCGGTCTTAGGGTTGGCAAAAGCAAGATTGAGCCAGACGATCTCCCGCTTGCCAAAGAAATTATGCAGAGAGTCGCCGAGACAAAAAAGCAGCGCGACTTTGTGTTTTACTTGCCGCAAGACGGTGTGGTCGCAAAGAAACTTGACCCGGCAGCCCCAACGCGCATTGTCGACTGGAGCGCGCACGTCATTGCAAGCATAGAAGCGTACCCGAAACGTCCCCTGCATGAAGCCAGCCAGGTCGCCGAAGACGAAATGATTCTCGACATCGGGCCGTTTAGTGGCGCATTTATTGCCGGTCTGTTACAGTTAGCGGAAACGGTCGTATGGAATGGCACTATGGGCGTGACTGAAACGATAGGATTGCAAGGCCCTGTTGGTCCAACGGCGCACGGCACAGAACTACTCATCGAAGCAATGCTTGGGCAGTTTGGCAACCGGCCGTTCAGTATTGTGGGCGGCGGTGACACCGTGGGCTTTGTGCAGTCCCGCGGTCTGACTGCCAGTTTTAATCATGTTTCGACGGGCGGCGGTGCCAGCCTAGAGCTTATGAGCGGCCGCAAACTACCTGGGGTAGAAGCCCTAGAGGGCAAATAGCAAAACTCAGATGCGGCTAGAGAAACGACCAACTATCAACGTTCAACCATCAACAAACTACCAACGGTCAACAACCAACGTCGCTCTGCGCCGCGTGCGTTGTACGTTGATGGTTGATTTTTTTGTTGAACGTTGCTCGTTGTACGCTGGTAGTTGTGAAGCACGTGAGCATTGTAAAATGTGAATTGAAAATTTATACTAAAGCATAAGCACTATGGATAAAAAACTTCTGATCGTCGGAAACTGGAAAATGCACCTCAGCGTGCACCAGTCAAGTTTGCTCGTCCATAGGCTTGGCGAGAGAATTGCTCAGCACCGTGATGTCGAAGTTGTTATTGCCCCAAGTATGCTTGCCTTGCAACCATTGAGCGTAGAAATAGATCGTCGACGCTTTCGTCTTGCGGCCCAAGATGCCTACTATAAAGATGAAGGTCCGTGTACTGGCGAAGTCAGTTTTGCTATGTTGGGCGATCTTGTCCATTATGGTATCGTAGGCCATTCATGGCGTAGACTGAACGCTGGCGATACGCTCGACATGGTCAAAGACAAAGTGCAGGCTGCTATTCGAAATGATATTTCACCCATTATTTGCATAGGCGAAACAAAGCAAGAACGTGATTCAGGCGAAGCCAAGCAGGTTGTTCATGATCAACTGACAACTGCGCTCCTGAACCTTACGAGTAAAGATATCGAAAACGTGGTACTTACCTATGAGCCAGTTTGGGCGATTAGCACTGCGGATGGCATCATTTGTAAGCCACACGAGGCGAGCGACATGATTCGTTATATGCGTATGCAGGTAAGCGAACTTTATGGGGAACGAGCCGCACAAAGAATGCACATTCTATACGGGGGCAGTGTCAACGAACACGACGTTCGGAGCTATTTGGAAGTACCTGAAATCGACGGTGTACTTGTCGGGGCCGCTAGTTTAAACTATCATCAATTCTCTGAAATCGTGAAGGTTGCACACCAAGTGCAAACCGAAAGGAAGTAGCCATGTCAGCTACCAATAAGTCTGCCAAAGTTATGGACGCCGTACACCCCGGTGACACGCCCCCTAACCCCAGCGGCAGGCCTGTTGTAGTGACAAATCGCCCTGTACTTACAAACGACCCGATGTTGAGCGTCGAAGACGTAGTGGATACCACAAACGAAAAACCCTCAGGGGAAGCGGCCGCTACGCCAAGTGGAGTACCAAAAATTAGCCGCGCTGCGAAAAACATCGTTCCAGTCACGAGTAAATTAGTCGAAACGCAAGAACCAACGAAATTGGCCACTGATAACAATACCAGTGATGACCATGCCGAACCGATTGCAAAAACAGCAGACAGTATCGAAAAAGCGGAAGCTCCAGCAGAACAGACGACGCCATCACGAGAAAAAATGAAAATAGAGCCGCTCCACGAAGTGAAATCATCATCTGATGAAGATGAATCTGAGGTAAAACCAGAGGACGTAGAGACGCCAGAAGACAATGAAGAAGAGTCTAAGTCTGCTCAAGAGCTGGAAATCGAACGCCACATAGCAGCCGGTACCTATTTCGTGCCTATCGGCCAGGTCAAGAAACGTCGCCGCATGCTCATAGTTTTAGTTTTCCTTACGATGCTGGCACTCATAATAGTTTTGGACTTGCTCCTAGACATGGAGCTGCTGGGTCTTGAGCTCCCACATACAAACTTTATTAACTAACTCCGATCTTGATTTACGACCGACAACAGCGAGCTTAATCACGCTGTCTGCTAAAATAGATACGTGCAAGACTATCTTCTGGAGGGGTTAAATGATGAACAGCGACGGGCGGTCGAAACGACTGAAGGCCCGCTGCTTATTCAGGCAGGGGCGGGTAGCGGCAAGACAAAAACGCTGACACACAGGATCGCTCATCTGATTGCGTCGCAACAGGCAACACCATACAGTATTCTAGCCGTAACGTTTACAAACAAAGCAGCAAAGGAAATGCGTTCCCGAGTGGCTGACCTGCTCGGCCAAAGCGCTGATGATCGTCGTTTTATGCCGTGGATGGGGACGTTCCATAGCATTTGCGTTCGACTCCTGCGCATGGACGGCGAGCACCTTGGCATACCGTCTAGCTACGTTATATTCGACGAAACCGACCGTCTCAGCACCGTCAAACGCATATGCAAGGAACTGCGTATTGATGAAAAATCGTTTCCACCGCGTACTATTGCCAGCTTCATTTCCAGCGCAAAAAACGATATGATCGGCCCAACTGAGTACCGCGAAACAGCAGCAAGTCCCACTGCGCAAGTTGTGGCAACAATATACCCACTGTACCAAGCTGCGCTGAAAGACGCCATGGCCCTCGACTTTGACGACCTTATTTGGCGAACCGTCCAACTCCTAGAGCTTCACAAGGAAGTCCGAGAAAAATGGCGCACCCATTTCACTCACATTATGATAGACGAATACCAAGACACCAACGCCGCGCAATACAAGCTAATTAAGCTATTAACAAATAAACTTGCAAATATTGCAGTTTGTGGTGATGATTGGCAATCAATTTATTCATGGCGAGGGGCGGATTTTCGGAATATTTTACGGTTTGAGGCGGACTACAAAGACTGTACGGTCATAAAACTTGAGCAAAACTATCGCAGCACGGGGCATATCTTACATGCGGCTCACGGCGTAGTTACCAGGAACACCCAGCGCAGCAACAAACAGCTTTGGACGAGCGAAGGCGATGGCCGTAAGGTGCAGTTAATACAAGTTATGACAGAGCGCAGCGAAGCCGAAACTATCGTACGAACCATCCGGACTGCAGTTGACACAGGGCTCAGGCAGTACAAAGATTTTGCGGTGCTATACCGAACGAATGCGCAAAGCCGTACCGTGGAAGAGGTATTTGTACAGTACGGCGTGCCGTATCGGGTCGTGGGAGGGGTGCGTTTCTATGACCGAAAGGAAATAAATGACCTCATTGCATACTTACGACTGCTGTATCAGCCGGAAGACCGAACTAGTTTTGAACGGATTGCTAATGTTCCGGGCAGGGGCGTAGGAGCAGTCAGCCTGAGCAACTTTCTCGGTTGGGCAGCACATGAGAAGCTCGGTCTAGGCACGGCACTTGCGCGCGTAACCGAATGCGACACCGTAACCGGCAAAGCCAAAAAGGGTCTCGTAGAGCTTTCGGACATCCTTGGTTCGTTACGCGCTCAGCTAGGAGAGCTTTCGCCAGATATTCTGGTTGAAAATCTTGTCAAACGGTTGAATTATTTAGCTTTTTTGGATGACAAAACGCCACAAGGTGAGAGTCGCCAGGAAAACGTACGTGAGCTGATTGGCGTGGCACAGGGCTATCATGATGAAGGTCTCTCGGCGTTGCTTGAGGAAGTTGCCCTTATTTCCGATCTTGACGCTACAGATCTCAACGACAATGCCGTTACGCTCATGACGCTTCATTCTGCGAAAGGACTCGAGTTTCCCGTGGTATTTATGCTTGGGCTGGAAGAGTCAATCTTACCCCACAGCCGGGCGTTATATGATCAAAACGAAATGGAAGAAGAACGCCGCTTGTGTTACGTGGGGATGACACGGGCGCGCGAAGAACTGCATATGATCTATGCCACATCTCGATCGCTCTACGGTGGTTTGCAACACAATATTCCCAGCCGCTTCTTGGGCGAAATTGGTGGTGAATATGTCGAAGAGCGTACGATTATGCCGTCGTTTGGGCAAGTAGATTTCACCCGGGATGACATTTTTCCCGAAGACGGTTTCACCTCGTTTGGAGAAAAGACTTCAGCGGCCAGCGACGAACCACGCTATATTCCCGAGCTCAATGAGGGCGACAAAGTACGCCATGAAGTCTTTGGCAGCGGAACGGTAGTTGAAACTCAGGGCGATATGGCAGCCATCTATTTCAAAGGCAAAGGTATAAAAAAGCTAAACATCGCGTTTGCGCCTCTGGAGAAACTATGAAGAAGCCTCTGGCAAGGGAAAAGAGCAGCCGGACAAAATGTATTCCATTTTGCCCGCGCGTCGAGAAAAACCGAAGGTTTGTCTTGAAGGTTTTCAAAGGCAAAGGTATAAAAAAGCTAAACATCGCGTTTGCGCCTCTGGAGAAACTATGAACAGGGCATTTGTTATTTTTGGCCGAGTAGCCTTTTGGCTTGGTTGGCCACTGTGGCGGATCATTTTTTCACTTCGGAGTCGCGCAAGAGTGTTAGTAATATGCAAAGGTGATGTACTGCTCGAAAAATCCTACCTAGGAAGTGGACGGTGGGGACTGCCGGGCGGTGGCAGAAAAAGCACCGAAGACTCGCGTACGGCTGCCGTGCGTGAACTCCGCGAAGAGACAGGTGTTGAGTTAGAGGCGAAGCAACTAGAATCGCTTGGATCGTGGCAAACTAGCTTTTTCGGGTTGCGCTATCAGGCAGAATACTTTGCCGTTAGACTTTCCAAACCACCGACGCTCCGTCCGCAGCCACTCGAAATTGCTGAACTTGTCTGGCTGCCGCTAAAAAATCTGACACCTCAAACTATTCACCCCAACGTTCAAGAAGCTCTGGAACGGTATTCCCGAGGTATAATACATACGGCGGTATAGTGAATGGAACGACTGAAACAGAGTGCACACAGAGCCACGGAGCGAACAAAGGAACGAGCGGGAAAGGCAAAGAACCATCCAGCCGGCCTGCCACTCGTGCTATTTTTGACACTACTCAGTCTGAGCGGTGGGTTGTTTTGGTATGCCAATCGTACGGGCGTGGTTGCCGATTATGTTGCACGCGACACCTTTATAGCCATCGTTTCCAACGATGGCCAAAAGACTACTGTTCCCACCGACGCGAAAACTGTCGGCGAGTTACTAGAAAAGTTAAATATACGACTGCAAAAAGGCGATCGCGTTGAACCAGCAACCGAAGCCGAAGTCACTCAAGATAATTTTTTGGTCAATGTTTATCGTTCTGTACCGTACACAATAGGCGACGGTACGACTAAAAAATTTTTCCAAAGTGCTGCAGCAACACCTCGCAGTATGGCTACCGCTGCTGGTATTGCGGTCTATGGTGAGGATAGTGTACAGGCAGAGCCCGTTACAAATTTTGTCCTTCAAAAAACACTTGGTCACCGTGTCGTGATCAATCGTGCCTTGCCCGTTACTTTGACCTTGTACGGTCAACCCCTATCCTTGCGCACACAAGCGAAAACTGTTGGCGAATTACTCAAAGAAAAGAAGATCGTGCTCGCCACGGATGACACAGCTAAGCCGGCGGTGCAAACAATACTCACGCCGAATATGCAGGTTGCGGTCGTCCGGAACGGCGTACAGGTTATTACCGTTAGCGAGGATATGCCCGCACCAGTGAAAACAGTTATAGACATGTCACTTTCCTTTGGAAGCCAGGCCATACGCCAAGAGGGCAGCCCCGGAAAACGAGTTCAAACCTATGAAATAAATGTGCAAAATGGTGAAGAGATCAGCCGCAAATTACTCCAGTCAGTTATAACGGTTCAGCCGGTTGAGCGTGTAGTGGCGAAGGGAAACACGGTCAATATCCCCACAGACAAACAGGCCGTTATGGCCGCAGCGGGTATTAGTTCGGCGGATTATCCATATGTTGACTATATTTTTTCACGCGAATCGCGTTGGAATACGGCCGCAACCAATGCGGGCGGTTGCGCTGGGCTAGGCCAAGCTTGCCCGGGCAGTAAGGTCATAAATGCGTGCGCAAATTGGCAAACAAACGCAGTCTGCCAGACACAGTTTTTCAGCGGGTATGCGATTGGACGTTACGGAAGCTGGGAAAAGGCCTACAATTTCTGGCTTAGCCGCCATTGGTGGTAGGCAGCAGATAGCTGGTAGCTGGTAGCTGGTAGCAGGTAGCAGGAGCTTCATATCTTGTCATTCTGAGCATAGCGAAGAATCTTCTCGACCTTTTTCACCAGGCTATACATGGCGGCGAGCCCGCTATCTGTTAAAATGAACTCGTGAAAGATGTGATACCGAAAAAGGCGCTGGGGCAACACTGGCTGTATGACGATGCGACCCTGGAGGCGATTTGCGACGCCGTCGGTGTGCAGGCAGGCGATATGGTTCTCGAAGTTGGCCCTGGCCTCGGCACACTTACGCGCAAACTCCTCCAGCGCGGTGCACATGTGACTGCGGTAGAATTCGACTCAGATCTTGCACAAAACCTCAAAAACCACCTTTCACAGCTTTCACAGGACAGTCCTCTTAAAATGGAAGATCTAGAGCGGTTGACAGTAGTGGAAGCAGATATTTTACGGTTTAACTTACAACAGCTCCCAGAAGGGTATAAAGTCGTTGCAAATATCCCGTACTACCTGACGAGCAACCTTATACGTGTGCTCTGCGAGTCACCGAATCCGTTTAGCCGTGGGGCGTTACTTATACAAAAGGAAGTTGCTGAGCGAGTCTGCGCTGAGCCTGGTAGTATGTCTATCCTTAGCGTTAGTACGCAGTTCTATTGCGAGACGTCACTCGGGGCGTTTGTACCGAGAACGTCTTTTACACCACCGCCTAAAGTCGATAGCCAGGTACTAGTGTTGACTTATCGTAGTGAACCGCTCTTTCCAAAGGTTGAAGCCAAGGAGTTCTTTCGCGTGGTACGCGCGGGATTTAGTCAAAAACGCAAAACTCTTCACAATGCGCTTAGCGGAGGACTAGGGCTATCAAAGGCCGAAACTGCAACTTTGCTGCAGCGGGCGGACATTCGAACAACTGACCGCGCACAAATGCTTTCGCAGGAGCAGTGGTATCGACTTTACTGTGCAAGCATTGACGCTGAGCCGTTGAACACGTAGTATCATTTGGTGACAATCAAACAAAGTAGAGTGAGTACCGAAAAGCGCGCCTTGCCAATCGTGGCGATGACGGTTTTTTTGGATGTACTCGGGGTGGGTATACTCATACCTGTTCTGCCGCAGCTAATCTATCATATGTTCGAACCAGCGGGATACAGCTTCTCAGCTTCGCTGATTTTGCTCGGATGGCTGACGGCTATTTACCCGCTTATGCAACTTCTATCAACACCTATTTTAGGCCAGCTTTCCGATAGGCATGGTCGTCGTCCAGTATTGGCACTGAGCTTGTTTGGAACGGCGGTTGGATATGTTTTATTTGCGATTGCGATTGTTACCAAAAATATTCCGCTTCTTTTCGCAGCACGGGCCCTCGACGGAATAACGGGCGGAAACATCAGTGTGGCGCGCGCCGTAATTGCCGATGTGACTCCGCCAGAGCACAGGGCGAGAAATTTCGGTATTTTAGGTGCAATTTTTGGACTCGGTTTTGTCTTTGGCCCCTACGTGGGAGCGCGACTTGCTTCACCTGGGATTGATATTTTCTCTCTGTTTACTTCACCTGGTTGGTTTGGACCATCGACGCCATTTTGGTTTACTGCAATGCTCAGTTTCGTGAATATGTGCCTATTGCTCTGGCTATTGCCGGAAACTCATGCTCATATTTCGAAGGCAACTAAGCTTCTCTGGACGAAATCGCTTGCAAATATTCGCAAAGCGACCAGCGACCCACGTCTGCGTATAATCTTTTCTGCCGAGTTTTTCTTTTGGGGCGGATTTACGTTTTTCACGACATTTTTCCAGATATTGCTAATCGAGAAACTAGGGTTTAAAACGCATAACATCGGTGATTTTTTTGCGTACCTTGGCGTATGTATCGCAATTAGCCAAGCTATCTTTGTGCCGCTAGTGAGTAAACGGTTCAAACCGCATAATATTATCCGAGTTGCAATGTTTGGGACGAGTATGGCGCTTTTGTTGCAGCTGCTTCCTAACAACACCACACAACTTCTTATGGTTGCGCCATTTATTGCCCTCTTTAATGGACAATTTATGGCAAACGCTGGAGCGCTCGTAAGCCTAACCGCCGGTCCGAAAAGGCAGGGAGAGGTTCTGGGTATTGAGGCGAGTGTTCAAGCATTGGCGCAAGCTATACCAGCGATTATCGCCGGCTACGCGGCAACGATGGGAGTAAATGTACCAGTTATCGTCGGAGCCGCTACTATTTTTGTCGGTGCGGTTGTATATAATGTTTTCTACCGTGCGCCGGAAGACGTCGACGTCCTCGAATCGCACCACGAAAACACCGCTCTTTCGTAATTTATATAAAGTAAATACCCCATCATGGATGGGGTATTTACTTTGGTGGAGCTGCCGGATACTGCCTCCGGGTCCGCTAGTTTTTCAGTGAGAATACTACAGGTTTAGTTTATTTTATGGTCTTAGCGCGTGCATTTTAAAACAAACAAACGGCGCACACGAGCAATCCTAGTCTTAGCGTATAGCCTGGACGAAACTACACGAGCGGCCAGAAATATAAAACGCGATTTGACTATCTAGCGTTGTCAAAAGCATTGCTGAAGTGATTAAGCTACAGCTGATACGCGAACTGGAGTACCAAAAAGTGCAAAAGCAACATTCTGAGCCTTTTCAGCTACACGTGAAACAAATGATTTTGCATCTGTTAAAATTTGCCTATAACGCTGACAAGCGACCTGCATTCATAACCGAAAGGTACCAACGTCGAGCTTAAAATTCAGCCCCATCTAGTATATATTCTACCATAAACATTTACACATTGCCATCAAATTTTTTTATAAAAATGTAATATAACTCATAGAATTCTCTCAGCTATAAGGAGCATAGTGATAGGCGGAAAGGGGTATAGTAAAATGAAATATCACTCTCTTATCAAAAAAATTAAAAAACTCGCGAACGCGCACGACGAAATCTCGCAAGATGCACTAGAACTAGTTGTGGAGAATGTAGCAATGCACCTGACAGACCACACTCGCCGAGGTTTTGCAGCCAAGTTGCCTCACGAACTCAGGTCAGCTGCAATGATGGTTCCAACGGCGGGTGCGGTAGACGATGACATTATTGAGCAGTTTATGGATATAGATGATGTAGACGAACATCGGGCACGAGATTACGTACGAGCCGCCTGGCAAGCCATATGTGAGCTGTTTGACCGAGAATCCGTAGAAGATATAACCGCAGAACTGCCGAGGAGAATGGTTGCGGTCTTGGAATAGTTCTTTTTACTTTTTAAATAGTAGGAGGTAAATATATGTCATTACGAGAAAAAGCTCGTCATCAACGCAAAGGAATTAGTCGAGCACGCAGCATGTTTCACAAATATGATGGTCACAAACTTGCGTCAGTTGTTAATCACGTACACTTCGAGCGACATCACGGTTTCGAAAGTACAAAGCACAAGGATAGAGCTAGTGTGAACATGCAGTCAACAGGGGCGGCGTAATTAGTATTACGCGTACGAAAAATGCCCCGTCTTTCGGGGCATTTTTAAAAACGAAACTGGTGGAGCTACAGGGACTCGAACCCTGGACCTCTTCCATGCCATGGAAGCGCT
>CAYROK010000019.1:0-23019 GCA_964425975.1 uncultured Candidatus Saccharibacteria bacterium
GGATTCAGAACCGCATTTCTTGCATTGGGTGTTCGGATTCGATTCCGCATTCAGACTTGCTCGTCGTATCCAGGCTATTTATCTCGCGCTTCTTTTTGGGAACACGCTCGCCGCCTCACTGGTATGGGGCATCAACACATTGTTTTTGCTAAACGCTGGGCTGAGTAATTTTGAGGCCTTTGCCGCAAATGCGTTTTTCACCTTGGGCATGGTGCTTTTTGAAATACCGACCGGCGTCGTCGCAGATGCTTGGAGCCGCCGCGTTTCTTATTTGCTCGGCACGATTACACTTTCTCTGACGACAGTTGCCTATTACCTTATGTGGCGGTGGCATGCACCATTTATCGATTGGGCCATCGCCTCGCTATTTATCGGCCTCGGCTTTAGCTTTTTCTCTGGCGCAGTCGAAGCCTGGCTGGTCGATGCACTCGCCTTTGCAAAATACAAGGGCTCTCTCGAGGTAGTTTTCGGCAAAGGACAGGCCGTGTCAGGCGTCGCCATGCTCGTCGGTTCGTTGAGCGGCGGGTACATCGCCGCGCACACAGACATCGGTGTACCGTTTCTCTTGCGCGCTGGCATCTTGGCGGTGCTTTTTGTAACAGCCATGGTAGTCATGAAAGATTGGGGGTTTACGCCCGAAAAACACGGTAGTTTTGCGAAAAGCATACGGGCAATCATGTCTGCATCCGTGACATACGGTCTTAAAAATCCGCCCGTCCGCTGGATAATGGTTTCTTCTATCTTCACGGCAAGCGTCGGATTTTACGCGTTCTACGCACTACAACCATATCTGTTGCATATATACGGTGACGAAAAAGCCTACACCGTTGCTGGTCTCGCCGCGGCGCTGGTCGCATGCTCGCAGATGGTGGGCGGTATGCTCGCGGGTAAAATCAGTCGCCTGACCCATCGCCGCACAACTACCATCATGACTATGACTCTGCTATCGTGCCTGGTACTCATTGGTCTTGGGATCACACATAATTTTTACGTCGCGCTCGGACTAGTTGCCGTCTGGGCCATGACATTTGCCGCTACAATGCCAGTGCGCCAAGCCTACCTAAACGGCATGATACCCTCGAAGCAGCGTGCTACAGTGCTGTCTTTTGATTCGCTTATAGGCGATGCTGGTGCGACCGGTGCCCAGCCAGTACTTGGGAAATCTGCCGATGCGTATAGCTATGGCCCGTCGCTGCTTTTCGGTGGTATCGTCCAAATCTTCGCTCTACCGTTTATGTATGCTAGTCGTCGCCAGCATCATCCCGCCGACACACGGCAGTAGCACTACTCACGCACAATCATAGACATAATGCTTAGAAACGCCGCACCGAATTGGTCGATCACGCATACGTTATGGCAGCTGGTATTATGAGGGAATGTATCTGGATTACGTTAACGAGAAAAATAGTCGTCAAGACATATGACTGGTGATCTATATACTTCTGGACCACAACTAAACTATATTTCTTGTTTTTACGCACAATGTCCTGCGACCAAGTAAAGCCCACCCCTGTTATTTTCAGCATCCCAAGTGAAACTACAACCCCCAGAGGACAGTTCTGTTTGAAGAATTATTGCATTATCTAGTATCATCTACTGACATCGCCTACGGACTTGGATACGAAACTTGGTTAGAATAGTCGGTGCAACCATATCCGGTGTATTTGCATACGCGAACATAGTTCAGTCCACTTTCTAGACTTGCATCCGTCAGGTCGTACGACGTAGAGGCAGTGAAATGCGTATAGTTGTTTGGATACGTGGGGTTTTGCGAGAGCGACGCCACGACTTTGAAGCCATTTGGTGCTGTTCCGGCAAATGTCCAGCTCAAAACACTGCCACTTATGCTGAGTGTTACCGCGCCTGGTGTAATCGTACTTCCCCCGCCTGATTCTTTCGGCGGAGTGGTGAGTGTTACGGTGTTGCTATAGCTGTCACATGAGTCACCCCTGTAGGCACAAATACGGAAATATAAGGTTTTGCCTCCATCAAGATCAAGACTTGTGCTGCGCGCGGCTGACGAGGAAATGTACTGTGCGCTGTCGGTTGGAAATAATGGTGTTTTTGTAGACGAGCTTTTCACAAGCTTGAAACCTTTTGCGGTGTCTACGCTTGTTACTTTCCAGCTAAATTTACCAGTGTGCCACCATGGCCAGCTAATGTTCGTAAGAGAAATCTTAAGTAAAACCCGCCCCTGTTATTTGTCCATCCCACACGATATTCACATCTACTCTAGATGTTTTCGCTGTATTGGTTTCTTATCCTAGCTTGGTCACGAAAATGCTGCTCTTCTGTCTTTGTATTTGGGCTGATATGTAGCCCGAATTGTATGCGACTAACACTGGCGTTTTTTGTATTTGTGGAAATATTGCCACCTGCTTCCGCGATTGATATAACTTTTATGCCCGCTTTACCGGAAGCGCCCGTAGTGTCTTCCGCAGATACCGCAATATCAAATTCAATGGTTCTCTTGCCCTCATTTGCGGTGAAGGTAATGTCACGACTAGTTTCTCCGCGCGCTTCGTCTACAGCTCTATCAATTTGTAACAATACTGACTTCACAAAATCTTTAATTTCCATACTATTCCTTTCTGTAAACCCTGATTTGGCACCACAGCAATCTATCAAAGAGGCGCCGAAGCACCTCTCTATTGTGTATGGTTATTTTTCGTCGACTACTTCGCCTTCGATGGGTGCATCTTTGTCGTCTTTTTTGCCCTTTTTCTTCTCGGATGGCTTTTCTTCGGATGCATCTTCACTTGGAGCTTCGGCTTCCGCTTCTTTGGCGGCGGCTTCGTACATCTTGGCGCCTATGGGCATGAGGACGTCATTGAGCTCTTTGGTTGCGGCTTCGAGGGTGTCTTTGTCGGCTTTTTCGTCGGCGACGACTTTCTTGGCCTTTTCGACGGCTTCGTCGATTGCCTTTTTGTCATCGTCAGAGACTTTCTCTTCATCCTTCAACTTCTCTGCCTGGTAGACAGCGCTGTCGAGATGGTTGCGAGCTTCGATAGCTTCTTTCTTTTTCTTGTCTTCTTCGGCATGAGCTTCGGCGTCTTTGGCCATCTTCTCGACTTCGTCTTTGTCGAGGCTGCCAGAACCCTGGATGGTGATGTTTTGCTCTTTGCCGGTGCCTTTGTCTTTGGCGGTGACATTCAAGATGCCATTGGCGTCGATGTTAAATGTCACTTCGATCTGCGGAATACCGCGTGGAGCCGGCGCGATGCCATCTAGGATGAAACGACCGAGAGACTTATTGCCTTCTGCCATTTCGCGCTCGCCCTGCAGAACATGGACTTCGACTTGCGGCTGATTGTCTGCCGCCGTACTAAATACTTCGGACTTGCTGGTAGGAATGGTCGTATTACGGTCGATCAGGCGTGTCATGACACCACCCATCGTCTCGATACCGAGAGACAGTGGGGTTACATCGAGCAGCAGCACGTCTTTGACATCACCCTGCAGCACACCACCCTGGATGGCAGCACCGATGGCGACAACTTCGTCTGGGTTGACGCCTTTCATTGGCTCTTTGCCAAAGATCTCTTCGACCTTTTTCTGGACAGCGGGCATACGGGTCATACCACCCACGAGCACGACATTGTCGATATCGCTGGCTTTGAGACCGGCGTCTTTGAGAGCTTTTTCGCATGGGGCTGCCGTGTCATTCACCAGGTCACCTACCAGCTCTTCGAGCTTGGCGCGAGTCAGTTTGTGCTCAAAATGCTTTGGACCATCGGCATCGGCTGTCAGGAATGGTAGGTTGACGTCGACTTCTTGGGCGGTTGAAAGCTCAATCTTGGCCTTTTCGGCTTCGTCACGCAAACGCTGCATAGCGGCATTGTCCTCGCGAATGTCGATGCCATGCTCTTTTTTAAACTCATCCGCAAAGTAGTTGATGATTGCACGGTCGAAGTCGGCACCACCAAGATGGGTGTCACCGTTCGTTGATTTTACTTCAAAGACACCATCGCCAAGCTCTAGTACAGAGACATCGAAGGTACCACCACCGAGGTCGTAGACGACGATCTTTTCGTCTGCCTTCTTTTTATCGAGACCGTAGGCGAGAGCAGCGGCCGTTGGTTCATTGATGATGCGCTTGACCTCAAGCCCGGCGATTTTGCCAGCATCTTTGGTTGCGTGGCGCTGACTGTCGTCGAAGTAGGCCGGAACAGTGATGACTGCTTCGGTAACTGGCTCACCGAGGAATGCTTCGGCGTCAGCCTTGAGCTTGCTGAGTACCATGGCGCTCATTTCCTCTGGACTGTACTCTTTGCCAGCCATTTTTACCTTGGTGCTATTGCCGCTTTTGACGATTTCGTAGCCCATGAGTTTGAGGTCTCGCTGGACTTCTTTGTCATTGAAATTGCGGCCGATGAGGCGTTTCATTTCATACACGGTGTCTTTGGGGTTTGTCACCTGCTGGCGACGAGCCACTTGACCGACGAGACGCTCACCCTTTTTATTGACTGCTACAACAGATGGCGTTGTGCGGTTGCCTTCACTGTTTGTGATGATTTCTGGTTTGCCAGACTGCATGACAGCCATGGCGCTATTGGTTGTACCGAGGTCGATACCGATAATTTTACCCATTGTGTTTACTCCTTTGCCGCAGAATATAGCGGGTTATAATATTAGGTTTTTCGAAATAGTAGGTTCGTTGGCACTCCTCGCAACACAGTGCCAAAGTACTTCCATTGTACACAAATTGGCACTCACATGTCAAGAGTGCTAACATGCATGTTTATAGCTGTTGCACTCCTGCCTCATCCAGCTCAATGACTGCCAAATACCTTCTGGTAATGATGGTGAGCACTGCTTCCTTTCTGTCGACTATATGGCTTAAGAAGGAAGAAAATGAGGATTTAGCTTGCTGCAGCAAATTGTTTCGGGTGAGTTGCAGAGATGCATGCCAATGCGATGCCATGAACAACCTCAGCGAATCGCACTGGATCTATGACAAAAGCGAGCTGACCGCTATCTTCAGCTTCGCAGACTACAGCCCGCAGCACCTCTCTCCGAAACGGATATGGCGGGTCGTACATTTCGACCTCTATGGAAGTATGCCCGCCACCTGAGTCTACTAACCCTATGTTAAATCCCTTTACTATACTTCGTGGGCGATACATGCACGCAGATAGTGCGCCGAAAGGTCCTGAAGCCAGATAACGAGCTGCGCTTGGCCCGTCATCTTCCCAGCCTATGTTTTGACTTGCTAGCAGGCGACTCAGATAAGCAATCCTTTCTGGGGTGACCACGAACGATTTGGGTACTGCCTCTTTTGTAGGCATGACTACCCTTTCACACGGACCATGGCGTGGCGGATGACATCATCACCCAGGCGGTAACCGGCCTGGAGCTCTTCGCACACAATTTCCTGGTCGCCATCTCCTTCTTCCATACTGACGGCTTCATGCAGGTGTGGATCAAATGGTTCGCCAACTGTTTTGATACGCTCGACGCCGATATCTGCGAGTGTTTTCTGAAACTGTTTAACGACAGATTCGATACCCTTTATGAAGTCGTGTCCCTTGAGATCATTCGGAATATGTTTGAGTGAGCGCTCGAAATTATCGATGACGGGCAAGAGGTCTTTGACGACGCTGGCTTTGATAGTTGAGCGTAAACTAGCAATCTGTTCCTCGTGGCGGCGGCGAATGTTTGTTGCGTCGGCCCGTTCACGTTGGAGCGCTTCTGTGAGCTGAGCGTTCTCAGCTGCGAGCCGCTCAGCTACTTGTACATAATCTATATCAGCTTTTTTCTTTGTCATATTTCTCCTGCGATAAACTGTTGTAGCCTCTCGTCCCTCAAATTATCCAGTGCGCCATACACAATATCCGTGGCATTTACTATGACTTCTGCTATTTGATCGCCGTTTATCCCAAGAGATTCGAGTACTATAGGAACTTTATTTTCTAGCTTTCCAGCGAAGTCGCTAAAACCCAATTCACGCAAATCTAAAGCACGAAACATATCACTTGCCATTCGGTTACTTGCTTCGGCTGAAAGGCCGGATGATATGAAGTACACTACAGTACCTCCTCGAGGGTTTTGCCGGCGTGGGATACGAGAGTCATAACATCGCGGTAACTTTGGCGGGTTGGGCCGAGTACACCTATATAGCTATGGTCGCTAAATGGGCTGCGGAACCGGCTAATGATAAGACTGACATCGGCGCTACGACCGATAGGGTTTTCGGCTCCGATATAGACGCTGAGCGGCTGGTTTGGCGCTGCTTCGCGCAACCACGGTTCAAGGTTATCCAGTAAGGCCGCTACTTGCTGCACCTGCGCTCCACCGTGAAATTCAGGCTGGCCGAAGAGATTAGAGAGTCCAGCTATGTAAAGCTGGTTACCGATGGTCGCAAGACCCAGGTTGTGTGTGAGCTCTACTAGCGTATCGACGGCATTGCGAATGGCACGTTCGGGCAATCCACCACCTTCGAGTCGAGCCGTCAGAGCGCGTTCGGCACGGCGCTCGGGTAGAGTATTACCACTATCAGTAAGATTATTGACATAAAAACGATAACCCTTATCTGTTGGGATACGCCCAGCGCTGGTGTGCGGCTGGCGGATAAAACCAAGCGCTTCCAGCTCTGCCATCTCGGCGCGTATGGTTGCGCTAGAGACATTAAAAACTTTGGCCAGCAAGCTACTGCCAACTGGTACGGCCACTTCAGCGTATTGTTCAATAATGGCAGTTAGTATTTGCTTTTGCCTAGGACTCATGATGTAAGTATATCAAATTGGCACTCAAATGTCCAGAGCGCCAACAACCATTCTTTTGATCTAGCCGCGATTTTTTAAATCATCCAGGATACGTTCAACCCATACCCGATAGCTTTTATCGATCTGGTTTTGCGAGTCATTATGAGCGATGATGCCTTCGGCAGAATGAACGGCTTGGCCAAGGTCCTCATTTACGAGAAAGTGGTAGTATTGCTTACTCAACGCATCCTCGAGCTCTTTGATGGCACTTGCCCGTCGTGCCGGCCACGCCTCATTGAAATCTTCTTCACTTGCATAGCGATGTTTTATGCGCTGCATCCACACCTCAAAACTCGGTGGAACTACAAAGATTGCCACAACATTATCTGAGAGAGATTTGAAGGTATGCACTCCCTGTACATCAACATCGACGATTGGCGTTTTTCCCGCTTCGGCTGCGCGCTCAATTTCGCTGGCGAGAACCCCATATATATACTCGTGTACCGGCGCAGCCTCGATATAGTCTCCTGCTTTCAGCTTTGCAACCGCCTCATCATGCGTCAGGAAAATGTAGTCCACACCATTTTGCTCAAGCACGCCATTATTTTCCCGTGGTTCGCGTGTGGTGCTGGTCACTATGTCATGATATTTGCCGTTTTTCAGTAGCCCATTCATGATGGCGTTTTTGCCCGCACCGGCGGTACCTGCAAAAATAATGAGTCGCTGCGAGCGAAGTGTGTCGACTGTTTTTTGGCTTGGTTTGTAGTTTTGAAGGAGTTGTTTGACGTTGTCTTGCATGCTGTAGTTATAGCAGAAAGCGCCTCAAGGGCAAAATTCCTACTTCAACTATGCTATGGTTATTTTATGAAAAAAGCACCGGAATTTTGCTTGCTAGACCAAGACGGCAACCCCCATTCGCTCAGCGACTACCGCGGAAAGTGGGTTGTCCTCTACTTTTACCCGAAAGATGAAACCCCTGGTTGTACCAAAGAAGCGTGCAATTTCCGCGACACGCGTGAAGCTATAGCCGAGTTTGGTAACGCAGTTGTGCTGGGTGTCAGCAAGGACTCACCTGAAAGCCACCGTAAATTTGCCGAAAAACATGCGCTGAACTTCACACTGCTGAGCGACCCAGACCATACTGTGGCTGCAGCGTACGATTCATGGGACCCGAAGTTTTTCTGGGGCAAGACGCTACTGGGTACCAAACGAAACACATTCCTCATAGACCCCGCAGGAACCATCGCGAAAGAATACAAGGGCGTCGACCCCGCCACCCACGCCGCCGAAATAATCGCCGACCTTAAAATATTTCAGAAATCGTAATTTTACCTGGGATGCTGTTTTTACAGATATAACTTTTACCTCATTTTTGCGCTAATCACGCTTAAGCATGACCGTGAACGCTTCGGCAGGGATGACAGCGGCTTCGCCTTATGAGACACCTGCAAGCAGGTTTCTCATCGCTCCGGGCTTTGGCAAAAGCCAAAGTCTCGGGCTGCTCTTCCCGGCCAGTAATGCTAATCACGCTTAAGCATGACCGTGAACGCTTCGGCAGGGATGTCGACTTTGCCAAATCGTTTCATGCGAACTATACCCCACAAAACAGGTTTTGTGGGGACCCCTTTTGAAAAACACATAAAACAGTTTGGTGCGCTAATCACGCTTGAGCATGACCGTGAACGCTTCGGCAGGGATGTCGACTTTGCCAAATCGTTTCATGCGTTTTTTGCCTTTGGCCTGTTTAGCGAGAACTTTTTTCTTACGGGAAACATCACCGCCATACAGGCCAGTGGTGACATCTTTACGGTACGCACTTATGTCCTCACGAGCTATAAACCGACCGTTTATACCTGCCTGCAGTGCAACCTGAAAGTTTTGGCGAGGGATGACTTCCTTGAGCTTCGCTACTGTGTCGCGGCCAAGTTTTTGGCTCTCACTCCGGTGCGCCATTACGCTTAGAGAAGGCACCATTTCGCCGGCGACGTAGAAATCCACTTTCACCAGATCTTCTGCGCGGTAGTCTGCAAGCTCGTAGTTGAAACTACCGTAGCCAGAAGTTATAGACTTGAGTTCATCATAAAAGTCTGTCAGTAGGTTTGCGAGCGGGGCTTCAAAACTGACCATAGCACGTTCGTCTATGTAACTTAGATTTTTTTGCAGTCCACGTTTACTCGAAATGAGTTGTATAACCGGTCCCACATATTGCTGCGGTACAACAATCTCACCCTTTATCCAGGGTTCGTGAATCTCAGTGATTTTTGAAGGTTCGGGCAGATCTGCAGCAGATTTTATGTCCAACTCGCTACCGTCATTGAGACTTACTTGATAGTCGGTGCTCGGGTTTGTGACGATGAGACTGAGATTGTATTCTCGCTCCAGCCGCTCGCGAATAATGTCCATGTGGAGAAGACCCAGGAAACCTATGCGCACGCCAAACCCAAGTACCGGCGAATTTTCCGGCGCAAACTGCAGAGCGCTGTCGCTAAGAGATAACTTTTCAATAGCGTCTTTTAGCTCTTGATAGAATTCATTACTCTCTGGGAAAAACCCAGCATACACAAACGGCTGCACATTCCGATAACCCGGGAGTGGCACTACCGCAGCATGAGCAGAAAGCGTAATGGTGTCACCCACTTTTGCTTCACGTGTCGATTTTAGATTTGTGACGATATAGCCAATTTCACCCGCTTGCAAACTTGGTCGGGGGTTCATTTCTGGGGTAAGTGCGCCGACTTCCAGCGCAAGTCCGTGCGCTTTTGTGGCCATCATTTTTATGTCGGCGTTCTTTTTTACCGCACCATCAAATACTCTGACATACAAAATTACCCCACGGTAGTCATCGTAATAACTGTCAAAAATAAGCGCCCGTGTCACTCCAGTAGTTTTTTGCGAGGGTTGCCCTTCCGATAGTAGGTTTTCGCCTGGGATGTATGTTTTTTCTCTATCGGTTTCACTTGATTTTGGCGGCGGCACATCTGCGACTACACGCTCCAGCACCGACAGAATGCCTTCGCCGGTTTTGGCTGATATCATCAATATGTCTTCTTGTTTGCAGCCAAGTAGCGAAATTACTTCTCGACTTACTTTTTCAACGTTTGCAGCTGGAAGGTCAATTTTGTTCAGTACGGGAATAATATGTAAGTCTTGCTCGATGGCAAGATAGACATTTGCAAGCGTTTGCGCTTGTATACCTTGGCTCGCGTCTACGACGAGTAGCGCGCCCTCGCAGGCTTGCAAACTACGGGACACTTCATACGAGAAATCGACATGGCCCGGAGTATCAATGAGGTTTAGCTCATACTCCTTGTACTGCATTCTGACTGGAGCAAGTTTAATTGTGATACCCTTTTCCCGCTCCAAATCCATTCGGTCAAGCAACTGTGCTTTCATGTTCCGTTTCTCGACAGTACCAGTTAACTCAAGTAAGCGGTCAGCCAATGTCGACTTACCGTGGTCTATATGAGCGATTATGCAGAAATTCCGAATGAAATCTTGGTTCACAGTGGGGTCATTATAACAGAGGTGGAATATATTTAATAATCAATCTTAACAGGCTTCATCACAAACCGCTTTACTGACGAAAAAAACTGGCGAGCTTCCTCGAGACCAAACAACGCAGAAACGATTAGGTGCGTCGTCATGGTAATCGCAGATATGAGTCCGAGTTTATAGAACAACATGAGTCCTTTGTCTGCCGTCATAAGCGGCAGGAACTGTACCGTCACAAAGCCAGCAACAAGCGTAAATCCCGTCACAGACACTATGCGAAATATGCCGCTCCAAAAGACAGCATCAAAAAGTTTACGGTCGCGCTTTAGCATAATAGCCCCGAGTATTATTACCTCCACGGCCGCAACAATTGACTGAGCAATCGCAAGACCCACTACACCATAGTTATAAGGGCGTGAAAGTTCGTACGCCAAAATAACGTTGAGCCCGATAACAAATATTGAAACCAGTAGTGGGGTTCTAGTGTCTTTCTGGGCATAGAACCAACGTGACACAAGAGCAAATACGGTTCGGAACAAAATGGCAACGCACAATGCGCCAAATATGAACGCAATATCCTGTGAATTTCGAGTAAAGATGAGTCGGGCTAGATAACCTCGAGCAAAAAAGCTAACTACTATAACCGGAACTGTAATCCATATAATCAGCCGAAGCGTTCGCAGGAAATCTTGGCGGAATAGGTCTGGCCGGCCTTGACTTAACCGCGCGTTCAGGCGAGGAAATACAGCTGTTGAAATCGCAGTACCGATAAGTAGGATTGGCGCGGTGTGTAGGACATACGCAGTGTTATAGTTACCGACGGCCGTAGCTCCACCAAGAGCTGGATTTGAAGCCAGATTCGTTTCAACGATGTTTTGGACTTGGTCAAGACCTTGATCAAGTGAACGTGGGGGCAACTGTCGGAGCATGCTTTTAAAATCGTTTGTTCGGTGGATTTTTGGTCGCCACGTAAAACCTAGTCCATAGGAACCTAACAAAATAACGATGAGCTGCAAAATCGCACCAAATGCGGCACCGATTGCCAGTCCGACTATTCCTATGTTGCCCTTAAAAACATAAATACTGACGATAATGCTAAGGTTATAAAACAGCGGTGCGATTGCGTAGAAAAAAAACCGTCCGAAAACCTGTTGCACCGCAGCTACTACGCCGGATATGGTAAAAAATAGTGGATTAAGCGCGAGTATGCGCATCATAGTCGCGACATTGTGAAGCTGTTCTGGAGTATAACCATGTGCGACTCTCCGCGCCAGGAAATCCGCAAATATAAAAATAAAGATGCCGACGATAAATAAGAATATGCTTAAGAAGTTTATGAGACTACTTGAAAGTTCCCAGACTGATTTACGGTCGCCCTTGGCGAGGCGATCCGAAAGGTATGGCATAAAAGCAACCCCGAGCGCTCCTGCTGCTATTGTGAAAAAGAAAAAATCCGGCAGAACAAAAGCTGCAAAATAGACACCTGCATTTTGGTCAGGGGGCACCTGCACACCACCCGGAATACTGTTGAAGTTAGCATTTACCAGCTTGGTCCGAAAGAAGCCAAGCACTTGCGCAACCATAGCTGTACCCACAAGGAGCATAGCGGCATTGCCGAAACTAATTCGTTTCAATGAACGCGTTGTGATTCGCATATTAGGTACTAGTATAGCCTCAGTTCGACATAAGTACCACTGCTAGGAGCCGAAGGCGATAGCGAGCGGGAGCGAAGCCTTTAGGGGTGGGGAGATCATATAACCGGATTTATTTCGGTTATATGATCGGGGCGGGCGAGCCCGCCCCTGCACGAGTTCGACAGTTATGTCGAACTCGGGTTAATATAGCTCTAGCCGGCTAATGAAGCTACTCACTTCAGACTGATTACTTCCTCGCCGCTGAGTGTTCCTGAAAGCTTCGGTACCTGCGTGAGAACTTCGCCCGTTTTTTTACGTTTACGAACTCGTTTTCTCTTTGGTTTGGCAGGAGCATCAAGCTCTACTGTATTTGTAGTTTTACCTGGTGTAGTCACGATTACCTCTGCAGGTACGGCAATCGGTGGCTTAGACTGCTTAATCGGTGGCTTTACTGCTACAGTACGCCGAACCGATTCAACCGGTTTTTCGGGTGCTTTGGAAATAGAATTTGTTAAATTATATCGTTCTGCAATATATCGTTCTACGGCAGCTCTCGGCTGAGCGAATAAAGCTCGGCTGTGTTCTACAATCTGCGAGCTGTAGTCGAAGGCAAATGCCGGTAAATTGAGGCTTATGGCTGAAAAAGCCTGCACTTTTTCACCGCCTATCGTCATGCTGATAGCAAAATGACGATTGTGCATATGCACGAGATCGTGGTCGGTAAATTTTGGCTCAAAGTATTTCATCATTGTGTGTGCGTCATCGGCACTGTTGCGGAATGTAACTATTGACCCGACGTTACCGAACACTGCATCTTTAACTTCAGGTAGCATTTGCGCTATGTACTGGTTTGCAACGGTGAGACTAAGACCGTATTTGCGCGCTTCGCTCAAAATAGTTGCGAACGAGTCGGTTGCAAAGTTTTGAAACTCATCGACATACAAGTAAAACGGCTGTCTCTGTTCAGAAGAAACGTCAGCTCGGGACATGGCAGCAAGTTGGACTTTCGTAACCAAAAGCGCACCGAGCAGAGCAGCGTTGTCCTCGCCTACAAGCCCACGGCTGAGATTGACAATGAGAATCTTACGCTCGTCCATAATTTGCCGTATGTTAAAACTACTCTTTGGCTGACCGATAATATTGCGTACTAACGGATTGGCGGTGAAGGCACCGACTTTATTGAGTATGGGGGCTATTGCTTCCGTCATAAACTTCTCGTTCCAGCTGGCAAATTCTATAGTCCAGAAATTTCGTACCACTGGGTCGTGGACATATTCCAGAACATCTTGCCGAAACTTTTTTTCTGTTAACATGCGCGTAATATCGAGCATGGTCGCCTGCGGATATTCTAGGAGTGCGAGTAGACAATAGCGCAAAATATACTCCAGCCGTGGCCCCCAACTATAGTCAAACATTCGTTTTATAACGCCGATAAGCTCTGAACTGGTGTGTGTCTTTAGTTTGGGATCTGATATTTCGAGTGGGTTAAAGCCCATCGGGAAGTCTGTATCTGCCGGGTTAAAGTACACCACGTCAGCCGCCCGTTCTGGTGGAATACGCTTCAAAATATTCAGGGCATAATCACCGTGCGGGTCTATCACGGCAAAACCATACGAGCTGTAAATGTCCGAGATGGTAAGCAATTCGAGCAGACCAGATTTACCCGTACCGGTCTGGCCAATTATGTACAGGTGGCGACCACGATCAATCCGCGGCAGCCCAAACATGGTGTTATGGCCGCGGAAGTTTGTAGCTGCAATCGGGCTAAGCGTTTCTTGCGTACTGGCACCTACAACAGGCAGATTTGCTGGTGGTTCGGCTGTCTGACTGGTAGCCCACATTATGTAGGGTGTCTCGACCGTAGTGTGTGGCAAATGGTACAAGGTCGCAACTTCTTCTATGTTGCACATGAAACCCGTTTTGTTAAACGCACGACTTCGATAGTGAGCAATGAGGAATGGATCATCAACCACGCGTTTTGCCTCAAAACCGTTAAGGTATGTGCTGTTGAACTGTTTGTAGCTCGCTATGATAGATTGCATTTGTAGCTGCGCCTGTTGTTTCAGGGTATTTCCTCTATACACCACTCGCACCTGGGTTTCAAAGGCTAGTTTTTGCACTTTCTGTTCGGCTGCTCCTACACGCGTTTGCTGGTCATCGGTGAGCTTTGTCGCGTCTGCTTTCGTTTCTGGCGGCGCCCAAAGTACACTCATAAGTCCAGTTGTTGTCATGCTTCCCTGGCCTTTCATTTTTGCGACGTAGCGTTCACTTGCTTTATGCCAGTTATGGCTCGCCGGTCGAATAAGCAGTTGCAGCCATGCTTCTTCGTCGTCGCTAAATTTAGCAAGCGTCGCGGTGATTGCTGCCAACGGGTCAACTTCAAAACTTTGAAACGTTTTAATGGGGAGTGCGTTGTTTCCTGTGAACCGAAGCTCGGTTACAAGCTGTGTTTGATAGGATAGCTCTGGATTATGGGCAGCATAATCTTCAACTTCTGTTATATGAACTGTTGGGTACTGAGCATATATTTGCTCTTCGACATAGCTCACGAGATAGCGCGGAACCCACACATAAAAACCAATACGCTTACCTTTAACAGCAATTTCAAAGCTCAGTCGTTCGCGTTTAGCTGCTTTCAAAATCCCGGGGGTAGGAATGGTTAACAGACCATGCAGCGATGCAAACATCTGCTCAGCGGCAAGCTCTTTTTTATCGTTGGTACGCGGAACTTGCAGGAGCAATACTACCCCTGATTCATCATGTGTTGGCTCTGCCGATTGTTTAAAGATTTTTACTGACATAGTTAACATGGCCGCATAAGCGGTTTCCTCTTTATTGTCTCACTTTCTGCCCACGAAATACAGCCAGCGGACTGAAACACAATCCCAGGTGAAAGCCTTATCTGTTAGCACCCAATCCCAGGTGAAATCGGCCTATACCTAGCTACCGCTCGTAGTACGAAGGGCTGCTAGTACAACGCAGCTTCTTTGGGAAGATGAGAGCCATCGAACAATTTTGCAACTTCTGCTGCTTCGACTGTCTCTTTTTCCAGTAATGCGTCTTTGAGGCGTTTCAGCTGTGTCATGTTTGCTTTTATGACAGCGCGGGCGCGCGACGCCGCTTCGCTTATGAGCGCTTCCACTTCGTCGTCGATGAGCTTGGCAGTTTCGTCGCTGTACTCACGCTCGTGCATGATGCGCTCCATCATTATGCCTTCTTCCGCTTTGAAAACCTGATCACGGAGTTTTTTACCCATACCTTGCTGCGTAATCATATCGCGCGCCAGTTCTGCTGCTTTTTGAAGATCATTTCCAGCACCGGTCGTAACACGGTCGGGTCCATAGACAACTTCTTCGGCAATTCGGCCGCCCAGCATTCGTGCGAGCACATCTTTGTACTCAAGCACGGAGTGGTAGCTTTTATCCTCGGGAGGAATAAACCAAGTGACACCGCCAGTACCGCCACGTGGGATGATGGTAACTTTGTGCACAACGTCGCTGTCTGGCAAAACATGGCCGACAATGGCATGGCCGGCTTCGTGGAAAGCGGTTAGTTCCTTCTCTTTTTCATTCATAACCTTACTTTTACGTTCGGGGCCTATCGCCACGCGTTCAAACGCTTCGGTCACGTCTTCTTGAGTAATCTGACTATGATTATTGCGGGCTGCAATAATAGCCGATTCGTTTGCAATGTTTGCTAGGTCGGCGCCCGACGAGCCAGCCGATTTTGCCGCCAGAGCGTCAAGATCAACCGTTTTGGCAAGCGGTTTGTCCTTAAAATGAATCTGGAGTACAGCGAGCCGGTCAGCCCGTTCGGGTAGACCAATCAGAACCCGGCGATCAAAGCGACCAGGCCTGAGCAAGGCTGGGTCAAGAACATCTGCTCGGTTGGTAGCGGCCAGAACAATTACATTTTGACCCTGCTCAAAGCCGTCCATTTCTACCAAAATCTGGTTCAGCGTTTGCTCGCGTTCGTCATGTCCACCGCCCATTCCTGAACCGCGGCGGCGACCAACGGCATCAATTTCGTCTACAAAGATGATGCAAGGCGCGTTTTTCTTTGCTTTCGCGAACAAATCACGCACGCGTGAAGCGCCTACTCCGACAAACATTTCAACAAACTCGGAACCAGAAATACTGAAAAACGGCACGCCAGCCTCACCAGCCACGGCACGAGCTAACATTGTTTTACCGGTGCCGGGAGGGCCGACCAGCAAAACGCCTTTTGGAATCTTTGCGCCCAGAGCTGAGAATTTTTTCGGGAATTTCAGAAATTCAACCACTTCCTCAAGATCTTGCTTGGCCTCACCCTGCCCCGCAATGTTTTTGAAGGTGACTTTGTCTTTCTCGTTTCCATACAAACGCGCTCGCGACTTCCCAAAACTCAATGCCTGATTGCCTTGTCCTTGGGCACTCCGCATCATCCACACAAGCAAAGCGCCAATGAGTAAAACAGGTATGATAGTAGTCAGCCCGAACCCAACGATATTTGCCGTCGTTGAACTCGATGGCTTTGCGACAATCTTAACTTTGTCACGCTTGATGCCTTCGTCGGCCGTGGTCGAACCTTCCTCCAGGGTAGACTTGAGTGTCGCTTCTTTGTCGCCTTTTTTCGTTATGCTGAGCTGCGTGCCACGGACTTCTATTTCGCTATATTTGCCCGCATTTGCTTCCTGCACAACCTGCGAAATAGGCACTTCCTTGAGGCTGGACGGCTGGTTCATGGCCGAAAATGCAATCAGCGCAAAAAGCGCAACGAGCGCAACAAAGCCTATGTTTTTACCGGTTTGTTTACCTGCGGGCCGCTTCCCGCTTGAATGACGAGTTGGTTTGTTCTCCATGTCGAACTAGTATACAACAGATACGAGCTTAACGCGACTTTTCACCCAGGATCAAGCTACAACAGAGAAGCGTTTCACCCGGAAATTAGTTTTCATCGCGCATATCGCGAATGGGATTACGCTGAATATTTGCTGCGAGCGGTATGACTGCACTCATGAGCGCCGCGAATAAAATAATACCGGTAATACCCACGAGAAGCAGCGGGTCAACTCCAAACAGGACGAAGCGCTTATGAACATCGGCGGCGTTGTAGGCCAGCACGGCAGCCGTGCTGATGTCTTGTGAATATTTGTTGCTAAGGATTAGCGCACCTGCCGCCCCGAGGCCAAGCGCCACAATAGCCACACCTACGCTGAGGAAGAAGGTGTAGACAAGATATATGTGTGCAATATTCATCCGGCTCGCACCAAGCGCCCGGAACACTGCCGTTTCCCGGCGGCTATCGGCGATGATCTTCCCCACAATTCCCATGAGCACCAGGCTCGTGAGTACCATAACAACCATAACAACGTACTTCATGACCTTCCAGGTATTTTGCCGGAGATCTTCAATGGCACTGGCGTTACTGCCAAATGGCTTGAGGTCAAAATACTTGCCGTTTTCGGCACATTTGCTGACACGCTCACCTTTTTCCCAAGGAGTCGAACCGATATCCTGTTTTATGTTGCATGTATTGTTACGGACAAATTCCCTTGCCTGGGCGAGCGAACTAAATTCTGCATAGTACGATTTGCTTGAGACAATACTACGATCATACAGCGGACTGACGCGGTTTATGACTTCATTTCCCGAGACTGCTTTGATGGGTGAGTACCAGCCATTACCCAAGCTTGATTGGAGCACGGCTGTCGCAAGTGCCCGCACACTCATCCCAAATTCATAGTTCATATCTGGTACGAGTCCCACGATTCGTAAGGTGACTATCTCCTGCTGCGGATCTTTGTATCCTTCGTAGGCTCGTTTAAACGTTAGTTCGTTTGCGGCCGCCTTTTTTTCTTCAGCATTTCTGGTGTCTTTTTTTACCGCAACCGCTCCGCACGGTACCGTTGGCACAGCGTACTGGAGTGAGGGCGCGATATAGTCGCGTTTGCTCTTGTTGGCGGCTATCTCTCTTTCTTGGTCGCGAGCCATTTGCAGCAGTTGGCTGCTTGTGCTGTTACGATAGCATAGCTGCGTTGTTTTTCCGGCAATTTCCGTACGCACCCCCACAAGATGAGCAAGACGCTCTTTGGAGGTTGCAGTTGCAGGGAGTTTTTCCTTGGACAGAATAGCTTCCGCAACGCTCATGGGGGCAATAACCGGTACGCTGCCGTCTTTGCCAACCGCCAAATGTTGTCCCGGAAGCAAAAATGGCTGTAACAACTCTTCGTCAAAATATGACCATCCATATGAAAGCAGCGTATCGAATCCGGTTGGGCCGAAGCCGCCCATTTGGTTCTGGCTGGGGGCTTCTTTTCCGTTTTTAATTGGTTGAAAGTAACGTTCGGAATCACTAAACATCATCGAGCCGCCGCTATACATGTCATAGTAGGTACTCTTGTATGTCTGCTCCGCCCCAGATTTGGTTGCGAGTGCACGAAAGTCATCGTACTGAATACCCTTCATTGCCGCAAACTTTTGCGTGATTGCCTCTTGCACGAAAGGAGACATGCTGTTTATGGTGCCTTCGTTTGCGCCACTTGGGCCACCTTTGAAAGTTGGAAGATTTGTGTCAAGGAGCGGGTCGTAGGTTATGCCGAGTCTTTTTGCGGCCGCCTTTTTTTCGGCGATGATACCAGCAGTTTTGGTGCGCATTTCTTCCAGTAGTGCTCTGTCCTTGGTGGCAAATGTATATAGATCGTCTGTAAGCGGCCGACCTTGCACGATAAACCGGTTACTGAGACCTTCGTTACTAAACCCGCGCAGGCTGGTCACCATGCCTGCAAACACAAAGGCAACAAGCGCAATACCCGCGAACAACAACGCGACGATGAAAACTACTATTCCCGTGCGAATTGGACGTACTTTGAGTTTCGCAGCAGCCAGCGTTAGGCCATCCCGCAGGTACATCATGCTGCTATCCTCCCGTCGCTCATGTGCACCGCTCGGTCTGCCATACCCGCAAGCGCCAGATCATGTGTGACGACGACAATAGTTGCACCCCGTTCGTCGCGAATTTGTTTAAATAACTCGAAGATGGCAGTAGCGTTTGCGCGGTCGAGATTTCCGGTTGGCTCATCGGCCAGCAAAATTTCCGGGTCATTTTGGAGAGCTCTGGCAATCGCGGCGCGCTGCATTTGGCCGCCAGAAAGCTCGCGCGGATAGTGGCGCATTCGGTCGGCCAGTCCCACCACGCTGGCAGTTTCATGACTTTTTGCTGCACGAACAGAGCGTTTTGTACGAGCAAACATGGCAGGAACTTCAACATTTGTTTGCAGCCGAAGAAATGGCTGAAGATAGAAAAACTGGAACACAAAGCCAATTGTCCGGTTGCGAAAGCGCGAAAGTTTACCGTCTCGCAGTTTTTTGAGATCTTGGCCGCGCACGGTTATGGTGCCGCCGCTCGGTTTATCTAGCCCCCCTATGAGCTGTAGCAACGTACTTTTGCCACTCCCGCTCGTACCGGTTATAGCGACAAACTCGCCTTTGTGAATGTTGAGCGTGACGCCTTTTAGTGCCTCGACATTGGTTTTGCCCATTTTATACGTCTTGCTAACCGACTCGACACGAACAATGACTTCGGCGTTTTTGGGCTTATATGCTTTTGTCGCCTGAACCAACTTGGTTGCAGCTTTCAGTTCTTGTAGCGCAAGCCGAGCGTCACCGCCGCAAGCATTTAATAGCTCTACGGCATACGCTTGTCTTGCACCTGGATCACCTTCTACTGTCATACGCCTAGTATGTTCCGCTTATGCTCCGTTTGCAATACGTTTTTTCTCAACATTTTTGTAACAATTTTGTCGCGATTGCATCATTTTTGTTATCAAAAAGAGAAATGTCGTAAGCGCTATGCGTCAGGATGCGTAACCTGTGCAGTAGCCCGAGACATATAAAAACTTTGACCACCTGAAATGTCGACACGTGAACCGTTTCGACCAGCACGGATGGCAGCGTCGAGCCGGAGAATGAGTTTTGTCGTAATCACAGATTTTGTGTTGCGGCGGAGCCATTCGGCCAGCACTTCGCGAGCGACTTCTTTTGGCAGTTCTCGGTATGCGAGTCGGTCGATTTCATGGGAGGACGTGTACTTTGCCAAATACTTGTCCACGAGCGATTCAATGGCGTCATTGAGCTTGGCGGCTTTCGCGCTGTGTTCAAGCAATTTTGATCGTGCGGCTTCATCGAGCTTGGCGACAACATGCTTGCGAATATAGTTGCGCAAATACGTTTCATCGGCATTTGTACTGTCTTCGCGCCATTCGAGTTTATGCAAATGAGCATAAGACCGTATCTGTTTTTTGGTCATCCCAAGTAAAGGCCGCTTTACGTATGCTCCTGAACGCAAAGAACTTAGGCCGCGGCTTTTTGTCCCACGCATCCAATTTATGATAATGGTTTCGAGCACATCGTCTTCGTGATGAGCTGTCAGAATCGCATCTGCTCTAACGGCCTGTTTAACTTTTGTTAGAAAGTCGTACCGCGCCTTTCGCGCGACCGCCTCACTTGCGCCTACGCCTAACTCTGCACGATCGTAGACAAAAGGCAGACCGTAGGTTTTCGCGAGCTTTTGCACTAGCTGCCGGTCTTTCACCGAGTCTGGCCGTATACCGTGGTCAAAATGCGCCACGGTGAGTTGGAAGCTCGAATTTGAATGTTTAATTTTAGCTAGGTCTTTGTTTTGCTTGACAAGTAAATCGAGTAAAACGACAGAGTCTACCCCTCCACTAACTGCTACCACATACCGCCCAACCGGCACCTGCATATTCATATAGTATTATTGTAAGATGAAACAGCTTTCACTGGAAGAAAGAATTACTGAATTAGAGGCGCGCAACAAGCGTGTTGAGGGCGATAAGGCGTGGGAAACGAGTTGGACGCGGCGAATAAGCATAGCGGTACTCACCTATCTAACCATTGCGGCATACTTTCGTCTGGTCATGCATGTCGAACCGTGGCTCAATGCCCTCGTACCCGTTCTCGGGTTTTTACTATCGACACTCACCGTGTCTATCCTTAAGCGCGCCTGGCTCCAGTCCAGAGATCGCTGATGTAATTCTAGGATCCTCATTTTATCTTACCTTGTGGGTGTATACTGTAAACATAAGCGAAACCAAACATGGAAAAAGACATTATTATTTTACTCGTGGGTATAGTTGTTGGCGCCATGAACGCCATTGCCGGCGGGGGCATGCTTATTGGCTTTCCAGTGCTGCTAAGTCTAGGCGTGCCGCCACTAGTCGCTAATGTCACGGCAAACATTATTACACCACCCGGCCAATTCGCCGCTGTCTATGCTTACAGAGGTTATTTACGAAAAGTTCCGAAAAGATATGTGCTCATTTTGCCTTTTGTCGCACTCGGTGCACTCGCCGGGGCTTTGACATTGCGTGCTATGCCAAGCAACGATTTTGCAGATTTAGTGCCGCTCCTCATAATGTTTGGGGTAGCGCTATTTGCCTTCCAGCCGGCGCTCCATTTCCACCTTCATACGCATTTGCGCGGGAAGAGTAAAGCGCTTTTACCTATTATTTTAATTGGGATTGCACTGTTGCCTATTACGTTCTACGGGGGCTTTTTTGGTGCCGGTTATGGATTTATTATGCTGGCTTTTTTGGGTCTTGGTAAAGTCCACGAGGTACATATGCTTGCTGCGATGAAAAATGTTTCGGCCATATTGGTTTCGCTCATCTCTATTGCGGTACTGTACTCGACAGGACTTATCGACTGGCACGTTGGCATAGTCATGGCCGCAGGAACAACTATAGGCGGCTTTCTTGGTGCGCATGCCGCGCAAAAGGTTTCTTCATACTGGCTACGCATAGTTATTATTCTCGTCGGTTTTGGCGCGGCTATTCATCTGGCACTCAAAAACTACTAAGCGCATCTGCTCGTAACCGGTACAATGGAGGCATGCTTACTGCCATACGTCTACAGCAATTTCGCTCCTACACCGACGCTTCGTTTGAGTTAAGTTCTGGAGTAAATATCATAGTAGGGCCAAATGCCAGCGGTAAAACCAATCTACTAGAAGCTGTGCTAGTCCTGGCACGTGGTGGCTCTTTTCGAGCCAAAGACGGTCAGCTCGTACAGTTTGCGGCCGAGTGGGCCCGGCTGGACGCAGACCTTCCCTCTCACCATCGCACCGTAAAGATTGCCGGCCAGGACACGGTAAAGTCTTTTGAAATTGATAGCCAAAAACTTGCGCGACTGCACCATAGCAAATTAATTCCAACGGTTTTGTTTGAGCCAAACCACCTTTTTCTTTTTGGAGCAGCACCCGATGTGCGGCGAGCATTTTTGGATGACCTCATCGAGCAAACAGACACTACCTACGCGAACACGCGCAAGCAATACCGCCGAGTTCTGGCGCATCGTAATGCCCTTCTCAAACGCGCACCTCACGATGTTACTCAACAGCTTTTTGTGTGGAACTTACGCTTGAGTGAGCTGGCTGGTCAAATGGTACGAAAACGATCTGCTCTACTTGTGCGGTTTGATGCTGATGCCCCAATGCTCTACAGCTCGCTTTCAAACGATCAAAAACAACTAAATTTTGCATACCAGAGCCGCTTTCCGCTAGAAAGTTACGAAACGACACTACTGAAAAAACTAGAAAGCTCTGTAGGGCTTGAGACCGCCCGAGGCTTTACACTATACGGCGCACATCGTGACGATTTTATAGCGACGCTTGACGGCAAACCAGTTACGGAAGTTGCCTCACGTGGTGAAGTTCGCTCGATTATTCTGGTTCTCAAAATAATGGAGCTAGCGCTATTAGAAGAAAAGACTGGCCAGCAACCCCTCCTTCTTCTGGACGATGTTTTTAGCGAACTCGACTCTCGCCGTCGCCAAGCTCTCACTCAGCATGTCGCTCGCTACCAAACCTTTATCACAACCACCGATGCCGACGTCGTCATTCAACACTTCACAAACTGCAACATAATCCCCCTCGAAAGCTCATCGACTGCACTACTCTAGTCAGTCAATGAGTTTTTTGCTACAATCCCCTGTGTTCAATGCGTCTTGTAAAATCTCAACACTAGGAGCGAAAGCGACCGAATGAGATTTTTAAAGGAGAAGCATGGGTAACGGCCTAACCTTACGGCGAACAGCCAAACGAGGCTTAGCAGTTCGTTCCGACACGGCGGGGTAGCTCAGTTGGTTAGAGCGCAGGACTCATAAGCCTGAGGTCGCGAGTTCAAATCTCAC
>CAYROK010000020.1:0-22466 GCA_964425975.1 uncultured Candidatus Saccharibacteria bacterium
TAACCAAAACTGTAGGTCGTTTTTGCTTATTTGGCAAAAAGTGAGGGTGGGTCAGGTAGCAGCGCATAGAACAATATGGTACGATTATTTGACAGTTATAGGAGGTGTATATGGATAAACGATTTTGGGCTATCATTGGGATTATTTTTGTTGCGTTTACGGGGATAATAATTGCGAATAATAAATCTGACAATACCGCAGTTGATAAAGATGGTAAGAAAGCAGCGCTTACGACAAGCCATTACGCGGGAAAGCTCGATAGCAAAGTTACCCTGACCGAATACGGCGACTATCAATGCTCTGCGTGTAAAAGCTTTTATCCTGTTACAAAACAGGTCAAAGAAAAATACGGCGACCGAGTTCGCTTCCAGTTCCGCAACTTACCCCTCACTTCTATACACCCCAATGCCTTTGCTGGCGCGCGAGCAGCTGAAGCGGCTGACCTACAGGGAAAATTCTGGGAAATGCATGATTTGTTATATGACAATCAAGACCCAAGCGGTCAAACTGGTTGGGTTGCGAGCAAAGATCCACTTTCTGACTATTTTTCCAAATACGCCGAACAGCTCGGTCTTGACATGACCAAGTTTAAGACAGACTTTGCGAGCGGAACTGTAAATACCCGTATAAATGCTGATCTGAGCGCATTTAAAGATACAAAAGAACAGCTTTCTACCCCAACCTATTTTATCAACGGTAAGCGCATAGACAGTTCACGACTACTGGATAACCAATCCCCGCCACAGCCAAGTGTAGAGGCATTTAGCAAAGCGCTGGACGAAGCACTCGCCGCTAACAAATAAATCCACTCTAAAAATATACTTCCGACGACTTTACGGACGGGGAATAATCCTCCGGAATCTTATAGTTGTTTTCAATCGTACGACGAACAGCTGCTAGTAGACTCAGTTCGACATATGTACCACTGCTAGGATCCGAAGGCGATAGCGATCGGGAGCGAAGCCTTTAGGGGTGGGGAGATCATATAACAGGATTTATTTCGGTTATATGATCGGGGCGGGCTTGCCCGCCCCTGCACAAGTTCGACAGTTATGTCGAACTCGGGTTAGTAGTGTATGTATTGCTGCCAGCCCGGACGTTTTACACGAACGCGCACGGCAGTAGTTTCGTGTGTGAGTTTAATTGGTATTGACATACTGTCTCCTCGAGTCACCAGCAAGACCTCGCGCAAGCAGGCAACTCTTTTTTATGTAAATGTTTTTGTCTCTGTCGCACCTCGCCGTGCAAAAGAAGATATCTTAACTATAGCAATACGCTTATGGAACGGTCAAGAGAATGAGCGGTGTATTTTTGGCAGCAATTTTTGACTGTTTATAGGTACAGCCATTCACGATTTGCGTACACTCGTACGCTTTCGAGTAGGCCGCGAATAGTGCGTTTTTCACGTAAAGCTGCCCGAATACGGCTTGAGGTGACTGAAGACGCGTGGCTTTCCAGAACAGTAACGCTTAGCGGTAGTCGTGGTAGAGTGGCGAGCGCGATATCAATATCGTGCGTTTTCTCGCCTGCCCGCCGGCCTATACACAGTTCAACGGCGCATAAGAACTGATCTGCGTGAGGCCAGTGCGTCATGGTTCGAACAACGTCTGAACCACACAAATACACAAGCGTGGCATCTGGAAATTTCCGGTTTAATCTCGGCAAAGTGCGCGTCACAGAAAAGGTTTTGTCCTCTAGCTCCAGTACATGAATGTGCGGATACGGCTTAGTGGCACGGCGAATCATTGCCGCTCGGTGCGCAAAATGCGTTACGCCATGTTTACCTCGAGGCACGCGTTCTGGCACAAAGAATATTGTATCCAGGCGCGCTCTGTCCATTGCTTGCAGGGCGAACGCAATGTGACCGCTATGCACCGGATCAAATGTGCCACTGTATACGCCTATTCGAGACAAACCTGAGGTTTTTCTCGACGCGCCGGCAAAAAGACGTGACTTTTTGCCGGGCTGCTCTTTTCCCTTAGACATCCAGCGGCATCCCTTCGCAGCACTTTGTGATATTGTGGCAAGCCGGACAAACAAAATGTCCATGTACCGGCTCTATGGGGTAGTGTCCACAAACTTCGCAATAAAACTCAGGCGGCTTCTCCTTCACCATTGCTTCATACGGATCAAAATCGTCATTCTGCGTATTCATTCGGAACCTAGTATATACTCTTTACGCGGCCGTGGGCTGTAGCTCCGTTACGTCAACGTTTTCGAACAGTGATACCGTTTCAACATCTTTCATACCAGCCTTTTCGGATGAGCTCTGCTGCTTAAGTAATTCGGCGATGGCTGCAAACAGTTTCACAACCTCACTCGCTGCATTAACTGACTTCTTCTCTGACTCATTTAGCCCTACAGAGAGTACATCGCCTGTACAGATATCTACTTTATATTTACACTTTGGACATTCCCAGCAGTCTTTTTTCACGACGTCTTCTTTCGCCGAATAACTGCGGCACTTTATACAGCGGATTGAGTTAGGAATAGACGAAGTTTCAGGTTTTTCTGGTTCATCTAGAATGTCATCAAGTAAATCCTGTTCTGGGTCAAGTCCTCGAGCGCGTAAACGCCGTCCTCCCCGGCCTGTTCGCAGTCGAATAGGGCACGAACCAGAGGTTTCTACCTGCAGGCCGGCATGCGTGAGCACGCGAACGCGTTGGATGTCACCCTCTGCATGTGCAGTTCGAGCTGCCTGCAAAATCGGAGATGCCTCGTTTCCAAATATTGCCGGGTCAATACGTTCGTCTTCTACCGCACGGTCCCACATGTGTTTTGCTGAAAGCTCGTTCAGTTTTTCTGTGGCAGTCACGGGGTCGGTTAATATACGTGCTGCTTGTATGAATTCTTCGGTAATGCGTTCAACGATATAACTAGCTTCTGCCTCTCTCTCGGCGCATTTAGCCCGGTACGCCGCGTAATCTTCGCGGGCTACGGCTTGACCAAAGAACGTTGTCGGTGCCTCGCTTTCATCGAGCATCTCGTCAAGCATGCGAACGATATCAACAACACCGTTTGGCATGAGCTCCTTATGAACGAGTAGTGGCTTACTGAGGACTACCGCCGACGCACCGCTCAGGTCAACACCAAGCTTCTTCCCCAAGCGTTCAATCATTTTCAGGTCATGTCTTTCTACTTCGGACGAGATACGTCCGGCAACAAAGGCAGATTCAAGTGTCAATTTCGATTGATTTTCCAGATTCTCAATGCTAGTAGCCTGCACAGCCATGGACATCGTTGGAACAAAAAAGTTTTGTTCCGAAAGCTCTTCTTCTGTCATGTCATCCGGACACGGGGAAAACACAACAAAATAATAGTCTCCAAGCAAACCCTCTTGCTTGGCTGACCGTAGCCGCATAGCGTTATAGGTTTCAGCCCTATAGCGCGGAGTCATTTTCTCATTTTCCACCTTATGAAAATGGGTATTGACATGAATTTGCTCAATTGTCTGACCGTTTTGCAGGATTTCGCCTGTTTGGCTATCTTCTTCAAGCTCGACTTTGAGTACAAGCCCCGCCTTGATCATACGTTCAAAATAATCACAGCGAACATTTTCACGCACCATTTTGCGTGCTATCTCATCACCTCTTGCAGCGGCCTTAGCTGCTTCGAGGATATTTTTGTACCGCGTTACAGTATCAACTTCTGGCTGTTTTATCCCTGTAGCCTCCAGTGCCAATGAGCCAGCACGACTCATAAGGCGATCTGCTCGCTTGCGAGCCAGCTCATCACTTGGTAGAGCAGCTACTTCAAGTACCGATGGCTGGTGGCTAGCCTCAGCCATAGTATCAGTATCCACAGTATGCATGCGTAAATCTTCAGGTAGTGGAAATTGTAATCTGGCTGCTTCGGCCATAAATATACCCTCGTTTCCGAGGGCAAGCAGGTACAAACACACGCACGCGCTTCTGCTCGGAAGACTTTACTCCGTTTCGGACTTGTCCTGGCGAGGCAGGCTTACCGTTGCGGCACAGCTGGAGAATCTCACTCCATTCCGGATTTTGTTTGTTAAAAAAAGAAGACTTCCTAGAGTCTAGCATGCGGAGCGAGACGCTAGATATAGTAATTTTTACTGTTTTTCTGAAGCAGTGCGCAAAACTGCTAAACGAGAAGTAAAGCTTTGGGCTGGTCCTTCGAGCCCAAGCACTCGTAAGGCTGCCAGAACGATGGTGATGTCTTGCAGCTGGGCTTCAGATGCAACAGCCTGCCCTTCAGCGTCAGCAAACAGCTTCTCTACCTTCTCGGTCAGCCATTTTTCCTCTGAGGGCTTTACTTCGTTAGTCAGCAGCGGTTTTTCGGTTTGCAGTGTGGGTGTGACGATTTCGAGTGAGCGCGCGTTGTGATCACGCTTGACGAGATGACCACGTTTTATGAGGCTCCCGACATGCAGCGCGACGGTAGCAACAGAAGTGTACTGCAGTCCGTTCATAATTTCACGGTAACTAGGGCTATAGCCGTGCTCGGCAATAAACTGCTCTATATACGTAAGCAGCTCGCTTTGTTTTTTTGTGGGCCGCACGGTTTGCACCTGGGATTGCCCTGCACCAGGGAGCACTTTCACTTCATTTGTTTGCTTTTCGTTCATACTTTTATGTTATCACGTTTAAAAATCCAGTGTTTGTACCAGAGCCACTTCCAGATGGTAAAAAATCCTGCGGCGATAAAGAGGCCGAGAAATGGTGTGACCCCGAGCCACTTGAGGCCGCCGACGATAGCGTAATCTATGGGAATATTCAGCAGACTAAACGGTACAAATTTCTTGAGGACTTCTTTATGCCCCTGCTGGCGCGCCGAATCTTGAAACGCCAGGTAGTGTTGGATGAGATAATTTAACGACCAGCCTACCAAGTCAGCGATGCCTTTGGCGAGTAGCCAATGCCAGTGCAGTAAGCCGTACAGCAAGGCAAATATAAGATAGCCGCTCGCAAAAAAGACGGCGCCGCCTAAGTTGAAAAAGAAAAATTGCTTTGCATTTTGCAGTTGTCCGCGCTGCTTATCCATGCCGTTTGGTAACCTTTGAGTCTGGTTCTAATGCGAGTGCAATGGCAGCAAGCCCCCACCATAGATACACGAGTGTTACGTCAGCCCAGGCGTAAGAGAGTAGGTTTACGAGCGTCAGTCCAGCGAGTGAGGCAAACATTGCCCGTGCAAGATTGTTTTTCTGTTTGTATAGCGCTTTGGCCAACCGGTAACAAATTGTGATGAACAGTCCCATACCGACCCATCCGAGCTCCTGGCCAAGTCCAAGGAAATAGTTTTCGCTGTTCCGAGCCGGTACCTCGTCTTCCGACATAGAGGCAGGTCCTGCAGTACCCAGACCGCGACCAAATGGCTCATCAATGACATCACTCAAGCCAGCCTCTAGCGCACTTAGGCGTCCTTCGTTTGATGTTTGAGCAGCCGTTGAGCGGTCATTGACATGCAAAATTGCGTTTTGGAAGCCATGATTTGACTGTAGTAATAGTGCGAGTACGACGAGGCTTGACAGTACAGCAACCGCGGCCATGAGGTTATACCGAGCATTGCGTATGAAGCCCTTTGAAGCTACCGACCAGGCAAGCCCGCTCACTATACATCCGAGCCAGGCACTGCGCGAAAAGCTGAGGAACATCGCTGCGCCTACAGCGAAAAGCAATGCATATTTTCTGGTACGCGAAAAGGCTGCGACCCATACTAAACAAGCGCCCACCAGCAAATATGCGCCAAGTGGGTTTGGGCCACGCAAAAACGACTGGGCGCGAATGGTTTCAGTATCTTGGTTAATCGTCTGTATAGGCGTGATGGTGACGCCTTTTTTATAGCCGAAATGGCTAAGAAAATCGGGTGATAAGACGAAAAACTGCAGCAGCGCGAAAACCGAGACAATGAGCAGCGGTACAACAGTGATCCGACGCCAATTTTCACGTAGCCATTTGTTATGCGATACAACCGCGTAGACAACAACGAACCATAGAATATGCCGCGTGTTCAACAAAAGACCGTAGGCCGCGGCTTGAACATCTATGTTTTTTGTAGCCACGGTAAACACATAGTAGGCAAGGTTGAGTAAGGTGTAACTAGCCACAGGCAAGGCTAGCTTATGGGTTGCAAGGCCCTTCCAGACACGTTTAAGCTGTACGCTGAAACAAATCCATAGGACAAGCACAAAAAGTGCAACCTCCGGGAAGAGTCGAAGCATAGTGTAGTTTGCTCCCAACTTTGCCCCAAGCACTGTAAGAAATGCGTGGAAAGGCACCAGTACTATTACGACACCGATAAGATAGCTCGCAACCTTGCTCCTTAAGTCGATGTGGATTTGAGGGGCTTCTTTTTTGCCGCGACGAATATTTTTCATTGCCTTTTGCCCATTATCCTTGTTAGCCATGCCTACAGTATAGCTGAACACGGATTGGGTAATGCCCTTTTTACATCGTATAATGGACTCCAATGAGTGCACACAGGCCGATAGTACTAACTGGGTCGATTGCGATCGACCGGATAATGAGTTTTAGCGGTTCGTATGGTGACTATTTGCATGCAGAAAAACTGGATAGCGTTTCGGTGTCTATTTTTCTAGACAACCTTACTGATTCACACGGAGGAGTTGCTGCAAACATTGCATACTCACTTACTCTGCTAGGCGACGAACCCTACTTACTCGGTTCAGTTGGACCAGATGCCATGGAGTACATGGAGAAATTGGCTCGACACGGTGTAAATATTGCACATTTGCATGAGAGCAAGCTGCCGACGGCTAGTTTTAATGTCATTACTGACCGCGACCAGAACCAGGTGGGCGGGTTTTACCCCGGAGCTATGTTTGACAGTAGTGAGCTACACCTGACACCCTGGTATGATTCTGATCCTATTGTGGTGATTTCGCCACATAATCCAGCCACCATGCGGCGCCAAGTACAAGAATGCCGAGAACATAGTTTGACACTCTGCTATGACATTGGCCAGCAAGTTAGCAACGCACCAGCGGCAGAGATACTCGAAGGACTGGAGGCGGCAGAGATTTTGATACTGAATGACTATGAACTTTCTGTTTTGAGCAAGAAAGTTGGACGATCTGTCGAGGAAATTTGCGAGATGATACCCATAGTTATCACGACGCTTGGGCCAGAAGGATCGACGGTTCGCGGAAAAGACGTGACCGAACCGTTCTCAGTTGGGATAGCAAAACCCAAAGCCCTAGCAGATCCAACCGGCGCTGGTGATGCCTATCGAGCTGGATTTCTGTATGGCTATGCGCGTGGCTGGGAGCTAAAACCTGCTCTGCAACTTGGTGCGGTGTGCGCCAGTTTTGCGATAGAATCTATTGGTACGCAAAACCACGTACCAAGCAGGGATGACATTGCTGAACGATACGAAGAAGTGTTTCACGAAAAGATTTTAGATTAACCCAAAGGAGGCGAAATGAACGATTATAAAGTTGCCGATATTACCCTAGCTGATTGGGGCCGGAAAGAAATTCGGCTAGCAGAGAAGGAAATGCCGGGACTTATGGCGCTGCGCGCAGAATATAAGACAACTATGCCACTGAAAGGCGCACGAATTGCAGGCTCACTGCACATGACCATCCAAACGGCTGTGCTTATCGAGACGCTCGTCGACCTGGGGGCGGAAGTGCGCTGGGCTTCCTGCAATATCTTTAGCACGCAGGATCAAGCGGCAGCTGCAATCGCCTCAGCAGGTGTCCCGGTGTTTGCATGGAAGGGCGAAACTGAGGAAGACTATTGGTGGTGCACCGAACAAACACTACAGTTTGCCGACGGCAAAGGACCCAATATGATTCTAGATGACGGAGGAGACTTAACAGGACTCATTCACAATAAATATCCGGAGTTACTCAGTGACATCAAAGGTGTCAGCGAAGAAACAACCACGGGCGTTCACCACCTGTACCAAATGCTCGAAAAGAGCGAACTAAAACTTCCAGCCATAAACGTCAATGATTCTGTGACCAAAAGTAAGTTTGACAACAAGTACGGTTGTCGCGAATCGCTCGTAGATGGTATAAAACGAGCCACCGATGTGATGTTGGCAGGCAAAGTTGCCGTCGTGGCTGGCTATGGTGACGTAGGTAAAGGCTCCGCTCAGTCCCTAGCTGCCTATGGATGCCGTGTCCTCGTGACTGAAATCGATCCTATTTGCGCTCTACAAGCACAGATGGAAGGCTACGAAGTCGTTCTCATGGAGGACGCCGTGAAAGAAGGCGATATTTTTGTGACGACCACTGGCTGTAAAGACATTATTACCCTAGAACACATGAAAGCCATGAAAGACACTGCTATCGTGTGCAACATTGGCCACTTTGATGTTGAAATTCAGGTTACCGAGCTACAGAACATGCCGGACATACAGCATGATGAGATCAAACCGCAAGTTGATTTATTTACGTTCCCAGACGGACACCGGATTATTTTGCTCGCCGAGGGACGCCTCGTCAATCTTGGCTGTGCTACCGGCCACCCAAGTTTCGTCATGAGCAACAGTTTTTGTAACCAAGTGCTCGCACAAATCGAACTATGGACTAAAAAGTACGAAGTTGGCATTTACATGCTCCCGAAAGCACTTGACGAAAAAGTTGCCCGTCTGCACGTAGAGGCGCTCGGTGGTAAGCTAACTCAACTAAGCGATACACAATCCGACTATATCGGTATACCGAAAGATGGACCGTTCAAACCAGAACATTACCGCTATTGATTTAGCAGTAAACAGGGAGCATTTAGCAGATATCAGGTCGCAGGCCATTGCTCTAGCATGCCTGCTACATGTAACCTGTTAAATTTCTGCCCTCTGTTCGTCTGCTACACGCAAAATCTTGTGTTACACTTACTGTACTTAACAACTGAAATATCAAGAGTATGGCGAGCGGACTAGCGCGTTGACCCATCAGCAACCTGTATTAACAAGGTGCTTCATCTAGCCCATAAAACGGGAAAGATATGTGTACAAACATTCCTTTCTCGTAAATATAACGGAAAGGATTTTTTTATATGACAAGTAACACTATCGGGGACGCAACACTTTTTACAAGCGAGTCAGTCTGCGCCGGACACCCTGATAAAATGGCAGACGCCGTGAGCGATGCACTCGTCGATGCTATTCTCACGCAAGACCCAAACGCTCGTACCGGTATAGAAACGGTGGTTGGCGCAAATCAAATTAGCTTATTTGGTGAGATTAAAACCAGCGCGAAGGTTGACTTCGAGAAAGTTGCTCGGGAGAAGATAGCCGCGCTTGGTTATACAAATCCGGCCTGGAGTTTTTCAGCAAAGGAATCTTCGTTTCGAAGCTTTTTGCACCAACAATCGCCTGAGATTGCCCTCGGTACTGATGTAGATGGCGCGGGCGATCAAGGCATGATGTTTGGCTACGCCTGCGATGAGACACCAGAACTTATGCCTCTGCCGATTGCTATGGCGCACGCTTTAGCGAGACGAATCGATGAATGCCGTGAAACTGCTATCTTGAAATGGCTCCGCCCGGACGGAAAAGCTCAGGTAACTGTGCGCTACGACGAAGAAGGTAAGCCGGTTGCCATCGAAAAGCTCGTTGCGGCCGTTGCCCATGATGAAAATACTCCGGCCGAGCAAGTTCATGCAGATGTTATCGAGCATGTTTTCTCGCCAGTTCTCAAACAGTACGGTTTTGCTCTACCCGCAGACAAAAACATCGTCGTTAACGGGACTGGCCTCTGGCACATCCCTGGCCCAGAGAGTGACGCCGGACTGACGGGCCGTAAGATCGTGGTCGACACCTATGGCGGGTACGCGCGCGTCGGCGGAGGAGCGTTTAGTGGCAAAGATCCAAGCAAGGTTGACCGCAGTGGTGCCTACGCCGCGCGCTACATCGCTAAAAACATTGTCGCCGCCGGGCTCGCTACAAAATGCGAAGTCGGTCTAGCCTACGTTATTGGCCAGCCAAAACCACTTATGCAAACCATCGACACGTTTGGCACAGCCACCGTCAGCGAAGCAGAACTCTACGCTTTTAAGGATAAGTTGATCAATACGAGCGTCCGAGGCATTACTGAGCGACTGAATCTCCGTCGCCCTATCTACTCGCAGACGAGTGCATACGGCCACTTCGGAAAAGCCGGATTGCCGTGGGAAAGAGTTGTGGCTTTATAGCTCCTAAACTGCTCGCAAACTCTATAACATCGGTGGTACAATCGTTGATAGATGAAAAGTAATGCATCGCTAGTTTATAACTTCTTTTTGGTAGTGGGCGATGTCATAGCAGTGGTGCTCAGCTTTGTAGCAGCATTTGTTATTCGTGCAAATACCGGAACAGACGTTGCGAATCCTGTTACTGGTACAACGTACGCGGGAATCGTTGCCAGCCTGCTGCCGCTCTGGATTCTCGTTTTTGCCCTGCTGGGTCTGTATAACGCAAATATTTATGAGCGGCGCTTTGCGGAGGCTGGACGATTGTTTGTGGGATCACTCATGGGCGTGCTGATGATGATTGCCTGGGATTATATGAGTCTACAAAACATTTTTCCAGCAAAATTAGTGCCGGTGTACGGATTTGGGCTCGCATTTGTGCTCCTCGTATGTTTTCGTAACATTGCCCGCGTCATGCGCACGGCTATGTTTGCATATGGAAAGGGCTTGACGCGCATAGCCATTGTGGGCAACACGCCAATGACGAAAGAGCTCTTGGGGTCACTCGATAACCCCAGACAAACAGGCTACGAAGTGGTCGGCGTTGTTGGCTATCAAAAAAAGCTACCGGACGCATTGCTCGGCTACCAGAATTTTGATGCGTTTATTGCGGCTCAGCCACAAGACCTCCACGGGATCATCCAGACTGAGTTGTACGCAGACGAAACAAAAAATGCCGAAATCCTGACCTACGCTCAAGAGAATCACGTCAGCTACCGCTTTGTCCCCGGAAACAGCGAATTGTTCGTAGGGAATATAGATGTAGATCTGTTCCGCAACGCCATCCCTGTTATTCAGGTACACCACACCGCTCTGTTTGGCTGGGGACGCGTTCTGAAGCGACTTACAGATATTGTGCTTGGCAGCTTGCTTTTGCTACTCAGTTTGCCCTTTTGGGTTGTGTCTGCGGTACTTATCAAGCTCACCGATCCAAGCGGTTCCGTGTTTTATAGGGCAAAGCGTATGAGCCGCTTTGGTAATTCGGTGCACGTACTCAAGTTTCGCACCATGAAACAGGCCTACAATGCCCTGACGCCAGAAGAAGGTTTTCACAAAATGGGCCGGCCAGATTTATTGAAAAAATATCGGGCGCAGGGTGACCAGTTGCGAAAGGATCCCCGGGTTACAAACGTCGGCAGATTTCTTCGGGCAACCAGTCTTGATGAACTCCCACAACTTTGGAATGTTGTGCACGGTGAAATTAGCCTTGTTGGACCGCGAGCTTTGGATATAGAAGAAATAGAGGAATACGATAAAAAAAACCTTATCCTCAGTGTGAAATCTGGCCTAACGGGTCTGGCGCTCGTCTCTGGCAGACATGCAATGAGTTTTGAAGAACGACGCAAACTCGACTTGTACTACGTACAAAACTGGAGTTTCGGGCTAGACATGGTCATCATTTTCAAGACAATACGCGTTGTCATAGAGCGACTGTTCCGCCGTGGAGCACGGTATGAGCAGTAGCCGCAAGCCCCGTATTGCCATCGTGCATGATTGGCTGGTAGGGGGTGGTGCCGAACTCGTTGTCGAGCAGTTACATCTACTGTTTCCTGACGCCCCCATTTATACGTCTTATGCAACGACTGAATGGCGACGTCGCTTGAATGGAAAAGTTGTGACCGGATGGTTACAGCCGTTCGGAAAGTTCCGAAAGTTCCTCCCTATATTCCGTATTCTGTACTTTTCGCGCCTGAAGTTTGAGGGGTACGACATAGTTATTAGCAGTTCAGGGGCTGAGGCAAAGGGCATCCGGGTGCCAACCAACACGCTACACATCAATTACTGTCACGCTCCGACGCACTACTACTGGGGCAGGTATGACGAATATATGAAACAGCCGGGATTTGGTATTTTTGATCCTTTAGCACGCATTGGGCTTTGGTTATTTGTAAAGCCCTTACGTACATGGGACTACAAAGCCGCACAGAGACCTCATGCAATAATTGCAAATTCTACTCACATACAAAGCGAAATAAAAAAATACTATAATCGAAAAAGCACCGTCATATTTCCTCCCGTTTACTTCGAGCGCTTCCAAAAACCACAAGCAAACCGAACCAAACGACGAGGATTCATTATTTCAGGACGGCAGACACCATACAAACGATTTGACCTTGCAGTCGTAGCCTGCACTAAACTCGGCTTGCCCCTCACAGTCATTGGTTCGGGACCAGATAGCGTCCGTCTGCGCCGATTGGCTGGAAAAAGTGTCACGTTTCTCGGGAAAGTGTCGGATGAGGTACTTGAACAAGAGTTTGCAAATGCCGGCGCACTCATATTTCCGGGGTTAGAAGATTTTGGTATAACACCCGTCGAGGCGATGGCTGCGGGCATGCCCGTCCTTGCCTACAAAGCCGGCGGCGCGCTTGACTATGTAAAACCAGGTGTGACTGGCGAGTTTTTCGAAGCTCAGACGGCAAAGTCACTCGCGCTTGCACTCAAAAAGCTCGACACTGGCGCATACAGCAGCGCCGCCATTCGTGCTTTTGCACAAAAGTTTTCTAAAGAACGATTTCAAAATGAAGTTAAAAAGTACCTACTACAACAGATGACGGCAAGGCAAACCAAGTAAATCGTCATATTATTGGTGCCATGCTATCTAGCCAGGCGTATAGTTAGAATACACACTGGGAAGATTGCATTTGAATGAAAGGATCTCACACATGTGCGGTATCGTTGGTTACATCGGATCGGAAAAAAAAGGTGTTTCGGTGGTGCTAGCCGGTTTGCAGGCGCTTGAATATCGCGGCTACGATTCAGCCGGATTGGCCTACCTGCGCGACGGTGCGCTACTACTCTCAAAACAGACCGGACGCGTGCAAAGTTTGGTCGATACCTTAGGTGCCCCACAGCCAGAAAGTGACACCGCCATCGGCCATACCCGGTGGGCGACACATGGAACGCCAACAGTTGCAAACGCTCACCCGCACTTCAATGCCACAAAAGACATCATGGTTGTACATAACGGCATCATTGAAAACTATACCGAACTACGCGAAAGCTTGAAGAAACAAGGCTACGAGTTTTTAACAGAAACCGATACGGAAGTTATTCCCCACCTGCTCGACTACTATACCCGTGAAGCATCATCTTTCGAAGAAGCCTTTCGCCGAACCCTTGATCAATTACGCGGTGCCTACGGATTGGTTGTACTGACGTCACGTGAACCTGATGCTTTGTTTGCCGCTCGGCTCGGCAGCCCCTTAGTGCTTGGTGTTACCGACGAGCAAGCGCTGATTCTCGCTTCGGATCCAGCGGCCATACTGTCACACACGAAACAAGTTGTGTACCTAAATGACTACGAGTATTTAGTCGCAAAACGAGGCGGTAAGTACATTATCCATGACCTAAAAAAGGATGAAACGGTTGAGCGCGGAGTCGAAACACTTGATTACGATGCCGACCAGGCACTTTTGGGCGACTATCCACACTTTATGTTGAAAGAAATATATGAAGCACCGCAAACCATTCGTTCCGCTACACTTGGAAGAATAAAGCCAGATAGCGGCATTGTTAAGCTTGGCGGGCTTGAAAGCGTGGCCGACCAACTCCGCCATGTCGACCGTATTGTCATAGTGGCCTGCGGCACTGCTAATTACGCTGGGCTTCTTGGCGAGTATGCCATAGAGGAACTTGCCGGTATACCCGTCGAGGTACACATTGGGTCGGAATTTAAATATCGAAAAGAACCATTTTCGCGTAGTACCGCACTGATAGTCGTTTCGCAGTCTGGTGAAACGGCCGATACTATTGCGGCACTGAACAAAGTTGAGAATTACGGTGTCTTAAAACTTGGCGTTGTAAACGCTACTGGCAGCACGATTGCGCGCATGAACGATGCTGGGGTGTATTGTCATGCAGGTCCGGAACAGGCCGTAGCAAGCACCAAGGCATTTTTAGCACAATACACCATACTTCTGCTCATTGCTTTGTACCTCAGCGATGGCCGCAGCGAACAATACCGGCCACTCCTTGAAGAGCTCGATCGGCTTCCGCAAAAAGCCGAAAAGGTGCTTCAGAACGCCGATGCTATACGCACTCTCGCACAGAAATACGCCAGTGCTACCGACATGATGTTCCTGGGTAGGAGCTACAACTATCCGCTCGCACTGGAGGGAACACTGAAACTGAAAGAGTGTGCCCTGATTCACTCAGAAGGCTATGCGGCAGGAGAACTCAAGCACGGACCGCTCGCCTTGATTGACGAAAATTTTCCCAGTTTTGTCATAGCCACCAACTCTGAACTTCTTGAAAAAACTTACAGTAATATAGAAGAAATTCGCGCTCGTAAAGGCCCGGTAATTGCCCTTGCGACCGAGAGTAATGAGACGATTGCGGGTCTCGCCGATGACGTTATATACATTCCCGAAAGCCTCGAGCAAACAACCCCGCTTCTGAGCGCAATCGTTGTGCAGTTGTTTGCGTACTACGTCGCAGTTGAGAAGAATTTAAATGTAGACAAACCGCGGAACCTGGCTAAATCAGTTACTGTTGAGTAAATTCATCGTTTCTGCTGGGAAGAAATGACTTCTTGAAAGAAAGCGGTGTACGCATCGGTGGTTTGCTGCCAGTTGTATGCGGCAAGGGTTTCACGACGGACATCGTCTCGGTTGAATGATGGGTTTTTCGCCTGGGATACGATTTTTTCCAGATACGCTTTCACGTCATCAACCGGAACAAGCCAGCCCGTTTTACCGTCGACAAGCGCGTCGGTTACCCCCGAATAATTTCCAATGACAGCTGGTGTGCCGCAGCTTGTCGCTTCTGTCACCACCATACCGAAACCTTCAAAACCAAAACCCGGTCGGTTTGGCATGACAAAGATATCAGCCGCGTTATAGAGATGTTTTAAATTATCGCCGAGTACGTAGCCCGGTAGGTAGACCGTGTCTTGTAGGTTGTGCCCTGCTATGGCCGCGGCAATCGCGTCGTAGTCTTTGCCCTTACCTGCAATCACGCATGCCACATCGGGAAGTTCTTCGCGCAAGCGCGGCATGACATTTTCAACAAACCAGAAGGCACCTTTGCGCTCGACCAGACGACCGACAAGTATGATAAGCGGACGATTCCCTAGAACGACGCCAAGGTGTTCACTCAGTTTCTCGCGTATGTTTGCGCGACTTTCGGTGAGGTACCAGTCATCGTGAACGCCCCAGTGAATAAGCTTGGTAGGCACATTTGGAAGTTTTTCATGTACCTTTTCTGTGGTGGCGCGGCTGATCGTGACAACAGCGTTCACGCGGCGGAGTGCCGGAATGACCGTTTTTACATAGAGCGGGTTTTTATAGACCATTTCGGTGCCGTGTATGGTGACTACCACCGGTCGGCGCAGAAGTGTACGAAAGATTGGTGCAGCAGCACCCATTAGTCCATCTTGCACATATACGATGTCTGGACGCATGAGCCAGCCAGCGGCAAGGGCGCGCACAACCAGCCAAGGAAAAACGGCTGGAAGATATTTGTTTGCGCCTCCAAACTTGATAAGTTTAACTGTTTCGCGCTTCACCAGTTCCTCATAGAGCCAGGCGGCGACATTTTCCATACCTCCCACAGTCGGAGGAAATTTGCGTGTGACGTAAAGTATTTTCATGTCTAGTAGTATACAGCTCTTGCGTCAAACCGGTATACTAGAGAGACGAAGCAAGGAGGATGCATGAGCGATCTCGCGAGTATTTTTAAGGCCTATGATATACGCGGCAAAGTAGGCAGTGAGCTAAGTGAAGATTTGGTGACACGCGTCGGCCAGAGCTTTGCCAATTGGCTGCAATCAAGCGGCCCGGTGGTCGTTGGGCATGACATGCGACCAGACTCAAGGCAGCTAGCCGATGCACTTAGAGCGGGTATACTGGCCGCTGGACGCGATGTGATCGACATTGGTATGGTCACCTCGGACATGGCGGTTTTTGGTGTGACGCATTTTGGTGCGGCCGGCGCGGCAATCATTACCGCTAGCCATAACCCCGGTGAATATAATGGCATAAAACTATTTGACAACACACCGAAAACTATTGGACTTGACCAAGGCCTTTCAGATATACGAGACGGTGCTCTCGCGCCTACGGCTCCTGATACCGCGGGCATCTCGGGTACAACGAGGCACGAAGATCTCATTGATGCGTGGATAGAGTACTGCCTCAAGTTCGTTGACGTTACAAGATTTAAGCCGGTGCATATAGCCGTGGACTGTGGTAATGGTATGGCTGGCGTCGTGCTTGAAAAGCTGCTGCCTCGCCTTCCCTTTACTATCGAGAGATTATACTTTGAACCCGACGGAACGTTTCCGAACCACGAGGCTAATCCTCAGAAGCTGGAAACGCTTAAAGATTTACAGGCCGTTGTACGCGATAAAACGTGTTATCTTGGCGTTGCATTTGATGGCGATGGAGATCGCATGGCCATGATAGATGAAACTGGCCGACCAGTGTCTGGCAGCGAGATGATGTCACTACTAGCCGCAAAATATCTCGACACTCCAAATCCTTCGTTCGTGTATGAAGTACGGACATCTCGAACGGTGGTAGAACGGCTTGAATCAAAGGGCTTTCGTGCCATACGCTCAAAAGCTGGGCGAAGCAACATTGGCGAAGTTATGCGCGGGGCTGGTGCTGTTTTTGGCGGGGAAACAACGGGTCACTTTTTCTTCAAAGACTACTGGTCAAACGACTCTGGCATGTTGAGCATGCTGGTGGCGCTCGAACAGATTTTCACCCAGGATGCATCGCTATCAGAGATAGTTTTCACTTCGCACACGATCAACCCGATGATACCTGAAACAAACTTTGAGGTTGCCGACCCCAAAGCCATGCTGCAAAAAGTAAGTGAATCGTTTGCCGAGTATGATCAAGATTGGCTCGATGGCCTGAGCGTGACACTACCAGATGGGTGGTTCAACTTGCGTGCCAGCAACACCGAACCCGTCATGCGCTTGAACGCTGAGGCCAACGACGAAGCAGCTTTGGACAATCTGGTTGCACGCATAAAGGAACTGGTCACCGAATAATGCCTGCTGTTGTGTAAAACGTTCATGCCTAGATTTACGAAAATGACAATAGACGACGTATGACAGAGGTCTTATACTAATAATATGACAAAACTTCTGGTTACGGGCGGTGCGGGGTTTATTGGATCAAACTTTGTACACTATACCCTCAAAAATCGACCCGAGTACAACATAACGGTTCTCGATAAGCTAACCTACGCTGGGAATCCAGACAACCTGAAAGAAGTACTCGATAAGATCGAGTTTGTGACGGGCGACATCTGTGACGCCGAGTTGATGGACAAGCTCGTGGCGGATACTGATATCGTCGTGCATTTCGCCGCCGAGAGTCACAATGACAACTCTATACGTAATCCCCGGCCCTTTCTCGACACCAACATCATCGGTACCTATACCATTCTTGAGGCCGTCCGCAAATACGACAAACGATTGCATCACATCTCGACAGATGAAGTATTTGGCGACCTCGAACTCGATGACCCGAATCGATTTACCGAAGCTACCCCGTATGCCCCGTCCAGCCCGTATTCCAGCACGAAAGCCGGCAGTGATCACCTCGTCCGTGCGTGGGTACGAACCTTTGGCGTGAAAGCAACCATTAGTAACTGCTCGAACAATTACGGACCACGCCAGCACATCGAAAAATTTATCCCTCGCCAAATCACGAATATACTGAGCGACATCAAACCAAAGCTCTATGGCAGTGGCGAACAAGTCCGCGACTGGATACACGTGGACGACCACAACGAAGCAGTACACCTCATCATCGACAAAAGCCCGCTTGGCGAGACGTGGATAATCGGCGCAGATAACGACCACGTCAATAACAAAGCGGTCATCGAGCTCATCTGCGAGCTTATGGGCAAGGGTCGCGACTGGTATGAGCACGTCAATGACCGACCGGGTCACGACCTGCGCTATGCAATGGATTCTTCAAAGCTCCGCCGTGAGCTCGGATGGCAGCCCCACTACACCGACACCCAGACGGGCATGCGAGACGGACTCGCCCAGACCATTAAGTGGTACACCGAGAATACTGACTGGTGGCAAGCTGAGAAAAAAACAATCGAAGAGGCCTACGCAAAACAGGGGCAGTAGAAAATAGCAGGTAACAGAAAACATTGAGCAGAGATTTATCAGATGACAGATAACAGACACGAACAGCTAGAAAGCAGGATGTTATTCTTCGCAGCAGACGTTATCCGTAAGCTTGATGTAACAAAAGCACTTTCACCGCGAATTGCAGATCAGCTAATAAGATCTGCCTCTAGCATTGGTGCAAATTACGCTGAAGCGTGCAATAGCGCCTCAAAGTTTGACTTTCGTAATAAGATTTTTATAGCAAAGAAAGAAGCAGCCGAAACACGTTTTTGGATTGACTTAATAGTAGAGTTAACCCAAGATGAAACATGGAAGCCTCAAAGACAGGAAGCCCACGAATTATTGTCTATACTGCAAGCAATAATTAACACTCTGAAGGAGTCTGCTAAATGATATCTGCTCAATCTCTGTCATCTGCTATATGTAATCTTTTATCTCCGGAGGTTCTATGAGTTTTGACCCAATTGATTACACCGAACTCTCTGTAACTAAGGCGCCGATACCTGGTGTGTTCGTCGTTAAGTTACCTATTCACGGTGATAGTCGTGGTTGGTTTAAGGAGAACTATCAGAAGGCGAAGATGGAGGCACTCGGGCTTCCAGCATTTGAACCAGTACAGAACAACTTCAGCTATAACGACCGTGCTGGCGCCACTCGGGGCCTCCATGCTGAGCCGTGGGAAAAATACATTTCACTGGCAAACGGCCGCGCCTTTTGCGCCTGGGTAGACCTCCGTGCGGGTGACTCATTCGGCCGGACGTTTTTTCTTGAACTTAACCCTGGCGTCGCCGTCTTCGTACCACGTGGCGTCGCCAACGGCTACCAGACACTTGAGGATAATGTAACTTATACATACTTAGTGAACGCCCACTGGTCACCCGAAGTACAATATGTGGCCGTGAATCTCTTTGATCCAGCTCTCGGCATCAATTGGCCCATCGCGAAAGTTCAAGCCGTTGTGTCAGAAAAGGATATCTCCAATCCGCTGCTAGTAGATGTAACCCCACTGGAGGTATAAATGGACGATAGCAAAATTTTTATCGTGGGTGCGAATGGCCAGCTTGGTACAGCGCTCCGTGAAAAGTACCCCGGCTCCCAGTTTGCCGACATCGGCGAACTAGACATCACAAACCAAGCGTCAGTAGATAGCTTCGACTGGTCGGGGATAGAAATAATTCTCAATGCGGCGGCCTACACAAACGTCGATGGTGCTGAGACGGTCGAGGGACGGGTGGCGGCGTGGGATGTCAATTCCTCGGCCGTCGCAAACCTGGTGAGCGCATGCTTGCAATACGGCATGACGCTCGTCCACATTTCTTCTGACTATGTTTTTGATGGTACTCACAAGCCGCATACTGAGGACGAAAAATTCAGCCCGCTCGGTGTTTATGGTCAGACTAAAGCAGCCGGCGACATCGTCGTGAGCATGCTGCCGAAGCACTACATACTACGCGCGACCTGGGTGATTGGCGAAGGCAAGAACTTTGTTCGTACCATGCTCGGCGTCGCCGAAAAAGGCATATCACCGACAGTGGTAGCAGATCAGATTGGCCGCCTCACCTTCACAAGTGAACTCGTACGCATTATCGACCACTTGCTCGTCAGCCAGGCCCAATATGGGACCTACAATGCCACGAATGATGGCACGCCGGCGAGCTGGGCAGACATAACGCGTGAAATTTTTGCCGAGGCTGGCTACACAGGCCTAGTCGTAACGGGCACGACGACCGCTGAGTATTTTGCCGGCAAGGAGGGCGTTGCCCCAAGGCCGCTTGAGAGTGAAATGGATCTCAGCAAACTACACACAACTGGTTTCAAGAGCCATGACTGGCATGGAGATTTGAAGACGTATGTTTTACGAGAACTTGCAAAATAGTACGGTTTGCAGCTTTGCAACCGAGTTAATAGTATGTTTTTTGCGGCTTGACCCGCGTTAATAGTATGTTTTATACTATTATTTATGATATACCGTGATATTCAGCCCCAAGTTGAGAGAATATTGCATCAGCAGCAAGTAGCAATTGTCTACGGTGCACGGCAAACTGGTAAGACTACGCTCGCAAAACAAGTTGCAGAAAAGTACCAGAATCCGCTGTATTTGAACTGCGATGATCCTACGATTGTCACCAATCTTACACAGCGCTCGGCAACAGAGCTGAAAGCATATGTGGGAAATTCTGACATGGTTATCATAGATGAAGCACAACGAGTTGAGAACATAGGCATATCACTTAAGCTACTCCACGATAGCTACCCCGAAATACCGCTCCTGGTAACAGGTTCTTCAAGCCTTGACCTCTCCAATAAAGTGACAGAACCGCTTACAGGGCGGAGTGTGGAGTTGCTGCTTTACCCATTGAGCGTACGTGAAATTTCGCAGAACACACCAGAGCTACAGAACAATGCAAAGGTGCTGATGGTACGTGGCGGTTACCCTGGCATGTGGCCATTGTCGGGGGATGATGCCGAAACAAGGCTACGAAATATAGCAACAAACTATCTCTACCGGGATGCCTTTTCGCCGGCAGTTATATACGACCAAACTATTATAAATAACCTTCTGCAGCTATTGGCATATCAAATTGGGGGAGAAGTTAACTACAGTGAACTCAGCAGACGGCTCGCAATCAGCCGAGACACCGTTGAACGCTACATTGACCTTCTAGAAAAGGCCTTTATTGTATTTCGGCGCAACCAGTACCGGCGCAACCAGCGAGCCGAAATCGGCCGATTGCGCAAGGTATATTTTGTTGATCTTGGTATACGCAATGCTCTTATCGATGACTTTCGCCCCGTGGATACGCGAGATGACGGCGGTGCGCTGTGGGAAAATTTCTGCATCATCGAACGTCTTAAGTATCTCGCCTGTACCAATCGACACGTCCGATCTTATTACTGGCGCAATGCCAATAAGCGCGAGATTGATCTCGTAGAGGAGGAAGGACAGACGTTGCGAGCATTCGAAATCAAACTTGGCACTAAAAAGAGGCCGCATTTACCTATCGAATTTTCGAGAGATTATCCTGAACACAGCTATACCACAGTTAATCCACTGAACTTTAACCAGCAGCTATTTGATAAAACGAACCCCGGCCAAGTGCGCTTTTTTCCATGAATATATTCGATGGATGCTCGAAGCGGCGTCCCGCCATGCATTAGTGATATACAATAGTAATGAGGAGATTAGAAGTATGAAAGGCATCATTTTAGCGGGTGGTTCTGGTACGAGATTACACCCAATTACGAAGGCTATCAGCAAGCAGCAGATCCCTATCTATGACAAGCCGATGGTATACTACCCCCTCACGACGCTTATGCAGGCGGGGATACGCGAAATCCTCATCATCACCACCCCCGATGATCAGGCGGGCTTCCAGCGCTTACTCGGCGACGGCAGCCAGTGGGGCATTTCGCTTTCATATGCAGTACAGCCGTCACCTGATGGACTCGCCCAGGCTTTTATCATCGGTGAGGAGTTTGTGGGCGATGACAAGGTGGCTCTGGTACTCGGAGACAATATCTTCCATGGGCACAAACTCGATGAATCGCTCAAAACCTGTACCGACCCAGAGGGCGGCATCGTTTTTGCCTATCAGGTTTCTGATCCTGAGCGCTATGGCGTCGTCGAATTTGATAACGAAAAACATGCTGTATCTATTGAGGAAAAGCCCGTGCAGCCAAAATCGAACTACGCTGTGGTGGGCCTATATTTTTACGATAATGATGTCATAGAAATTGCGAAGAATATACAGCCAAGTGAGCGCGGAGAACTAGAGATTACCAGCGTGAACGAAGAATATTTACGCCGCGGCAAGCTAAAAGTCACGACACTCGATGAAGGCGACGTTTGGCTCGACACCGGCACCATAGATAGCCTAACCGACGCCAGCGACTACGTCCGCGTCATGCAAAAACGCACCGGCCAAATCATCGGCTCCCCAGAAAAAATTGCCTACCAGCAAGGTTTCATCACCGCCGACCAGCTCACCGCCCTAGCCAAACCCCTTAAAAAGAGCGGGTACGGAAATTACCTTCAGGACAGATCATAGTTTTCAGCATTTGAGCTTTGTGTTTATTTGATGTGGTATCATCACTATATGAGACGCTTGTCTGCTGGATGCGCTCAGTCCTTCTGCCCCCCCGGGGGGGTCGTTTGTCACCCTCCCCATATACTGAACACACTGTCTAGCTAGCAAACAGTACAATGT
>CAYROK010000021.1:0-20735 GCA_964425975.1 uncultured Candidatus Saccharibacteria bacterium
TACATTGTACTGTTTGCTAGCTAGACAGTGTGTTCAGTATATGGGGAGGGTGACATACCACTTGCTACCTGTAAGGGACAGATTTCCTTTTTGCGATTATAGCCTCAGTTCGACATAAGTACCACTGTTGGAGCCGAAGGAGATAGCGAGCGGGAACAAAGTCTTTCGGGTTATTCAAATATAGCCGCAGCGGTCAGACGCCCGTGAATCTCACGAGTGTTCGCACGTAAGTTCGAGTCTGACCGAGGCGGGTCGTACGCCGCTACGGCTTGGCAACCGTAGCGGTTGGTGCGACGGCGACTGGGACAGTCGCCGCGGGAGATGACGTGGGCGGAGCTTGCGTCGTGTTCGTGGCGCCAGCTCCGCTGCCACCTTTGCCTTCTTCGGTTGATGTATCCGAACCGCTTGTTTCGGCGGAAGTTGAGTTAGGGTGGCAAACTTCATCACGTCCAAGATATTCATTCTTGCCACAAACTACTACTGTTACTTCCTTGGGGGCAGGCCGTTCAGAGGCTTGCTTCCCTGAACTAGATGTTATAGGAGGCGTTGTGGGAGGCGCTGTGGGATGTGTTGTTGGCGTGCGTTGTGGTTGGGTTGGGCTTGGGGTAGTAGTCCGTGGGGTTGGGTTCACAGGTGTACCGTCACAGTCAAAGATAGCAAATCGGGCATCGGCATTTTCACCCTTTTCATTCCCATCATTAAAACCATAGCATGCAATTTCTTCACCAGGTTTTGTTTCAATAGCACCTTTTACAAACATTCCGGTGTATTGACCGTTTACATAACCGCTGCCATTCCAGGTATTCCACGCAAACTCCGGTATTTCAAAAGAGCTTTTAGATTCCTGATTTGGATCACTAACTTTCATTGTCTCGGTTGGAGGGACATGTATATTTGCCGTGGTTTGGGCTCTTACGATTCCTTTGTCACTAGAGCGAAGAACAAGAGTAGCGACACGTCGCATAACGGCCTCATACTTTTCATGTTTTGCCACTGTCTCAACATCAGTCTTTTCTTTTGTCATGCTTTCGGCTGCCCAATCGTTGATTTGGCTCGGGTCTTTGACAGGAAACCATGGATTAAGCTCTTGGACGGTTTTGTCGCCGATTTTTATTTTGCTAGAGCCAGCCATTAATTCAGCAGCAACTGTTGCATCGGTACAAATTGCTGCGGCGGCATCTACCAAGGTTGGAGCGCTTTCGCTCGCGTGCTTTTTTAGAGGTAAACTCGCGCCATCTGCTTTAACGCGTCCGTCTACTCTGCCGACCCGAAACACAACGTGTTCTTTGCCATTTACCGTGAGCGTTGGATTGCCTTGCAAGCCCTTGTCGATAGGACCAACGTCTATTTGCGGGTGCTCAGTTACAAGTTTCACGCAGTTTGCAAGTCCATCTGAGGCAAAATAACCGGTACCTGCCGAATATTTATCAGCTGATTGTGGATCATATGGTACAGTCCACTGCGCTTGAAGCGCGTGTTCAGGCTGGGGCTGAGAAGGGGCTTCTGTGCAAGCCGTTACACCAAGAATACTGCCTATTGCAATCAAACCTTTGGCTACTATTTCTTGCATCCTTGAGGGCATAATCTGTTCAATACTTGTCATATATACTCCTTATAACTGATGTCTCTACCTTTTCGGTTAAACCGGAAGGTTTAACTGATTAGACAAAATTGTAGCATAATCATCATGCTTAGTCAAGTATTTTTACCGCTCTGTTGTACATTCAGCAAAATAGTGATTACGTGTACTGCGTCTCGTTTGTATAGATTCGATTTTATTGTGGCATTATGGGTGTTTTACTAAACCGAAAGCCAAAGGTGCTTCCTTTGCCCTCTTGGCTTTCGAAGATGATGCTCCCACCTTGCGTAACCACCACTTTTTTGGCCATATACAGTCCCAGCCCCGTGCCGTCCGGCCGCATGCGGCGCGCGTTTTCTGCGCGATAAAACTTCGTAAAAAGGTGGCGATGCTGGTCGCGTGGCACACCTATGCCGCTATCTTTTACCCGAAACTCCACGGCCTGTTCTGTTTCTGTAAGTGTGACCAAAATTGTACCGTTTTCTGGTGTGTAATAAATCGCGTTATCTATAAAGTTCATCACAACCTGGTGCATTTTTCCTTCGTCGAGAGACAACAGACTAAAAGTTGTTGGCGCATTCCATTGCATAGTAATGCTTTTGGCTCGAGCGGATTCTTTGAGCTGAGATACCTCTTGGTCTACGATGACCCTAAGGTCAGTTGGCTGTGCGTCTATGACAAACTTCCCTGTGTTGAGACGCGATAGGTTCAGCAGGTCAGCAATAAGGTTAACCATCCGCTGGCTACTCAAATACGATTGTTTGAGTAACTGTTCCTGCTGAGGCTTTAGTGGCCCGGTGTCACCTTCGAGCACCATACTCAAATAGCCTTTTACGCTCGTCAGCGGCGTGCGAAGCTGGTGGCTCGCCATAGAGATAAACTCGTCCTTCGTCTCGTCGAGTTTCTTCAGCTTCACATTTGCGGTGCGATACTTGCGCGTTTGTTCTTCGACTCGCTCTTGCAGAGTCGCGTTAAATCGCTGAATTTCCTCAAAATGCAACGCGTTTTGCATAGCAATAACAAGTGTGTTGCCTACAGCCTCCAATACTTGCATGTCTTGGAGATCGTAAGCCTTGCCGCTCTTTCTTGGCCCAAGTACGACATAACCGAGTGCCTTCGAACTTGACTTCGCATTTGTCAGTCTAATCAGAGCGGCGATATCATTTTCCTCTAGAAGAATACGCATCGAACCCTGTTCCAAAAGTCTTGTGATAATAACACTATCTTTATTTCTGTTTGAAAGATCTGTGAGCTTTAGTATTGGCAGCTTAGGTAAATTACTACGCGTAATTTGCTGCAGACGGTCAGATTTATCGCGTAGGAGAAACGTAGTGTATTCAGGACGAAAATCACGATCAATAATGCCACTTGTTTCGTCAACAAGCTCTTGAAGACCGACTTTACTGACGAGTGCCTTATTTAGATCAGCGAGCAATTGCGCCGGATCATACACCTCACGGAAGAAAATTCGGTTACTGAAGCGATTAAAGTACGTTTTTATATGTGAATAGTTGGCCGCTACAACACTTCCGACAAGTGTTCCAATGATAAGCCTGTACGGCTCAATAGCCTCGTGAAAAAGAAGTAGAAAGACGATAACGATAGGGGCTACATACAAAACGCTAATCAATATATTTGTAAATGTGTAGACTACAGCGCGTACAAAGAAGCTACGTATGTCAAACAAACCGTGGCGACGCATAGAGTAACTAATTACGCCCACAAGCACAACAGTAGATAATGGTCCGATATGCGTTGTTGCCCAGTCAGACGCAAACACAGGAATTACGAGGTTGAAAAATAAGCCAAGAACAGCAGTAACGCTGAATGCTAAAAGTATATATATGGCTTGATTTTTTGCCTGTGCCGAGCTTGTTCTAGCGGCACTTAGAAGGTTCATGCAACACACTAAAATCATAGCCAAAAAGAATGCTGCATAAACCCATACTAATCTACCGGCCTGGAACAGAAGTTCGCCGTCTTTTGAAAGGATATGGCCAGCAATACTCGGATGCAATGAACCGCCAAGCATAAGCACGGCAGATACACCTACAAAAACTACTTCTACTCGACTTGCTTTGCGCTTTAATGGATACTGGTAGGTGAAAAGTACCGCAACCAGCGCAATACAAAAGGCAAGCATGTACGCGAGCTTGTTAGCTATCTCATTTAGAATAACGTCACCGTAGACTACATTGGTCAAAAAGTTCGTAATGGTCCACCCAATGATTGCTACTGTTAATGCCAAAAACAACTGATTAGCAGCATTATTGCGATTACGAAAATATATAAAAAGCCCAAGTGTAAGATTCGTCAGCGTTACGAACAGCAAAGTTAGCAGAGCCCCATCCATATGCTCAGTATTGTAGCGTACTATGCTTATGGTTGACTAACGAATATTCACTGGGAACTGTAAATCTGCGTCTATTACGCCATCGATATTTTTGCCATTGATAAATGCATCTAGTATGCCGATGAGCATGTTGAGCTGTTTTGAAGTTTTACGGGACCAGTCTCCGGGCAAGACCCCGAGCGCCGCAGCACCGCATCTGGAAAGAGCAAGCTTTTTACGAACGGCTTTTGCGTACTCGTCCGGGCGTGAGTATGTAGTCTCGCTTTTTGACGACCCTAGATATTCAAACGGATGCATGCCCAAAAGCGGCTTCATAGGTAAACCCATGTGTTCTTTAAGTTGCCCCAAAGTTTTGCTATCTATAACTGAAATCCCATGCACGACCCCGTCATTTTTGTCCATAATTGAAACGTAGAGCGCTCGGTACAGTTGGCCACTCACGGCCATACGTGCCGAACGAGCCGTTTTTAGCACACCCACCGTACCGATATCCCATACATTATCGATAGAAGCGATTCCATATGTTTTCTTGAGGATTTCCTCGTTCAGAGTAATACCCTGCTCTGCAGCAATCTGCGTAACATCGTTCATTGTTTTTAGCCCAGCAGACGAGTTTTTAATATAGCGGATAACACCAACAGGTTCTTTGGTCTTTGCGTCAAAACTGACTAAAAACGTACTAGCAGAGTCATAAGGACCATATTCCCTTTCAAAAAGTTCTTTATCGTGTGTTTCATTCGGAAAAGCCTCCTCAAAAATCCGCTGTTCAAGCGTGCGGCCTATGTTTGCAAAAGGGCTGCTGCCTTCAAACTTATAACAAACAAATCCTTCGCTTACCGATGGCTGCTTCTGTGAAAACAATCCTTCAGATGTACCCCTTAATTCTTCGTCCGATAGGTCATACCGAAAAAGTTTTTCTGGGCTTGTTTCGGGCGACCCAGGCACTGGTGCGGTTACAAACATCAAAAATCCTTGAAAGTTACCTCTGTTGCATCGAGGAATTCACGCGTAAAAGCGACCGCTTTTTGCGGATCAAATGACTTGCAGGTGTATATGTCGACACTAAAAAATAGTACCGGTTGGTCCCATGCATAAAAATGAGAACCCGACGTCTCCCAGTGAATCCAACCCGCCCAGCCGTAGGTATCGCTCAGGTGTGTCACGGGTTCAATAAGAGTTTTCATGCCACATACTTCGGATAACTCCGTAAGATACTGCTTGATTGCCTCTCCGGCTATCGGGGTCCGTGGATACCCTTCAATAACTAACCTTTGTCTGTATATTTCTGGAGCAAGGTCAGTGTATTTTTGAGGATCTTCACTGGTTTTAGTTGCGGGATACGGTGTTAAAGGCATTTATGTATAATACTATACTTTTTATTATTAGTCAAGCAGATGCATTCTATCTATTAAATCGTAACATATGTGCGATATACTATCAATATGGCAAAGATTGCAATTGTTGAAGATGATCAAGCTATAAGTATGATGTATCGAATAAAGTTCGAGGCAGAGGGGTTTGAGGTTGAAACGGCTGCAAATGGTAAATTGGGTCTTGAGCTCGTTGAAAAAATGAAGCCAGACATAATCCTTCTAGACTTGATGATGCCCGAGATGAACGGCGAGGAAATGCTTGAACATCTCCGTAAAACAAGTTGGGGTAAAGGCATGAGAGTCATCATTCTCACAAATTCTGGCGAGGAGCAAGCCCCGCCCGAACTGAAAAATCTTGGCATCCAACGCTACATAGTTAAGGCAGAAATGACCCCTCGCCAAGTCGCCGAAATGGTCAAACTTGAACTCGCCGCGTAAACGGACTTTTCTCCACCACCTTTTGTGCAAAGGTGACTTCTTTGCACAAAATTTCTAGATTTCTTCAGGGTTGTTCGCAAGCTGCCATTTGAGAATATTACGCTCATCTCGAGTTTCCGCATAGTCGCTCAGAAATTCCTGGTACTGTTTCGGGTCATTATAAAAAATATCTAGAACCGCCTCTGGCTGAAGCCAGTCCTGTTTACGCTGGCCAAGATAATTTTTGTAGCTTGAATATGGCCAAACCTGGTAATTATCAGGGTTCATGTGTATATACCGAGATATGTGGTGTAAGTAGTCATCGGCATTGATGCGGGAAGCTTTATATGTTCCTTGGAACAGTGAGCCGACCCTGTTATACCGATCATTGAAATACATAGAATAGCCAGTTGCTACACGTCTCATGAGCGTGCTGACCCCTGATAAACTTGTTTGATGGAGCAAAAGATGAAAGTGATTAGGCATTAGACAGTACGCGAGGAGTTGGACTTGGTCGTCGATTCGTTTTACGAGATGGCGGTTAGTTTTGCTTGTCTGGACTCCAAGAAGATATTTTTTAAGCAGCCCAAGGAATACAGTGTAGTCCTGATCGTCAAGAAAAATAGTACGCTTTTCAACACCCCTGTTGTATACATGGTAATAAGCATTTTCCTCAAACTCGCGTATCAAATTGCGGCTAGGCATCTTTTCCTCCTTAACTATGTGCAAAGGTGACTTCTTTACACAATTCTATGCTACCACGTAAGGATGTACCAACCATGAACGTTGTGCAAAGAAGTCACCTTTGCACATAGAAGGCGCGTTAGAATAGAGGTATGAAAGTTGCGATTGTTGGGTATGCCACGGATGGGCGCGTCAGCGCCGAGTACTTTGCACGCCATGGCCACACCGTCACACTATGTGACAGTGACGAATCGCTCGACGTACCGAATCAATTTGCCGTGCAGCTCGGTGAGGCGTACCTGCACGGTATGGCGACCTTTGATCTCATCGTCCGAAGCTCGGGCATCCACCCTGGCCATATCCTACAAGACAATCCTGGAGTCGAAGCGAAGATCACGACGAGCGTCAATGAATTTTTGCGGGTTTGTCCCACCCGCAACACTATCGGCATAACTGGCACAAAGGGTAAAGGCACTACCAGCACGCTCACTACTAAAATGCTCGAGGCGGCCGGTCGTACCGTATGGCTCGGCGGCAACATTGGCAAATCGCCCCTGGAATTCATCAACCAGGTTCAGCCCGATGACTGGGTCGTGTTGGAACTTAGTAGCTTTCAGCTTTCAGACATTCAGCACTCGCCACATATTGCTATCTGTCTTATGGTTGTACCCGAGCACTTGAATTGGCATACAGATATGGCCGACTACATCGCGGCCAAATCCCGACTGTTTGCATGGCAAAAAAGCGACGATGTCGCAATTTACTACGCCGAAAACGATATATCAAAACATATTGCCTCGGCTGGCGCGGGACAAAAAATCCGCTACTACACTTCGCCTGGCGCACGGGTAAATGGCAATATGATCACTATAGCCGGCGTAGAAATCTGCACGACCGACGAGCTAAAACTGCTGGGCAAGCACAACTGGCAGAACGCCTGCGCGGCAACTACGGCAGTTTGGCAAGCCCTCCGCCCAAACAACCCAAGTGAAATCGACAGAGTAAAAACTGCCATCCGCGGTGTACTTACCACGTTTTCCGGTCTCGAACACCGCCTTGAGTTTGTGCGTGAACTCCATGGGGTCAAATACTATGACGACAGTTTTGGCACGACGCCCGAGACTGCTATTGTCGCCGTGCAAGCATTTGAGCAACCAAAAATCATCATACTCGGCGGCTCAGATAAGGGTGCTTCCTATGATGAACTTGCTCGCGTTGTCGCCAGTAACAACGTAAAGAAAGCGCTACTTATTGGAGATCAAGCAGCAAGGATTCAACGCGCTTTAGAAGACGCTGGGTTTAATGATTATATACCTGGCGGCAATACTATGAGTGAGGTTCTGGTTAACGTACAAACCGTCGCTCATGATGGCGATGTAGTTTTACTTTCAACAGGTTGCGCTAGCTTTGGCATGTTTGAGAACTACAAAGACCGCGGCAACCAGTTCAAGCGAGGCGTGCAATCTCTCGTTTAACCTGACGAATAATGTATTCCTCGGGCTGAATTACAACTGCTCGACCTTTGGATATTTTGACAATATCAGCTTCGATCCAATGATAATGTGTGCAGCCGAGTATGATTACGTCAGCTCCAGCTCTGAGAATAGGATCGATACTTTTATGTAGTCGCTCCTCATTCATTTCATTATGTTCAATCAGGGTTGACCAATCGGCACAGTCAGGCTCAAGAACAGTCATATTACTTGTGTAGCAATGTTTGAGTGCAGCATAGCGTTGACTCGCCAGTGTGGTCGGCGTAGCACAGACTGCGATGATGTTTGACACGGTAAAGTCTTCGGCACTTTTTAGGTGAGGTTCAACGGGAATAAATGGTACGTTAAAATGATCCCGTAGCTGGTCTATCAGCGTCGTGCTGACTGTATTGCACGCCACAACGATAATGGCACAACCGTCATCAACGAGTGATTGCACGACAGGCACAACGTAACCAAATATTTCTTCTGGTGCTTTCGTTGCGTACGGAAAATGCTCCGGGCTATCGTGACGAAATAGTATTTCATGCTGAGGCAATGCGCGTTCAATTGCCTGCGCGACACTCAGTCCACCGACACCAGAGTCGAATACACCAATTTTCATAGTTATTTTTGAACGGCTGCCTCGGCGGCGCGAATGGTGTTTTCGAACAGAGCACATATAGTGAGCGGTCCCACACCGCCCTTGCGCGGCGTGAGCGTTATGTCATCTCTTTCGTAGACATCGTCTGCCACATCACCAGTAGTCTTACCCTTCTCGCCCGCCACTCCCGCGTCGCAAACAACGGCACCTGGCTTAATCATGTCTGAGGTTATTAGCCCAGCACGACCGGTCGCCGTGATGATAACATCCGATTCAAGCAGCAGCTCTTTGGTGTTTGGTGTTTGGCTATGAATGAGCACAAAGTTGTAGCCACTTTCGGTAAACATTTTAATAAGCGGTGCTCCGACCAGTTTGCCACGCCCGACTAGAGCAATACGTGAATGCTGTAGATCAACATTGTAACCTGCCAAAAGCCATAATATCGCCATAGGTGTTGCCGGAGTATACGGTGCGGTTTCGCCAAGACCATCTACATCTTTCTCGGGCGCAATCATATTCACGACTTCGTCAGTCTGGGCTGTGTCAGCCAAAGGTAGCTGTACGATTATCCCGTGGACGCTCGTGTCGGCATTTAGGTAGTCAAGCAAGCTTTTTACCTTGTCTTGGGCAACGTAATGCACGTCTACCGACGCTCCAATGTCCTCACCGTAACGCTTTTTCATGCCCATATAGGTAAGACTCGGCCCATGCTCGAGTGTATATACAATGGCAAGTTTAGGCGTAACACCTAGTGACTGGTTGAGCCGCCGCACCTCTTTTGCCTGCCGCTCTTTAACAAACTCCGCAAGTTCTCGACCGTTAAGTATTTTCATGAGGACATTGTAGCAGTAGCGACACGCACTTGCCAAAACAGAGGTGATTTGTTACAATTTCGTGCGAATAGTCGATGGGCCAGTAGCTCAGCTGGTTAGAGCGTCTGCCTCTTAAGCAGAATGTCGTGGGTTCAAGTCCCACCTGGCCCTCCAAAGAAGAAGTCCTAGCCAACCTAGGGCTTTTTCTTTGGGCTGCAAGCGGCTCGAATACCCGACATATCAAAATAATGTCACGGCGAGACATGCCAGTGGCATGTTGCAAGGCAATTTTCCCTTGAAAGCTATGCTTGCCTAGGTGAAGTTGCGGGCTCGCTGTAAGTGAGTCGAGTCCCACCTGACCCCTCCAAAAACCCTCATTTTGCGGAATGAGGGTTTTTGATTGAAAAATGAGGCCATTCCATATACTCTGGAGGAAAGGGTTTAACGTACCGGAGGTTGGTAGTGTCTATGGCTCAAAAAATTGCACTCAATCCAGAAGATTTATACATTGTAACCGGCACCGTGCACCCACGCTTGGCCGAAGAAACTGTGGCAGCAATGGGGCTTTCGCTCGGATCGCTCAACACAAAACGGTTTGCCAACAGTGAAATGTACGTGCAATACAGTGAATCTGTTCGAGGCAAACACGTCATCATTATTCAAACATTTGCGCACGACTATAAACGAAATTTGTCTGTAAACGACGCGCTTATGGAAACCATGCTGCTGATAGACGCGGCCTTTCGCTCATCGGCGCGCGAGATAACCATTGTCATTCCGTACCTGGGCTACAGCCGACAAGACCGAAAAGCCAAAGGAAGGGAGCCCATTTCTGCCGCTGTGGTGACGCGCATGCTTCAGATGGCTGGTGCTCACCGGTTGGTAACGATTGATATGCACTCTCCGCAAGTTCAAGGTACGTTCCACGGTCCCTTTGATCATTTGGTAGCAGAAAGACTTATACTTGAGGGTCTCAAAACAGAGATGGCAGATCGTGATCCTGAGCTTTTCGCAATCGTGTCGCCTGACACAGGTCGCGCTAAAGAATCCGAGCGTGCAGCAGATTTACTAGGCATTCGTCTTCGCCATCTTCAAAAGACTCGTGACAGACACGATTCTTCTAAACTAATTCGGCCTAAAAAACTGCAGGGCGTTGAGGGGCGGATATGCTTTATGACCGACGACATGATAGATACCGCCGGTACGCTAATAACGGCGGCTGAAACACTCAAAAAATCAGGAGCAACCGCAGTTATAGCCAGCGCGACACACGCCTTACTTTCTGACCCCGCCATCGAGCGGCTACAAGGCGGGGCTATAGACAAGCTAATTGTCACCGATACCGTTCCTGTGGACTACGCCAAAAAAGTTTTGGAAGACAAAATTACCGTTTTGCCAGTCGCGCCCATGATTGCAGCCGCACTACACGAAGTCGCTACCGGCGGTTCAGTATCCGACCTGTTTGAAGGCCGTAACTACTTCTAGCTAAGCCCTAAATAAAGACCACTTGGCTACCTGGGACATAGCGTTCGTAAAACTGCCCGACAGTCAGCACGCCATCGATATCGCCCCACATATCCGTTTGCTCTAGCTTAAACATTTCCATGGCAAGTTTACAGGCGTATATATGTCCGCCGGCTGCTTTTATGATGTCTAAAAACTCACTCACGCCTGGTATATCGAGCTCAGCCATGCGTTTTTGCATCATATGAGTGGCAAATGTTTCCATACCCGGCACGACACCGGCAATTTCCGGCATATGCATACCAGGGTTGCCGCTCATGGCGACACGCAAATGTTCCATGCGTTTTTTTGTAATAGCGTCTAGGCCAAAGAATGTGAAAAACATATCGCACTCAATACCTTCACTGCGCGCGCCATTGGCCAGGATTAGCGCAGCATAGACACTGTCTATCCCTGCTTTACTGACGATAATCATCATTTTTTTCAGTGCTGGACCTTGCGGTACTTCGCAGCGACACGCGTGGCAGTTTTTGCACTGATTGCAAATATGGCACATATCATGGCCATCGTGTTCGGTTTTATGCGGATGTTGTTCGCTCATGTTTTTTCTCCTTACAAACAGCTCGTTGGTTTATGTAGCCCAGCGATTTTACTGGCGTTCTTCAGCGGGCCATTTGGGAACAGCTGGTAAAACTCTTTTATGTCGACAATACCCGAGCCGCCAACCTTCCGAATATTCATTTCTACGCCCTGCGCAGTCTGCTCGCGTAGCCAGTTTAGTACATCCCAGTGTTTTTGAGTAAGCTCACCGGTGCCAAGTTCAGCCGCGATTGCTTTTGCTATTTCGCCGTTCCAAGCGCTAGGGTCCGTCATATAGCCTTCGACATCGACTTCGACATCTTGACCTGCGATGGTTTTATTCACAATATTTCCTCCTTTGGTTCGTTTACTATTTTCGTCTGATTCGTCTGGGATGATGTTTTTACCCCTGTTGGTTTCACCTGGGATTGGTTTTTCACTATCTCTTCGGGTGGAATAGCCTTTCCCTTCAAGCTCATTTGCTCTGGTATAAAAGGTATCCTGCGACCCGGTAATAGCAAGTGCCAGTATATCCAGCGAAAAGCCAACTTACCCCAATGGTTCATTCGGCTCGGGCCGAGAAGCTTCATAGGACCTAACACCGCAAAAGGAAACTTGCCCGTATACGGCTGGGTGTCATAGTTGAAATCCAGTAGCAGCGCCTTGCCCCCGCCGCACTCCACAAAACAGTTGCTATGACCATCGAAGTCTTCTGACATCGGCTGCCCCTCCAAAAAGGCGTCGATATTCCGCTGAAGCGTATGTGCTTCAAAATGCCCGACCGAACCGGCTTTCGAGGTAGGCACATCGGCTGCGTCGCCAATAGCGAAAATATGCGGGTACTTTGTAGATTGCAAACTACGATGGTTGACCTCGACAAACCCAACATCATTCACCAAGTCGCTGCTTCTGAGAAACTCTGCACCGACGTTGATTGGTACGCAAACAAGCAAGTCGTAGGGCACTTCGCGTCCATCGTAACATACGACCTTCTTTGCTGTTTGGTCGACCCGCTCGGTCAGAAAATCTGTCACAACCTCAACTTTCCGATCAGTAAGCATGTGGCTCAGTTTTGCAGCAGCCACAGGCTTGGTAAAAGCACCAGACATTGGCGTCACATAGGTTAGATTTACTTTGTCGCGCAAGCCCTTCTTCTTAAAAAAGTCGTCGGCCAAAAAAGTAAATTCCAGTGGTGCAACTGGACACTTTATGGGCATTTCCATAATTTGCACGACTAAGTTGCCTGCTTTGAACTTTTCTAGCGTCAGTCGTAGAGCTTCTGCTCCTTCCGGTGTATAGTAGTCGTGAATTGTTTGACGCCAGCCTTCACCCAGCAGTCCATCCGTCATACTGGGATCTATTCGTGTGCCCGTTGCAACGACAAGGACATCGTATGCCACCGTATCTCCAGAACTCAGTGTCAAAGTTTTCTCTGCTGGCTGCAATGTTGTGACCATAGACGCGACATGACGAACGCCCGGGTGCAGCAAATAAGCCAAAGGTTTACCTAATTGATCGAGGCGATAACGGCCGAACGGAACAAAAAGAAATCCAGGCTGATAGTAATGAACCCTGCTGGGGTCTATGACAGTAACATCGTGCCCAGATTTCTGTAGACGATTCGCAAGCATGATGCCTGTTGTTCCGGCACCAATGATGACAATATGTTTATTTTTCGGATCTTGCTCGCCCACTATTGCAGCTCTCCTTATCTTTACTCTATCACTCGAGTCCTATTACCTCAAGCAGTATGAGCTCAGGAATCTCTCATATTTGTCCGCTACTATAGGGGACGTTGCAGCAACAACACTTACAACATAAGGAGCAATATTTATGAAAAAAACAATTGTCGCAGCCAGTATCGCTGCAGTTTTAGCATCCACTGGTGTAGCGGGACTTGCAAGCGCCGCGCAAAACACAAACATCGGGCGCGGGTCTGAGCTAGTGAGCGCCGTCGCAAAGAAGTTTAATCTCAAAGAAAGCGACGTGCAGGCTGTGTTTGACGAAAATCGCACGACCATGCAAGCACAGCGCGAGACCGAACTAAAGGATCAAGTCGCACAGCTAGTAAAAGACGGCAAGCTTACCCAGGCACAAGCGGACCTCATCAACGCGAAGCGTGCCGAGCTTCAGAAAAAGCGTGACGCAAACCGCAGTAGCATGGAGAACAAGTCTGAAACTGATCGCAAGAGCACTATGGACGCCGAACGCACAGCACTCGACAAATGGTTCAGCGACAACAACATCTCAACCGAATACCGTTACCTCGTCTTCGGTGGCAGACATGGGCATGACGGCCCTGGTGGTCCTGGCGACCCGCGTGATGGTGCTGGCCAAAACCAAACGAGCACGAGTTCGTCTAGCGCCACAAACCAATAATTTTACCCCATTTGCCCAAACCGTCCCTGGTAGTTTCACCCGGGACGATTTTTTTTGGAAAACGGAATGATGAACGAAGAATGAAGAAGCTTTAGTTTGAAGCGAATACTTCGCCTCGAAGCAGATACGCGTTGGGTCGCTGGAATCCGGGGATGCATAACGACTGATTTACTGACATGCTTTTGGCTCGCGGCGAGCGGAGGATGTCTGAGGAATGGATAATGACGAGTTCCGCACAAACCCGAGAGGCAAAAGCATGTCGGTAAGTCAGCCGGTCGTTTGCTTCTCCCCGGTGGTTTTGCCCGGCTTTGGCCACCCAAAGCTGGCCGCCAGGCGCGGGCGGGACCGCGCGAAGAAAACAGGCAATCGAAGAAGATCCTTCGGCTTTGCCTCAGGATGACGAGAATGGAATTTGGACAAAGCACATGGAGTCCGGAATGACAAGGCGGGGGGGCGAGTGGACACTGAGTTGAGTTCAGGGGATGGGACACGTATGAATATGCTGATTCTCAGGTATAATTCAGGTACAGTTTTTAGACTGATGCATATATGAAACTACTACTCATCGAAGACGAACCCAAAATTGCTCATGCCATGAAACGCGGCCTAGAACAAGAGCATTCAACGGTAGAAGTTTGTACTGATGGTCCAAGCGGTCTAGCTAGCGCGACTGCTGACGAGTACGATGTTATCATTCTTGACCGTATGCTTCCCGGCGGCATGGACGGGCTTGAAGTCTGCGAAAAAATTCGGGCTGACGGAGTCAAAACACCCGTTCTTATGCTCACCGCAAAGGGTCAAATACGAGACCGCGTTGAGGGGCTGAACGCGGGTGCAGATGACTATCTCGTAAAACCGTTCTCGTTTGAGGAACTACTGGCCCGGCTGCGCGCCCTAACCCGCCGGCCACACACAATAAACGGAACGGTACTTCATGCCGGCGACCTCATTCTCGACACCGTCAGTTACGAGGTTCGGCGGAATAGTAAAACCATTTCGCTTTCGCAAACAGAGTATGCTTTGCTCGAGTATATGTTGCGAAACAAAAATCGGGTGCTTTCTAAAGACAACATCATAAATCATGTCTGGGACTTTGACGCAAACATACTACCAAACACGGTCGAAGCCTACATTGGCTACCTACGCAATAAAATCGACAAACCGTTTAAAGGTAAAGTCCTCATTCACACCGTCCGAGGCTTCGGTTATAAACTGAGCGAGGACGCATGAAGTATTCCCTTTTTCACTCGGCAACACTTCGTCTTACGGCGTGGTATACGCTCATTTTGCTCTTTATAAGCTTGCTTTTCAGTATCATTGTATACAACATCTCTTCCCGCGAAATTGGCCGGAGTTATCGTCCGCCGCGGCCAGGTGAAATCATTATAAACATCGGCGATGATGACTTCCGCAACTGGCGCGAGCAACGAGCTCATGAAAGCCGCTCGCGTCTCTTTGGCCAGCTCGTGTTTTTCAACATATTTGTACTGTCAGCAGGAGCAGCCGCGAGCTACTTGTTGGCGCGCCGCACGCTTCGTCCGGTCGAAGAAGTACTTGAGGCGCAAACCCGTTTTAGTAGCGATGCCGCACATGAACTCCGTACACCACTTACGATTATGCAGTCAGAAATAGAGGTTGGGTTGCGCGACAAGACCGCCACAAAGTCTTCTCACGTTGCACTACTTAGAAGCAACCTCGATGAAGTTCGGCGTATGCACAGGCTGACCGACCGATTGCTCATGCTTGCAAATAACCACGACATGCCCCTTTCGCCAACTTCCTTAGAAAGCGTTGCTATTGAAGCCGTCAATCATAGCGTAGGTTTGGCGCAAACGAAAAAAATTACTATAGAGAACAAAGTAAAAGACATACAGGTTCGGGCAAATGCAGACAGTCTTACCGACGTCATCGTCATACTACTTGAAAACGCAATAAAGTACAGTTCAGTGAAATCTGCAATTTCGCTGGCAAGCACGGTCAGAGGTAAACACGCTGAATTAACTGTACGCGACACAGGGCCTGGTATTTCGGCAGCAGACCTGCCCCATATCTTCGACCGTTTTTACCGCGCCGACACTTCACGTAGCAGCCAAAACGTTACCGGTCATGGGCTTGGACTATCTATTGCGAATCAAATCATACATGCCCACCACGGCAACATTACTGCGAAAAACAACGCAAAAGGTGCCAGCTTTACCATTTCGTTGCCGCTCATAAAATGATCTATGCTACGCTTTTATCTATGAACTGGCAATTATACATTGGCGCTGCAGTCGTGATGCTTTCGGTTGCAATTTTACTGCAACGAGTGATTTTACACCGCTACAGAGTCGATGACACCGCCTTTGCGGGTGCATTTCAGCTCATGGTCGCATGCGTCATGCTGCCATGGATGCTGATAAACGGCGCTTCGTTTGTTGGCTTCGGTAGCCAGTGGTTTCCTATTCTGCTATGCACATTCAGCTTTGGTCTTGGTTCAATCATATACGCGACAACGCTCAAACACATCGGCGCATCAGCTTTTTCTGTTCTATTTGCGACGCAGGCAATTTGGATTATGCTGACAGGGGTTGTTTTATATCATGAAAGCTTGGGCTGGCTGCAGTTGGTAGGCACGGCTATGATTTTGCTTAGTGTTGCGATTTTAGCAGAGAGCCACAAAGTTTTCGCGAACCGTCGAGGTATTGCGCTTGGGTTATTGACAGGCTTGCTGTTTGGAATAGGCATAGCTGGTTCGGCATACGTTGCCCGGAGTGTGGAACCGATTTCTTGGATATGGCTGTCCTTTGTTCTAGGCGGCACGGCATCGTTGTTAATGAACCCAAGTAAAATCATTCTCTGTAAAACACTCATCCGAGGTAAAATCTTCAAATATCTACTCATTTTGAGTGCAATCTATGCTGTTGGCAATGTCGCAATGAATTACGCTTACATAGAGGGCCCCTTTAGTCTCGTTGCACCCATCCGACAGGCGGGGATAATCGTGACCGCGCTGCTCGCCTTCGTGTTTATGCGTGAAGAGCGCACCAATATAACTCGCAAACTCGTCGCCGCCAGCATCAGTACCATCGGCGTAGCCCTCCTCGTGATATAAGACAATTGTCTCATATTGATGGTTGTAAAAGCATTTAGCTAGATTCGAACATATAGAATTGTTATAATCTGAAAATGGCATATATAAATCCTGAGGACCAACGCGCTGCCAGCAAACGACACTACTATGCTAATAAAGAAAAGTATCTTGAAAGGAATGCTCGCTATCGTGCAGAGATTCATCAATTTATCCGGTCAATTAAAGAGACTACGCCGTGTTCAGATTGCGGTAATTACTTTCCTTACTATGTCATGGATTTTGACCACACCGGCAGAGCCGACAAAATTAAAGACATAAACTATCTCTCCTCAACTGGCAGAATTGGCGCTTTGAGGAAAGAACTTGTAAAATGTGAGGTAGTCTGTGCGAACTGTCATAGAAAGAGAACACATTTCAGGCAGTTAAGATGAAATTAGCGCCCTTAGCTCAGCGGATTAGAGCGTCTGTCTTCGGAACAGAAGGTCGTAGGTTCGAATCCTGCAGGGCGTACCACATAAACGAAGAACTCATCTATCTGTAGACTCCTGAAACTTTTCGTTTATTGCGCGCGCCTGACACCCTGTTGTTTACTAATATATTGCTCAACCACCTGTTTTAATTGTATTGGGTACACCGGAGCAATTATCCCCTACTTGTCCACAACATAAAATGCTCGTGCTTGCAAATTGTTTTGAGAGGACGTAGGCTACAAATACCATCGTTGAGGTGGTCACAACCGCAAGGTTGTGCGCGACAAAGTCCTCCGGGACGGCGTCGCAAGAAAATACCCGGCTTGTCCGGGTATTTTCTTATATAAACGAGATAGTAATCCTTACCTCTTGCTGCGACCCCCATAAAAAGAGTGTGATGGCCTACGGATTTTTTACATAAATTTCGTAAGTGTAATTTGGTTCGCCGTTATTTGGCGTAGCCGGAGTACTTGAAACGATGTGGTAGTTTTTTAGCCGCCCCATGGGGTAAAACTTATCGCAGTCGTAATTTGCGTGTATGCGGGTGAGGTAAATTTCATCTGGTTCAACATCAGCAACGCTGCCGTTCCATATATCTTGACTGTCTGCTGCCATGTTTGCCAAAAACTCGGGGAGAGAACGCACAATAGTAACGTTTGGTTCGTCCGGTATATCTTGACTAGTAAGCACGTACAGGTGCCGACCAGCTGGAGGCCATGCCGGCAGCCCCTCGCGTTCGATAAGCCCTTTTTTCATCGCTTCGTATGAACCGCGACCGACAAGCAGGTTACCACCATAACGTTTCGTCTGCACATGAAAATAGTATATGTCTGCAGGCAGATTCCAGGGCGTCTTGCCCGCTTTCGCCATGCCTCCAGCTTTATCAACGGCAACAATGTCTCGTATCATCTTAGCTCACTATTTCTTTCTCGCAACTGAGATATTAGGAAAAACGAACCGGTTATTACACCAACAGTGCTAGTTTTTTGTAAGAACGTTTTATAGGCTTCATTTGGGTTTGAAATCACCGTGCATTTTACCCCATTTGCGCTTAGCACGCTGTCAATTTCACTTGGTTCCATAGAAAGGATGGGCATATCCTGAGCCCTATCAAAGCTAGTAACAATCACTTCTTTTGAATATTTTTTAAGAAGCGGAACGATATCTGTTACTTCCTTGCCTTTTTTGAGTGCAAACAAGACAATTGGTTTATCATCTGGGCGTTCGAAATTGTAACTCTGCCAGAACGCCGTCATTTTTTGACCATTATGCGCACCGTCCATAATAATTGTTTTACCGTCGACACTTCGTACATCCATGCGGCCAGGCACTTGTAGCGTTTGTGTTTTTTGCAATTCTGTCGCAGAAAGTTGAGACAGTTCATCTCGTTTTGCAAGCCATTTGTACGCGGCAAATGCGAGCAGCCAGTTACGTTTTTGATATACAGGCAAACCAGAAACAAATACCCCCGTATAGGCTTGCTGCAAACGGTCTTGTTCAAACGTAAGCAATTCGGCGTTTTCCCTTTGACCCACCGAGTACCGAACAGCTTGCATAATTTCCTGGTTTTGATCATTCATAAGCACCGTATTGCCATCATGAACAATGCCCACCTTTTGGTATGCAATTTTGCGCAGCGTGTTGCCCAGTAGTTCCATGTGGTCGTAGCCAATGTCAGTAAGAATGCAGAGTTTGTCCGTACGCGCGGCCACATTTGTACTGTCATCAAGCCCACCCATCCCGGTTTCAACCACCGCATAGTCGACCTTTTCGCGTGCAAACACCCAATACGCAAATGCTATGAGTACCTCGAAACGACTTGGCGTTTCTGATATGCCCTGGAGCAGGCTCAAAAACTCGCTAAAATAAGCGCAGAACGTACTTTGCGGGAGCGGCTCACCGTTGATTTGCACACGCTCGTTCATGCTGTCGACGTATGGCGAAATAGTGGAACCAACCTTGCACCCAACGGCTCGCAAAAGAGCCGTTACATAATAAGTAGTCGATGTTTTGCCGCTGGTGCCAGCAATATGCACAACCCGCAAACCCTGTTCAGGATTGCCAATGTGCGCCATAAGCCGCTCGGTGCGACCGAGGGTTATGTGCTTTCCAATAGTTCTAGCGGTTACCACGTCGAATGGTCGCAGCGCAGCTTCTACGTCTTGCAAGCTAGATGTTTTCACTTCATAACCATAGCACACCCCTGTTAAATCTGCTATAATTCCACTCGGTATGCATTTGTATCCCTCGCGGGGGAAAGTGCAGCCCTACAAAAAGTCACGTCTTTTTGCCGGCACTATGAGAAAAACCGTAGGTTTGTGTCATGCACGGTGACGCGCCCCGTTAGCTCAATTGGATAGAGCGTCAGTTTCCGGTACTGAAGGTTGCAGGTTCGATTCCTGTGCGGGGTACCATAAAAAACCGTCAGTTGACCCACGCATGCCGGTGTTCGTATGTTTGGAATGGTTGTGGAGCGTACAAATCATTTTTTGAGCGGCCAAAACTGTAAAATATCAGATCCTTAGCATCCAGCCGCTAGTTGAACGTATTACAGGCAGCGGCTCTGCCGGTGTCGTAACCAGCACTAAACCACTTGACGCGCTGCTCACTGCTGCCATGTGTCCAGGTTTCCGGGTTCGAACGGCCTTGCGTCGCTTCTTGAATACGGTCATCTCCTACTGCGGCTGCAGCGCTTAATGCTTCTTTTATTTCTTGGTCTGTTTCAAACACTCCAAGCTGGGATATCGAACGAGCCCATACACCCGCATAACAATCTGCCTGTAGTTCGAGTTTTACAGAAAGATCATTTGCTTGCTCTGGATTTTCCTGCTGCGCAGCCTGAATTTGCTCCATAGTGCCGCTCAGGTTTTGAACATGATGACCAACCTCATGAGAGATAACGTACGCCTGTGCGACATCACCACTACTTCCACCAAACCGTTTCTGAAGCTCGTCAAAAAAAGTTTCGTCCATATATATAGTCTGGTCATATGGGCAATAGTGTGGACCTACAGCGGAACTCGCAACCCCACAAGCAGACTGTGTAAGCTGACGAAACAGGACTAGCTTTGGAGCAGAATAGCGTGCGTCCTGAGCCGCAAATATGCCCTGCCACGTATCGTTGTTGGAGCCAAGTACTTTACTTGTAAATGTTTCATACTCGTCGGCACCCTGAAATTCTGTTGGCTGCTCTGCTGATTGTGCAGTCTGTTGGTTCGCGACTTGACCTAAAATTTGCTCCAGCACACTGCCATCCTGTCCAGTTCCACCACCCATAAACGCGAATAAAAGAAATAAAATTATACCTCCGACTCCAGTCAGGGCAATGCCACCCGTCCCCATGCCCCGCCGGTCTTCAACATCACCGCTACTGTCGATCTTATCCCAAAGCGCCATGATTACTCCTTGTCGTTCTAGTGTACCTTGAATTCCTCCCCCAACCGCAACAAATCAAAACTATCCTCTAAAAAAGTAGG
>CAYROK010000022.1:0-18015 GCA_964425975.1 uncultured Candidatus Saccharibacteria bacterium
TACCTACAGATGCGGACAAGGCTTGGTGATGTTGCACTTCGGGATGGAATGTAGGGCTGTTCGCTTGCCATTATCTATATAGTATAGCATAATATTCGTTATGAATCCAGGGTACTGGCATAAACAAGGTGAAAAACCGCTCTTTCCTGATCTGTTGTGGGCCCGACCCGAGATGAGAAGTGCCACCGGCAAGCTAGTCGTCGTCGGCGGTCATGCGCAAAGTTTTGCCGCTCCGGCTGAAGCATATGCTGCCGCCGAAAGGGCAGGTGCGGGTACCGTGCGTGTCATGCTGCCAGACAGCCTGCAGAAAACAGTCGGGAAACTTTTTCCTTCGGCCGAATTTGCCCCGAGCAACCCCAGCGGCGGTTTTGCCACCAGCGCTCTTGCAGAGTTGCTTGACACTTCGCAATGGTCTGATGGCGTTCTGCTGGCAGGTGATCTAGGTCGAAATAGCGAAAGCCTCGCCATGCTCGAAAACTTCGTAGGCAAGTACACCGGACGGCTCACTATTACGAAAGACATCGCTGATTATTTCTGCTCCCAACCGCAATCACTCTTCAGCCGCACACGGCGTCATTCTGAACGAAGTGAAGAATCTCCCCCTCCATCAGACAGCGTAGGCTCTCGAAGATCCTTCGCTGGCGCTCAGGATGACCAAAGCATGACGCTTCTCGTTATCACTATGGTGCAGCTGCAAAAACTGGGAGCGAGCCTGAAACAACCATATGCATTTACGAGTGATCTCGGCATAATGCAGCTCGTTGAGTTGCTGCATAATTTTACGCTTTCGTTCCCAAATCTGTGCATCATCACACGTCATCAAAACCTATACGTCATAGCCGTAAAGGGCACAATATGTACCTCGCCCGCACGTCAAGAAAAACTAGTTTGGCGCGTGATGATCGCTGCAAGCGCCGCCACCTGGTGGCTCCAAAACCCCGCAAAGCCTTTTGAAGCCCTAACCACAAGCACGTGTTATAAATCACATTTCCACTAAAGCATAGTCGCTATAGTGTGGATATGGGGCAAAACAAACACGATCACTCATACCCGCAAGCTGTACCCCTAGAAGCGTTTGACATTGAAACTCTGAGGAGATACTGGGAGGAAGTTCCTGAGAAACCATCACTCCCCCAGTTAGTTGTACGTTCGCATATCGAAACTGAACTACTATATCACCCTGCAGCAGACGATGACACACGCCAAACATTTCTCTCCCGTCGTAAACAGAGTGACGAGCAACTTATAGCAAAAGTTTTGCCCCTCGGCGATATCAACACCAGGGTGAGCCGGGCATTTGCACCCCTTTTGCTCGATCATAGTAAAGATATTGCAGCTTCAATGAAACTGGTGCGGCGAAGAGCCAAAAGAATTTTTGATTTATGTGAGGATACTCTCCCAACAAATCCAGAGCTTGCTCTAGGGCTCTGTGCCGAAACTTTCTTCAATTTACTAATGAACGATGGCAATACTGCGGCATCCCCCTCGCTGAGACGAGAAGACAAAGGGTGGAAGTATGAAGAGGCACCATACAGCTGGGATTCGACGGTTGTATCACTAGGCACACCTCCAATAGCAAAAGGTCTCTACCGCGTGCAGATAAAATATGGTCAGTTATCTGATACCTACCATCCGGATATTACGGTGGTACATGTTAATCCCTACGGTAAACACCATGTAACTGGTGCAAAATTTATTGATTTAGCAAGGCTCCTGTTGCCGGGAACTACTGCATCACAGGCAGACTTGGACAAACTGAATCTCAAAACACATGCTATTCATGAAACCATGCGTCGGCATGGACCTTCGGTTTTGCAAAAAATTGCCGGCGCATGTCTAGTTAACGCAGCGTAAATCTTCTGCTAGAATATCACAAGATGAAAAAACACAAACGGAATGATCGACTAGTTGATATTTGGAGCTTGGTGCATGTTCTGAGCAGCGGAGCACTTGCGTGGCTTGTTGGACCGCTAGCAGCTTTCATTATCGTAACCCTCTGGGAACCATTTGAGCTATTCGTGCTATCGCCACTGCTAGCAAAACACAACATAGTTTTCGGCTACGAAAGCTGGCGCAACTCACTTTCAGACATATTTTTCAATAGCCTAGGCATAGGTATAACGATTGCGATGCGGGCGATATAAATACGTGGTGGACAAGGAGGGAATCGAACCCTCAATTCGTCAGGAGCACTGGTTAAGTGCGTAGCACGAGTGAAGCGAGTTATCTACAGTGGAACTAACTTTGGTGGGTCGGGGGGGACTTGAACCCCCACGAGTTTGCACTCACAAGATTTTGAGTCTAGCGTGTCTACCAATTCCACCACCGACCCAACAAAGTTAGTCATTTTGTCTCTACGGCAAAATGTACCAATTCCGCCACTCGCCCAAAAGATCAATAACCACAAGCTATACCCATAGTCACCAGAGGTGTATTGTACTATACTACGTACTGAAACGCGAGTGGGCGCTGGCCTGCTGGCGTGTATACGTATATGAGTACTAACCCACTTTTTCCAGACAACCCCCTCCGCCCCGAACCGGCTGATTCTGCTGCGGTGGAGCTCATACGCTCGAAGGTTGCACGTGCGTACGGAGAAGAACCGTCTGCTCAGGCCGAATTAGCAGAAGTAAAATCGCAGCGCAGCCCAAGTAAGCACCAGTTATTCCTCCAACAGCTTGCTCAAGAAGGCAAGGGTCTCGCTGATATTCAAACAGAATGGCATCGATACTATACGCAATTGCCAGATGAAGAAAAACGCGAGGTATGGGACGAATTTTACGCCGCAAACCAACACACGCCGTACCAAAAACTATTTCAAAAACAGCAGCCGGTAGCAACAAGAGCGCAGTTAAAACCTGTCGAGCAGACGGTTTCGGTGCCAACCTCCGGGCAGCCACAAGTTATCACAGGCTTTTCGGGAGTAACAGTAGGAGACCATACGCCGCAGAAACATATGACACCCTCACGATCTGTCAAAAAAACACGAGCCGGTCACATAAAGAAAAAAGCGGGGCAAGCTCTCCGAAAAACCAAAGTCGGCACTAAAATGCTTGACTCAAAAACCGCCGAACGCACGAGACATATCAAATCACGCATCCAACACAAAGTGAGCGCTGGAGGGAAACTCGAAACTAAACATCATATGCAATCACTACTGTTTGGATTGGGCATGGGGAGTATCATGCTTTTATTTTTGTTGTTTGGTTTCTTCAACGAATATATCATCACTCCATTCATTCAGCCGAGCAGCAAAGTGAGTGGAATGCCGATTATAGTGAGTAACATTTCGACAGAGCAGGCAGCAGTAGCTACGGTTATCGTACCCAAAATAAACATTCAAATACCCATCGACTTCAATCTCACCACAACAGACGAATCAACTATCCAACAGTCGCTCGAAAACGGCGTCGTTCATTACTCCAGTACGGTTAAACCCGGTGAAAACGGAAATGGTGCGTACTTCGGGCATTCGAGCCAAAACCTATTGAATAGTGGGAAATACAAGTTTGCGTTCGTCCGACTGCGTGAACTCACGACCGGAGACGTGTTCTACGTGACATATCAAGGTAAGGTGTACGCCTACCAAGTGTTTGCGAAAGAAATTGTTTCTCCTTCACAAGTGAGCGTACTAAACGACACAAAAGGTGAGCTTGCAACTGCAGTATTGATAACTTGCGATCCCCCGGGGTTCAGCACCAATCGACTTGTCGTGTGGGGGAAGCAAATCAGTCCGAGCGTATCGTCAAACACAACACCAAGCGCGTTACCTGAAATATCCGAACCCGCTCAAATTACGAGCAACGGCCCGACACTTTGGACTCGTATGTGGCGTGGAATTCAGTTTTGGCGATAAATGATTACTCGGTGACTAACGAAGTTTTTGTCAGTAATGTTTGCCCGGCTTCACCCGGCGCAAGCGAGTAAACAGCCCTAAAGTTTGGGGCAAAGAACAGAGTGTAGTCTGCTACGGCAGGCTGGAGTGTATGACTGTTCAGGTTGTCATAATCATAGACATAGCCTCGGCCACCTGAGACATACACCAAACGGTTCCCGTCCATCCAAACCGGATGAGCCTGAGGCGCATCGAGTGTTTTTGGCGAAGAGTAGTAATATACATTTTTATACTCAAGATCGTATACGGCATGGTTTTGGCCATTTGCAACTAGAACAAACTGCGTGTTGGCCGAAAAAGCAACGTGAGAAGGGTTTGTAAGCTTCAAAAATCGAATTGGAGAGGGCAAGTCGTTGGGCTGCGCTAGGACTGCATCAAGCGGATTTTGATAGACGTAAACACCTCTTGATGACACAGAACCTACGACTACATACCATGAGCCGTCGTACTCGGCTATATCGAGTACATATGCCGAGGCTGCTGGAAGCTGCCTGAGCACACTTATGCGCGTGCCTTGCTGTAAGACTATGGACACTTTGTCAGGCATAGCTTTTGTGCCGAGTGGCGTATCAGTTGCATACAGAATTGTGTCGCTACCATACGCCTTATATGCTAAAACCCTCTGCAGTTGCAGAGTGGTCGGAGAAGATCCGCCAAAACTGACCGTCCTAATCGACTTTGTCTCATTGTTGTATACGTAAAATTGATTTTGTTTTTTGTTAAAAAGTTGTATGGTTTCAGCTGGTAAAATACCGAGTTCTTTCGTCACATTTCTCAACTGAGTTCCATCTTGGCGGTCAACAAGCACATATTCTTGAGCCTGCGCTCCAGAAGCTGTATAAAAACGTTTTACCAGCAAATGACGGTTATCTTCCGCCCACTCTACGACCTCCCAGCGCTGCGTAGATTCAGCTGGGGTTAATACGTTCGTTTGTAGGGTAATTTTACGGATAGTAGGGTTGTCCGCATTTCGAAAATCAGACACCGAAAGTTGGGTTGGCTGCAGGGAATCAGCCACAACAAGCCAACGGCGATCTGGGCTCTGGCTGGCAAAGCCGAGTGTGCCGGGAAATGTGCTGAGACTTTCTGTTTTCATATTTGTCGGGAACAAAAACGGGTAATCGAAGCGCTGAACGTCACCGCCACTCACGCCAATCGTCCGCTGCCAGTCATTATATCCTTGGCGTGATAGGCGAAAATCATATGTTCCACTTCGTAAATTGATCTTTGTATTTGTCTGAACTTTTTGTAGTTTTCCGTCAATATATATATTTGCGCCAGTCGGCTGGCTAGAAACAAATACCAGGCCACAACGATCCACTTTACCATCACGATTTAGACAGTAGCCATCGGTTTGGTACAGTAGCATCCAACTTGTCAGGCCAATTGCAATCGCCACCAATGCATAACTGACGAGAAGAATAATTTTATTGAAACGCTCTTTTTTGGGATCAAGGAAATCCATATTCTTGTTAAGTATACACCTTGCGATACGATAAACCACTTGCGTTTACGGAAGCAAAAGCGGTATTATACAGGCAAAAGCAAGAGCGTACGAAAGAGGGAAACCAAACAATCATGTCAAAAATAGTTGTAAAGGTTAATGGCAAGTCATATGATGCCGTCAGTGGCCGCCGCATGGACGATGTTATTGCCCCGGTTCAGAAACCGGTTCATGTTGCTAAAACAGCGGCTCCGGTAGCGGAAACAGTCCAAAAATCCACCCATAATCAGACCCGACAAGCAGCCAATCACGCCAAAGCACATGTGCCACAAGTGTCTCACACCCTTATGCGTCGTGCCGTAAAAAAGCCATCTACCAGCCTGAAAAAGCAGGTTCACGTACAGCATGAGCTTGCACATTCTTCACAGCAAGCTATACGTGTAAAACATACTGCATCCCATATTGATCATGCTCGGTTACAACGTGCTACCTCGGTTGAGCAAAATGAGCAGGTTCGTCGTTTTCATAGTCCAGCAGTTGTACCTGTTACATTTGCAGAATTACCCGTTCAGGACGCCCCGCACTATGCACCAGCTACTGATCCGCCGGTCGCACCACCACCAACAACTAGCAACAGCCCGCTCGACATGTTTGAACAGGCTATTACAAACGCCACTCACTACGTTGATGTTGCAGCACATAAAACCCATTTCAAAAAAAAGGCACGCCGACACGCACTCGCCATGAGCGCCGGAGTTCTTGCGCTAGTTTTCATAGGCGGTTTTGCTGCCTACCTTAACGTGCCAAAATTGCAAGTCGCGGTTGCGGGTAATGTTGCAGGTGTTTCTACAAAAGCGCCAGATTTTGCCGCAGCCAACTTCGTTTATAAAGGCGTAAAGGCGCACAATGACCGGCTTGTGTACAGTTTTGGTAATGAGCTTGCCTCGTACCAGCTCATCGAGCAGGAAACCAACTGGAGCGCGAGTGAAATGATTGAGCAGGTTTCCTCAATTGCGGCAAATGGCACACCAAACTATACCGTACTGCAATCGAGCACCACAACCGTGTACAAGTTCAGTTCTCGGCACGCCACATGGGTTAAAGACGGCATATGGTACCAGGTTCACGGCGAACAACCGCTCTCTGACGCCCAACTTCTCGCTCTTGCTCAAAATAGCTAACTTTCCCTTAACTCTTCCGAGCTTACTCTGTATACTAACAGTATGACGCACGTTCGAACACGGTTTGCCCCAAGCCCCACTGGCTACATTCATGTCGGAAATGTACGGGCGGCATTGTTTCCGTGGCTGCTTGCTCGGCAACAAGGTGGAGCGTTTATTTTGCGCATAGAGGACACTGACCAAGCACGTTTCGTCGAGGGAGCGACCGATCTAATACTTGACACGCTTGAGTGGCTCGGACTCAACTGGGATGAAGGCCCTCGCGTCGGTGGGACGCATGGCCCGTATATTCAGACCGAGCGACGCGAAATGTACCATGCCTGGGCGCAAAAACTCATCGATAAAGGTCTTGCCTACGCCGACCCCTATACTCCCGAGCAGGTTCAAGCCTTTCGCGAAGAAGCAAAGGTCGCCAAGCGAGCTTTTTTGTATCGTGATCACCGACCGGAAATTCCGCCGACATGGGATGGCACTCAACCACTTCGTTTTAAAGTCACCGACATCAAACGTTACACCTGGCAAGACCCTGTCATGGGCGAACTCACTGCCGGACCCGAAGCCCTCGACGATTTTATTCTTATTAAGGCAGACGGCCTACCGACGTATAATTTTGCCCATATCGTCGACGATGCCGAAATGGGCGTGACCCACGTCATACGCGGGCTTGAGTACATTAGCTCTATTCCTCGTTATTTAAGCCTCTACGAAGCACTCGAGCTCCCTGTACCAGTCCTCGCATGCTTACCCCATATTATGGCGCCAGATGGCAAAAAAAAGCTTGGCAAACGCGACGGCGCCAAAAGCGTCACCGACTATCGTACAGATGGCATCTTGCCAGAAGCCATGCTCAATTTCCTTGCCAGCCTTGGGTGGAATGACGGAACCGAGCAGGAAATATTTGACCGCGAAGAGCTTATTCAGAAGTTTGATCTAACGCGAGTTCAGCGCAGCGGTGCACGCTTTGACGAAACACGACTGCTTTGGATGAACGGACAGTGGATCAGACGCCTCAGTGTCGATGACCTATACGAGCGCACTCGTGCATACTGGCCACTCGAAGCAGCCGAAGCCGATGACACCTACAAAAAACAGGTGCTTGCCCTTGTGCATGATCGACTCAAGACCCTCGCTGAATTGCCCATGATGAGCCGCTATTTTTTTGCCGAACCAAGTGAAGACCGCTCGCTCATAACAGAGAACAAACAGCTCAAAAAACTCTCCCCGGGTGAAATTAACCAGCTAATCACTGCCGCGCATGACAAACTGAACGGGGTGTCCCAGTGGGACGCAGAAAACATACAAGCCGCCCTGAATGAGCTTTTAGCCGAGACTGGTCAAAAACCCGGCATTCTCTTTAGCCTCATCCGCATTTATACCACCTGGGCACCGTTTAGCCCCGAGCTCCCGGCCACTCTCGCCCTCCTCGGCAAAAACATTTCAACAACTCGGCTCATAACTACGAGCTAGACGCATATTGCCGACTGGAGAAGAGCTGCAGTTTCCTTACGATTTGCGACGTCCACGAGAATCTGGCCGTTGCACACGAATCTCTTTGATTACGCCCGAAAGGGCTATAGTTCGTCCGCCACCCTTACCAAAGTCCTGCCAGCGAGCACCCCGGCTTCCAAAAATACCTTGTAGGCCGTCTAGGGCAGCATGTAATTCGCTGGTATTCACCGATATGCTGTAAGTTGTTATGATTTGCCGTCTGAGCGCGTCAAAACTTATTGAATCAGGCGCAATCGAAGCTGCGATACCCAGCACTAGTTCGCCCATTCTACTAGGACTGTAGGTGGTTAAGCGACCATTCCGGTCATACTTGGCGACATAGAGCTCGCCCTGAAGACTCTGGCCAATGACTAAGCCCCATGTCGTTTCAACAACCTTCTCATAGCCGTCAGGGATATAGCTGGGAGACCGAACCCCTGTGCTTCGCTTACGGGTAAGTGGTCGCGGAGCAGCAGGAGTCAAATCATTATCGGTTGCGTGTGGATGTCCAGATTTAACTCCATCTTGGTGGGTTGAAGGCTCTTGTACACCAATATGATTCACGCCGGCTTGTACGTGTGGCTCCTTAAGAGGAGTTGGCTCAGCATATCCTGCGGTTTCACCTAGTTGGTCCGTCGAATCACCAAGCTCGTCTAAAAGTTCGCGGTAAAGATCCGGTGCATTTTCTCCAGGTTCCATCAATAAAATATTATAGCATAAAAATGTATTACTATACATTACATGTGCACAGTGTGATTTTGGTGTCGGATGCAATTCTTGTACAATGGTGCTTATGATTAATGATTTTCTTGGGGCGGATGAGCCGCGCCGTGCGAAACCAAAACGTATTGAACCACTCGAGCAGGAGCCCCAGCGTTCCATACACGAGCTCGTCGCAGAGCACGAGGCAGCAGAAAGCGGTTCCGAAACACAACCCGAACCAGTGTTTCACCCCCTCACAGAAGTCGCCCAAAATGAAAATGAAGTTGAAGCTCTCTCTGTAAAAGACGAATCCCAGGTAAAAGAGCATTCTGGGTTTTTCAACGTACAGTGGACGCTGAGTAAAAAGTGGACCATTGTGGCTGGCCTGCTTGCAGCCCTACTGATTGGTGGTGGTCTTACTGCTGCTTACACGCTTACTCGCTCAGACGTCAAAGGCGGCGTATACAAAAGCAAAAATCCTCCTAAGCCCGCACCCAAAATCACCACGGTCGCGAGCGCTCTGAGCGGTCTACAGGTTGACCCAGGCGTGAACGAACGACCTGTTATCGGCGTCATGATAGAAAATAGTCAAGAAGCACGTCCGCAAAGCGGACTTGATCAAGCAGGTGTTGTTTTTGAGGCGATTGCCGAAGGTGGTATTACGAGGTTCCTCGCGCTTTATCAAGACACTAAGCCAGATTACCTTGGCCCAGTGCGAAGCGCGCGACCTTACTACGTCCAGTGGTGCATGGGGTTTGACTGCGCCTATGCTCACGCTGGCGGTAGCCCAGAAGCCCTCGCAAATATACGCGCATGGGGAACGAAAGATCTAAACGACACGGCCGGAGTGTTTTGGCGTGTTAGTTCTCGCTACGCCCCACACAATCTTTACAGTTCCGTGCCAAAACTTAGCGAGCTTTCGGCTGCAAAAGGCTACGGGAAAGCAAATTTCACAGGTTTTACCCGCAAAAGTGAGCAGCCCTACAAGGCTCCTACTGCGACTGCTCAACAAAAACCATCAAAAACTCCTGCTGAAACTCGAACAGCGGCAAACGCAATCACGCTAAACATATCGAGCGGTCTATACAACGCCCGTTTCGACTATGATGCCGCGACCAACAGTTACAAACGCAGTCAAGGTGGTGCGCCACATATGGTCGTAAACAACGCTGGCTCCCAAGCACAAATTAGCCCAAAAGTAGTGATCGCACTTGTCACAAGCTACGGTGTCGCGGCTGATAAGCACTCACAATACGGGGTAGTTGGGACCGGACAGGCCGTGATTTTCCAAGACGGCACCGTCACTCAAGCCACATGGAATAAAGCAGACACCTCAGCGCCACTGAAATTTACTGATGCTTCCGGAAAAGATATATCCCTGAACCCTGGACAGACATGGGTCACCGCTTTGAGCGGCGCCGACCGGCTTTCATATCAATAAGCTCATGGATTTTTATACCAAATACCGCCGCCAACTCACCACCCGTCTGCTTGCGTATATATTCGTCCTGCAAGCACTCGTGATTGGGCTAGGATGGATACTTTACGATCAGGGCATGAAGCCAGGTTTTGTGTGGGGCAGTATGAGCCTATGCGCTGTGGGAGGTAGCATTCTCTTCACCAGGTTTATAAGCAACACCAGTAGTGAACCCGTGAAGGCACTGTGGCAAGCAATTTTACACGTTTCTCCCCACGAACAATCTCAGGCTCCGGCACCAAAGATAGAGCAACTCCGTTGCGGGAGGGAACTCGTCTCAAACCTCGTAAACCACATATACCAGATGGCGAGCGTCGTGGAAGATGTCGAAAAGACAACCAGTAAAAAAATTCAGGACATGCATACAAACTTCTTGGCAAATGCACTGCCATTGCCGTTGCTTGTGCTCAATAAAGATGACGAGGTCTTATATGTAAATGACGTGGCATTACGATATTTGGCCCTCCCGCTCGATGAGCTTGAAGGCAAAAATGTCTACACCACACTTGATATGGCCTTTTCCGACGAACAGACCCTCCACGGATGGCTGCAGACCGTTCGGAAGTCCAGCGTTACTGCCAACACACGGTGGGAGCGGGTGCGTATAGGCCTACCAGGACAGAAAGACGCCAAACAATTTGACATGGCCGCGCATTTTAACAGCGATAACCCCATGGGATACGAAACTCTGGTCATCCTATTTGACCACACAGAAGTATACAGCCAAGATGACCAGGCAATGAGCTTTGTTGCGCTCAGCGTCCATGAGCTCCGTACACCGATGACACTCCTGCGAGGATATATAGAGGTTTTTGATGAAGAACTTGGTCCTACACTAAATCAGGAAATGAAAGGATTTATGCAAAAAATGGACGCTGCCGCCCAGCAGCTCACGGCTTTCGTCGATAACATCTTAAATGTTGCAAAAATAGAGGATAACCAGCTTACCTTACAACTGAAAGAAGAGAAATGGGAGGATGTACTCAGAACCGTGGTAAATGACTTGCGCCTGCGCGCCAGTGTGCGAGGCGTCGAAATAAAGGCTACTGTTGCGCGTGATCTGCCATCTGTGGGAGTTGATCGCTATAGCATCTACGAAGTAGTCGCAAACCTGCTTGATAACGCCATTAAGTATTCTCGCGGCACAAAAGAAATTCACCTAACGGCAAATCTTAATGCTGATGGCCTCGTTGAAACCAGCGTCAAAGATTTTGGCCTTGGTGTAGACGCGTCGATTTTGCCACATATTTTCGATAAGTTCTATCGTAACCACAGGAACCGTGCGCAAATAGGCGGCACCGGACTCGGTCTTTACCTGAGTCGCGCGATTGTGCAGGCACATGGCGGACAGATTTCCGTAAGCAGTAAGGTAGACGAGGGCAGTACGTTTACCTTTACAGTACTCCCGTACGCTAAGCTTGCAGAACAGGGTAAAACAGGCGATACTAATGGCATAACCCGCGGAGCGCATGGTTGGATAAAAAACCACTCACTTTACCGCGACTAAGGAACATATGGAACCGAGCACCACACCACAACCAACTCTCCGTAAAATCCTTTGTATTGAAGATGAGCATTTTATCGGTGAACTGTATGCCCGCGCACTGACGAAGGCTGGCTACGATGTCGACGTACAGCTTGACGGCCAAAAAGGCCTCGCCGCCGCCCAAACAGATGCATACGACATCATTTTACTTGATCTCATGGTTCCGAATATTACTGGCATAGAAGTTTTACGAACGCTTCGGGACCCGCGCTTGACTCCAAAAATGCACGCAAAAATCATCATTACGACCAATCTCGAGCAACGCGACGATGTTCGCGCCGACATCGAACATCAGGCCGACGGCTACCTCGTAAAAGCCGAGATCACCCCCCACCAGCTCGTCGATTTCCTCGCTCGTCTCGAACCATAATGAGAGAACCGAGATAGTTTTCTTTACCCCACGAAGACTCCTCTCTTCGTGGGGACCCCCTTCTCTCATCGCGCAGGGTTTCGCATCTCGCTTCGCTCGTCCACTCAACTCTGGCTGCTCTTTCCTGAAAGTTATAAAAATATTCCCGGATTGATTCCGGGAATATTTTTTGGTTTTAATAAACTTTCGCGGTGAAATGAAGACTTCCCCTCGAAGCGGTGAAACGTTGGGTCGCCGCTCGCAGCCGGGGATACGGTCGGAACTGATTTGTCTCATGCAGACTTGTGCCTGGCGCGACGAGGATGTCTGACGAACCACTGAAAGTGGTGAGGAGTTCCGCAGGAGCCCAAGGACAAGTTTGACATGAGATAAGTCAGTCGGTTCCGCCGTCCTCCCCGGTGAGTTTTGGTTCTTTTGATCAAGCAAAAGAACATGGAAAGTAAAATCGATAGTTAGTGTTGGTTGAGGGGGCGTGAGGCACGCACACTTCGGAAATCTTGTGGTCAAAACGACACTATGCAAGCCCTAACCATGAGCGTATATTGAATAGTCCAGCCATGTGAGGACTTTTGGCTAGCGAGTCAGATTTACTTCACAGACTTATTTTCAGGCAATCATACTTCGGTCACTGTGCGCCTTCATTACAACCCGGATTCCTTACACGGATAGTGGAGAGCGGCTTCACCGTCACAGGCATCTTAAAACCCCAAAATCCGCGCCGATTACCTCTGTATTCGGCTTTTTGTCGTTGTTATATACATAAGAGGGGCTCGCCCCTCTGGCATAAGCCCGAAATAAATTCGATCTTACACCACTCCCCCTAAAGCTCGGCTATCGCCTCGTGGTTTTAATGGCAAAAACTATTACTGTAATGAAGGAGAGACTAAAATGACACAAGTTATCAACCAAGAAGTACGCATCAACGCCGTTTATTTTGCCGGTTCGGACATGAAAACCTTCCCGCGCGAAATCGAATATAGCGGCCAGCCAGTGATATTTGCCGATGGCCTGCGGTATCTTGTCCGCCGCGGTGCTGAAGCGCTGCAACTTTTTGATATGAGTGCCGAGGACGGTTACATCTACCGTCTCAGCCGCCAGGGCAACAACTGGACATTACTCGGACTGAAAGGGGCGTTCTGATGAACATTTCACGCCACCAGCACCTCACAGAGGACCTCGAACAAATTCAGCGCTATTTCCCCGGAGCGCGCGCCGTTACACTACATACGCCGTTTGATCTCACGCCGCGACCACGCCGCATCATGGTGGATATGTTCCGCAACGAACCACAGGTCGCCCACGGCTGGAGAGGAAAACTACGGTGGATAGCGTAGCCATACGTAGGTAAACGCTATGGACCCGACGATTACCTGCGACGACCGCGTCGATATAGTAGCGCTGTACCGCGCTCAGTCCGAGCCAACTCATATAACGCAGCCCTACAAGATGCGCTGGAAGGGGCGTGACATCATTTTCACGCAACTCGGCTTGCGCCACCCAACCGCAAAAGGCAAACGCATGATACACGTATTTGACGTGTCCGATGGTTGTGATGACTACCGGCTTGAATTTGACGCCGAGGCTCTAACGTGGACGCTCACGGCAGTCATCCCTGGAGGCACTCGTGCCTGAACACCATCGCGAGCTCAACAGAGAAAGTCCCTCGGTTATGTGGATCGACCTGAACAGCGCCTTTGCCACCGCCGAACAACAAGCACACCCGAGTTTGCGGGGCCGCCCTATGGGAGTGACGAACCGACTCAGTAAAGAGTGCTGCGTCATTGCCGCTAGCTACGAGGCTAAAGCTCTTGGTATAAAAGTCGGCGTGCGGCGCAGTGAAGCCATGGCTATTTGCCCAGAGTTTATCATGCTCGAAACCGACCCACCCAAATACCACCATGTCTACAAAAACCTCTGCCGTATCATGAACGACTACACGCCCCACGTCAAAATGCGCAGTATCGACGAAGGCATCCTCGATTTTCACCGCACAACACTTGAGGGAAAAACCAAGCGTATTGTGGAAATTGGCCACGAAATCAAAGACCGGGTTCGACGTGAGATTGGTGACTATACGAAAATCAATGTCGGCATTGCACCCAACCGTTTTCTGGCCAAAACCGCCGCGGGGCTCCACAAGCCAGACGGATTGGACGTTATTGACCACCACAATCTTGTTGCCGTCTATAAAACGCTCAAGCTAGAAGATCTAAACGGTATTGCACATGGCTACGGTGCGCGCCTTCGCGCCCACGGCATCACAACGCCACTTGAGTTTTTAGCTGCGCCCGACAGATTGCTGCAACGGGTCGTGTTCCGCAGTATCAACGGACTGCACTGGTATAACCGCTTGCGTGGCTACGAAGTAGACGACTTTCAGACCAATCTCGGGATGATTGGCCGTCAGTGGGTTGTCGCAAACCCAACCGCTGAGGACGCCTACCTGCGTTCTTGTCTTCATTTTCTCGCCGAAACCACCGGCATGAAGCTACGTTACCGCCAGGCCGAAGCGCGTGGCGTATGCGTATGGCTCAGCTTTCAAGCGGGAGGTGAGTTCGTCATGAAAAAACTGTACAAAACCGCCTGCTACACAAACGCCGACATCTGGGAACGCGTCGCCAGCCTGTTTGACCAGCGTCCGAGCGGTATGGTAGTACGCACTATGGGTCTCTATCTATATCATTTGCATCCTTCTACCCGCAGTCAGATTGGCCTATTCGAAGAAACTGCTAAAGCCGAGTACATCACCCAAGCCGTAGACGAGATAAATGAAGCCTACGGCGCCTTTACGGTATACTCTGCAGATACCCTCACCGGCACACGCACCGTCCGTCAGAAGATACCATTCGGCGGCACTGAATACTTTGACTTACTCCTGAAGCGGCAATAACCATGCAGCATAGACCACTTGTGTTCATAGATATCGAAACCACCGGCGGAAACCCAAGGTTTTCACGGATAACAGAAATTGGCGCTGTGAGAGTAGAAAATGGTCGTGTCATGAGACAATACGAACAACTCCTTAACCCCGGCTGCGAAGTACCACCGTTCATAACTAGGTTGACTGGTATAGGTGACGAAATGCTCAGAGGGGAACCAGAATTTTGGATGGTAGCCGATGAGCTGAAAAAACTGCTCTCCGACGCAATTTTTGTCGCACACCACGTCAACTTTGACTATAATTTTATACGAGAAGAGTACCAAAAAATCGGACAAACATTCCGAATGAATCGAGCGTGCACCGTTCGTCTCGACAGATTGCTGTATCCAAACCAGAAAAGTCATGCCCTCGACCGGATTATCGAGCGCCAAGGAATCACGGTTGCAAATCGCCATCGGGCTCTCGATGATGCAACAGTCCTGTGGGAATATTTTGCGCACGAGCTGGCAGCCCGCAAGTTAGATCTTTTCCGCTACTTCGAAAAAACCATCACCAAATCCCCTAACAACGCACTCGATCCCCACCACACCAGCAGCCGGGACGAACTCCCAGAAATGAAAATCTAAACCACCGCACACAAGGCAGGCTGCTGATCGATAACTGGCACACCAAAGTAACCAGTCAATGCCAAACGCGCAGCGTCGCTAAGAGTTGGGTGCACTTCGACCTTACCTGGGCCCGTAAGCCGCACTTTGTATTCATTTTGATCAAATTGCCCGGTTTCATCAACAGCACCCTTTAGAACAAAATTTAACGCCCCGACATTTAATCCATGAGGGTCGTGTCGAATACCGCTAAAATCGAGGGTTTGTCTTCCGCGCAATATCTCTGAAGTTTTAGATGGATCATTCGTTACAACAATAGCACCGCCCTCAAAAACCTTAGGCATATAGGCTTCCTCCTTAAAGATATTCAGATTATAGCACAGGGCTGAGGCTTCCAGGCATCTTTTGGTCGTATTTTTCTGACACCGAGCTCGATAGAATATATGCTATTATACCTATACAGATGACGTCAGATTTCAAATTTGAAGAAATTGGCCTTGAAACTCGTGACAAACGTGTGTATGAAGCTCTCGTGGCAAGCCCACGCAGCAGCCTTCGTAAAATTGCCGCGGCGACGGGAATAAACCGAGGCAGCGTGTACGAAAGTATGAAGCGACTAGCAGAACAAGGACTGGTGGGTTCAATTGAGGTAGGAAAACAGCGCCGGTACACCGCGAGCAGCCCCGAAATAATCATTGAACTTCTGCGAGAACGCCAAGAGCAGGCAGCTGCGGCACAAGCCCTAGCTGAAACGTATATCGCTCATTTGCCCAAGCCCGCCGAACAAATCGCAGAAACTGCCGCATTTGCTACCTTTTACGAAGACCTGGAAGGCATAGCAGCCATATTGCGGGATGTACTGGCGACTTGCCGCACCCAGGAAAGCCCATCCTACCGTGTCATATCCACCAAGCGGGTCCGGCAGTACATGTATCATAACTTCCCAAACTTCACCCAACGCCGCATTGCAGATGGAATTACTGTACGTGTTATAGGCGTGGGGACGAGCAATAGCGCCGACAAACTTAGTGAACGAAAAGAATTGCCAGCGACGCGCGGTGAAGCGCCCAACTGCTACACACTCATTTATGGCGACAAGACCGCACTTATCACTATGAGCGAGACGAACGTCCTCTCTGCCATCGTCATCAATAACTCCGGCATCACCCACATGCAAAAAGAACTTTTCGACCACTTATGGCAGACGTTGTAGCGCACTTACTCACCAAACACTCCCTGGTTTCCGAACAGGTTAGCAGGCAACAGGTGGAAGCCATTTTGCATGAGTTGCAGCGTGTGCTTGAGGCCGATGTAGAAGGCGACGTTGTTGAGTTTGGCTGCTACATCGGCACAACAAGCTTGTTTGTACGCCGTCTGCTCGGTGCACAGCGCGATAACCGTGAATTTCATGTCTATGATAGTTTTGAGGGACTGCCTACCAAATCAACCTGGGATGCGTCCATAACAGGGGAGCAATTCACCGCGGGCAAGCTGGCAGTCAGTAAAAAGCAATTTCTCCATGAATTTCAAAAGGCACATCTCAAACCACCGATAATCCATAAAGGCTGGTTCGCGAATGTAACTGAGGCGGATGTGCCTGATGAGATCGCCTTTGCATTTCTAGACGGGGACTTCTATGAAAGCATCCGCGATTCGCTGCGACTCGTGCTGCCACGCATGCAAAAGGGTGGTGTCATCATAGTCGACGACTACGCCCGCGAGGCTTTGCCAGGGGCAGCCAAAGCCGTCCATGAGAGGTTTTCCACCGAACAAATTACGGTTGTGCATAACCTTGGAGTTATCCACCTATGAAGCTGCGCCTCGTCACCATTGGTAAACCTAAACTTGCCTATGCACAACAAGGATACGAAGAGTACACCACTAGGCTAAGACGCCTACATCAAGTCGAAGTTACGCATCTGAACGACAAATACGCGTATGATACGAAAAAAATCCTAGGTGAAATTAAGGGCTATTTAACAGTGGTGCTCGAAATAAACGGGGTGGAATACAGCTCTGAAAAGCTGGCTGGATTCCTCCGTGCGCGAGAGCTGGAAAGCAAAGGGGTATGTTTCGTCATCGGTGGGCCTGACGGACTGCCGCAAGCTGTCCGCGACGCCGCCGACTACCAGTGGTCACTGGGTCGACTTACTCTACCACACGATCTAGCCATGGTTGTCACGCTCGAAGCTCTATACCGTGCCAGCACTATCAATGCAGGTCTGCCGTACCACAAGTAAAAAGCCCTGCCTATGGCAGCGCTTTTTACTTGGTGACCCCTGCGGGCTGACGCTTCGCTATTCTGTCGTTCTAGTGCTCGGAGCAAGCTCCTGCGCGCTTCACTCCTTACGAACCCTGCGGGTTCAATCTCTAAAGAGATAACCAAGTAAAAAGCCCTGCCTATGGCAGCGCTTTTTACTTGGTGA
>CAYROK010000023.1:0-17239 GCA_964425975.1 uncultured Candidatus Saccharibacteria bacterium
TGCCACCATTACCGGTGGCTCAACAGACGGGAGAGAAAAAGTGAGGGTGGGTCAGATTTTACAACCACTGTCGTGCGCGATATGATATTCTACGCATCTTATACCTGCCTAGACTAGAGCGTGTAAATGACATCAACCCAGTAATTAGATCCGTTGAAGCTCGATGTCGGATAACCACCGCCATACCGGTAGACACCACCATTTGCTTGTGCAGTAAGCGGAGAGTTCGTGAATGCAGTTGCTAGATTTGTGTGCGTAAAGACATAACGACCGGTCGTCATACGATAGGTAGCCGTATAAGTGATGCCGGTCTGGACATCAATCGGCGTCGCAAAGTAGGCAGTTTGCCAACCTGTCGGTGTCTCATTTGCGGTATTAGCCGTAGCAATAACTGCCCCAGCGCCGTCATAAAGGCTCAGTGTATGAGTCAGCCCGTCGTCATAGCCTTTATAAAATGTGATGCCCGTGATTTTGCCTGCTTGGCTCGTCGTGAAACGTAATCCAAGTTCGACATCAGCGGTGTCACCTGTCGCTACGGTTGTCGCCGGCACGGTCGGTGCCCATAGCGAAATTTGTTGTGTTGCAGTGATAAACGTCGATGTATACGTCGCACTCAGAGCATTACCTGCAACATCTCGGACAGGATTTGCACTGCCCGCACCGTTGATACGGATCGTGTAGGTTGTCTCGCCCAAAAGCACCGTGTCTGGGTTGAGCGTAGCGGTTCGGTTCGCGACATCGTAGGTAACTGTTGCGGCAAGTGGGGTGTTCGCGATATCGAGCAATTGGAAACTTGCCGCAGTGACAGTACTCGGATCGACCGGCTCGCTAAATTGCACGGTAAGATCACTGGAGGTTGGTACCGCAGTTTGGCCGTTGGCCGGAGCAACACTGATAACAGCAGGGGCAACAACATCTGGCGCATATGTAGCAGTATAAGTGCCATTTGTGACAGGCATAAATGCGTACAACACTCCTTTGATGGTTTCTGTCACAAAGTTGACTGGTGTGCCACCGTCACGAGTAATCGCTGTGAGCTGGCCTTGAGCGGTGCTATATGGCACCATAGCCCGCATCATTGAACGAGCACGAGAATCTACGTTGGCGGTGAATCTAAAAGTATCTCCGGTAACTATTTGGTTCGTGATATACGATGCATTGCGCGCATCAGTCCAATCGAGCAACATCTTGCCGCTGACGAGCGGAATATCGCGGGATTGTGAAGCTTGAAGCAGCATCGTCTCGAAATTGTCGCCGCGGAAGTCATAGTGTGTTCCAAATGCCCCATAGTAACCCTCGGGTCCAACGGCACGATCGAGCTGCGTAGCAATAGCGGCTGGGTAGGTCATATCACTTTCGTTGACGAAATGAGTTGGCACCTGGTAGACATCTACGTACTGACCGGCTGCGTCCGCAAATCGCATCGGTATTCCTGAGCCGTTAAAGAAACCAGGGCGATTTTGGACCCACGAACCTGGCCAATAGTAGTAGTTCAAGTCCATACGCAAACCCCTCGTTGCCTGAACGGTAGCGGAAGAAGTGTAATCGCTCCAGATTGCGCAGTGGTTACGTGTAGTCGCTTGATTGGGGATAGTAGGATACAGAGTGCGCCAGGCGTTTAGATCACTATCAAATTGCTGACCAAGCCACGAAACACTGCCGTTCGCCCAAGACCCACACCCTCCATCAGAGCTGGTGCCGGGTTCATTGGGCGGATTGACGTGGACACCGAGCTCAAAACCCTGAGAAGTGTATGATTCAGCCTCGGCAGAGGTCAACGCGCTCGACCCCGTGTACATCAATGACGTCGAACGGACACACTCCCAATCAGCTACCGAACATCCCACAGGGCTTGCAGCGAGCTGCGCATTCATGACACCCGCAGTTCCGCTACCGCCATGATCGTCGCCGACCATGACCGTCACGGCTTTTTTGCCATTCGGAAAGTACCAAAATTTGGCAAGAGGTGTTTTATCGCGGTTCATCGACTGTATAAGATTTGCAAGTAAGCGCTGCTGTTCGTCGGCCTGAGGTATGGCAACCTTGTCGAGATTGACATAGTCGTCAGCGTTTGTGCTGCCATAGAAGAGATCATCGGGTCGTATTGTGTTATCTGTGTCGCGGTTTGTCGCTGCCCAGTCAGGATTCCCCTGATGTGTACGGGTAACAGAACGTGCGAGATCATAGGTAAATGCAGCAGCTTGACCACCGTTGGATCCGACGTTACGAAGCGTCACCGCAGGATTGGTAGTTGCGTTCGTTGGATTACTGTAGAGACTGGCAATGATTTGTGTACCAGCATTGACAGTGTATCGATCAGCAGAGCCATGAAATTGCATGGTCTGAGGTGTGATACCTGCACCTGGCGACATGGAGGTATCGACTTTGAGATAGCCCTCGGACAACGTTGAGGACGTATCACTCAAACCGAGCAGTCCGGCAAGTTTTGTATCAGGACTCATAGCTACGAGATTGCCGCCGTTATTGACCCAACTGGTGACAAGCGCAACTTGCGTATCAGTGAGCGGCAGATCACCGAGAATCACTACACTATACTGTGCGAGAACATTTGCAGAGAGATCTGCGAGATCGATGGCCGTAAAGGAGTTCAGACCCTCGGCGCGCAGTATTTCACTATAGTAATTATTGAGTGGCAACGCAGTACTTGTCACGACAAGGATTGGACCACCGTGACCTTGCGCCAATGGATCAACTGTTGCTGTTTGACCAGCATTGGTTGTAAATGACCAGCTGTAGTCGGCTGCTAGTGGATTGCCCGCCAGGTCGGTGATACCGGTTGTGAGTGTTGCGGTGTACGTCGTGCCTGCGGCAAAAGGTGTTGAAGGCGTCAAAACGATAGTGTTGCTAGCCGCAATATACTCGACACTACCAGCGACAGTTGTATTGAGATTGTCACGCACAGTAAATGAGGCTGATGATACTGACGAAGGAGCTAACGCTTCGCTCACAACGGCTGATACGGTTGACCCCACATCAACACCAGTTGCGTTAGGTGCGGGCGTTACTGATGAAACCGTCGGGGCGGTCGTGTCGGCGAGTGCAACGGTGGTAAATGTCCAAACATACGGTTGAGCCAGCTGATTACCAGCAATGTCTTTTACTCCTGTAGTAATCGTTGCGCGATATGTTGTAGCGTTTGCAAGCGGTGCAATAGGCGTCAAAGTAGCGCGGCGATTCGCTGCATCGTACGAAACTGTTAGGGGTACCGTGTCACCACTAAGAGTTTGCAGGTTAGCCGTAGCCGTCGAGACAGCTCCGGCTTGCAGCGGTTCACTGAACGTAGCGGTAACAACGGTCGTGACTGGCACATTTGAGGCTCCTTCGACCGGATTGACGGCAGACACCGATGGAGGTGTCGTGTCAGTTGGGATAGTATTGTCATCGAAGACTACATCGACATAATAGTTGCTCGAACCATAGGACGCGTTGGGGAAGGCCGAGCGGTTTGCGTAACGATATACTCCGTTACCACCATCAGTCCCGTTTTTGAGGAAGGTAAGCGGCCCATTAGTGGTTGCGCTAGTTGCAAAGAAATTCATGTCTTGGGAGTAGCGACCCTGTGACGCGAAATACGACGCCACATAGGTTGTATTGGCGTTGATATTGACAGGGGTCGTAAACATCGCAGTCTGCCAGCCAGTAGCAGTCTCGTTGGTAAATGTCACGCTCGCGAGCTTTGTGCCACCACGCGTCCAGAGATTGCCTACGTGCGTACCGCCATTGCCAGCGCCTTTATAAAACTTGATCCCCGTCACTTTACCTGCTACTGAGCTGCGGAACTTTACTCCTACCTCGACCTTTGCCGTATCCGGCTCAGAGGGATTGAGTGGCGCCGTAGCATTTGTCCACATACTATACGTGACAGCAGCAGCCTGCTGCGATATAGATACAAGTACAGCAACAACGAATCCTACTATGACAAATCCCAGAATAATCTTAGACCTGACTATCTCTATATGACGCATGAAACCTCCTCGCCCGTTTCGTTACTTTAGGACATATCTATTTTATCATGAATTGTTGAGTGCATTTTTTATAAAACACAATCAAAACTCGGTACACTAATACAATTCGAGCATCATGGTACTTCAATAATGTAATTTGCAATAAGAACTTTAGCCATAGACATATTAAGATTGATATACTTCTCGGGTGACCCGCCATAAAAAGCAACACTTAAACTACACCTCTTACGCTCAGTTGCAAAGACATTGGCGGCGGTGGAAATACAAAAACACCATGCTGCTCGTTGTGAGCCTAATCGCGTTTTTTTACGTAGCGCGAACACCTCAGGTAGACGCCGCCATAAAAAGCGTGGGCAGCCTGGGTTATTTGGGTGCGTTTATGACGGGCGTCTTTTTTGTTTCGACCTTTACGGTGGCGCCCGCGGCCGTCGTGCTGTTTCACCTCGCCACTATGCTACACCCCGTAGAAATAGCCTTACTGGCAGGGGTGGGTGCCATGGTAGGCGACTACATCATCTTCCGCTACATGAAAGACCACGTCTTTGCTGAGCTACTGCCGTTGGCAAGAAAAGCGCAAACCCCGCGTCTGAAAATATTGTTCAAAAGCCCCTATTTTGCCTGGATTTTACCAGTTGTGGGCGCCTTTTTAATTGCCTCCCCCCTGCCCGATGAACTTGGGGTAAGCATGCTGGGCATGTCGAAAGTAAAAAAATGGCAATTTTTCTTGCTAGCTTTCGTACTGAATACAGTCGGCATCTTTCTCATCGTCTCCGCCGCCCGCCTGGCGACTGATACAATATAATGGTGCCCTCAAAAAGTATTTATATGCGCTACCGAAATTGCAGTGCCTTATTACTGTATGGTTTTGTTACGCTCATAATACTCGGCCCACTCCTTGTACCCGGCTACATACTCACCCTTGACATGCCCTGGGTTCCTCACCCGCCGATTCCCCCAATTTCAAATAACACATTCTTCTTACAGGCAGCTCTTGCCGGTCTATCGTCCATTATCCCCGGCTGGTTGGTACAGAAAATCATTCTGGGCGGAATAATATGGTTAAGTGGCTACGGTGCGCACCGATTAAACTTGGCGTTTCAGCGATATACACTCTCACAACATAAACCGTTGCTCATTGCTGCCTACTTTAGTGGTTTATGGTATATGATCAATCCGTTTACGTACGGGCGGTTCATGGATGGTCAGTGGCTTGTCCTGGCTGGTTACGCTTTGCTGCCCTGGTTTACGCTTGCTGCTGCACAATTTTTCGCCAAACCAACCATGCGACGTTTATCGATTCTTTTGCTCTGGGTCCTGACTATAACGTGGTCATCCTTGCACAGTATTGCTATAGCAGCTTTACTTGGGAGCGTCCTATTTGCTTACGCTCTATACCGGAACCGCCACCAGAGAAACAAGCTGCACCTCCTTCTAAGATGGACTGGGGGCTTTATGGTTTTGGCAATAGTGTGCAATATTTTATGGCTAGTGCCATACATTTGTGGTACGAGTGCGCCTGCAGCCACTGCCAGCGGATTCGACCAACGTCATGACTTATCATTTCGAACCGTCGGACATGACTGGCTACCACCCGCAATAAATGTGCTGACCCTACACGGTTACTGGGGAGAGACCCAGCACCGATTTTTACTTGACCAAAATATTGTGCCGTTGTGGCCACTGTTTACCATTTGTCTTTTAGTCGTAGTGGCATTTGGATTTTTAACACTCTGGCGCAAAAATCGTGCTTTAGCGTTGAACGCCGGAGCACTTTTGGCACTCACCTGGTTGTTTGCGTTAGGAACTTCAACAGCCTTCTCGGCTCCTATGAATCAGTTCATGCAAGATACGGTACCATTCTTTGCGGGATATCGAGAACCACATAAATTTACTGCGTTGCTTGCACTGGCCTACAGCGCATTGGGTGGACTGGGCGCGGCGGTACTTTTAACCAACATCACAAAGCGCTTTCAATCTTTCCGCCTTACCGCAAGTTTCATGTTGCTTGCCCTTCCCCTCATCGCCACGCCCTTGCTACTATGGGGCGGGTTTGGGCAACTACGCGCCGTGCAGTATCCTGCTGGGTGGTACCAAGTAAAGGCGTATCTGGAAAACCAGCCATCCCAGGTAAAAACACTCGTCCTCCCGTGGCATCTCTATACCGGCCTAGACTTCGCAGGACGCACTGTGGCGAGCCCTGCAAAACGATTTTTAGGTGGCGATGTACTACAAAGTCGTGATTTGGAAATTGGCTTGATGCCGCCCGATTATCTAGACAAAGAAGAAGTTATCATCCAGCAATATGTCATCAAACCGTCTGACCCTTCGCAAATTGCTGCCAAGCTCAGGCAAATTGGTGTAGACTATATATTCCTCGCCAAAACAGCCGACTGGGAAGCTTACCGTCATTTGCGCAGCGCGCCTGGGCTGACGAAGGCACAGGAGACCCAAAGTACCATTTTATATAAGGTTTTGCCATGATACCCTTACGCTCGCATTCGCACCTCGTAAGACCTACGTCTATTGATGGTGTCGTGCAGCCGCGCACCCACCCTCCTCGTGCTTTACCAGTTGTGTCCATGCCCCCCGCTAGGAACACAACAAAACCGGTTTTAGTTCATGCAAAACCCATGCACACCGTACTGTTGAAATCTAAACCTGCAACTGGAACTTTGGGCAACCCAAATTCTGAATCTCCGCAACCACCGAAAATCTCATCGCATGTGCAGCCCGCACCTGCACATACAAGCGCCTCATTACAGCAGCCAGAAAAACACCGCGCGAAACAATTGCTAACAAATTTTGGGATAATATTGCTCGCTGTTGCTGTCGCACTGAGCTTTTTCGACCAAAGGCTTGGCCAGTGGGTCATTATTGCGAGCGGATTTATCTCACTTGCTCTCCGTCTTGACAGCCGCTGGCTTTTTGGGGGAGCTTTATTTGCTTTAGTAATGATACCCGTGCTGACCGCGTTAGGACGTCAGCCTTTAGCAGAAAATTATGCTGTTTATGCGTTTTTACTGCTGGTCTTTGGGACGATAAGAAGTATGTTCGAGGTCAAAAACACCTCTCACGGGCAAGAGGGATTGTACAAATTACATGGTCGGTGAGGTTGACCAGTCGTAAGCATTTTAGTACTATACTGGGGTACGTGTATTTGAGCGCGTAATATATAGTTTGTAAAAATATATAAGGGGCTTCATATGCAAAAACTTATCGCAAACCCACTCTCTAGCAAAATCGCGCTTTTCGCTGCCGTTATTGGTGTAACGGGTGTAGTTGCCGGAACTGTCGTTTCTGCCCAAAGTGGTCGCGCTACTGAAGTACAGGCTGCAAACGCTTATGCTGCTGACCAGTGTAAGGATGGTGGCTGGCAAGCCCTTGGCTTCAAAAACCAAGGCCAGTGCGTCGCCTACTTCATGAAAAAGAAATAATCCCGAACCTTCCTTGTGTTGCCACAAGACCTGTAATGTTAAAGCCTTGTTTGCAACACTTTATCACAGAGGATACTCCGAACTTTTTTTCATGAAGTCCATACAATTATTGACCTAGAAGCCACCCAAACGCTATAATACTACGACTTGCAAACATAAGTAGTTCACCCTGACAGGAGAAGGACATGAAAACTTTCATTTCATCACCCATAATGAATAGGGTTGCGCTATTTGTAGCAGTCTTGGGTGCAACCGGCATTGTTGCAGGATCAGTTGTATCTGCACAAAGTTGGCAGCGGCATCATCATGAGGAAAACCACGGCAACCATTACATGGCAGACCAGTGTAAGGACGGCGGTTGGCGTAAGTTTACTAATCCAAAGTTCAAAAATCAAGGTGAATGCGTTGCCTACTTTAGTCGCCAACACCACAATAACCACGACAATGATGACCATGGTAAACACCATGTTAAGGATCAGGTTCATAAGAAGAAGAAAAGCTAAATCTTGTCACTATACGACATATCTATAAAGTAGTCCCGTCTAGTCTTTATTTGGTTCAGTCAACTAACATGGAACAAGCGTAGCTTGTAGGAAGTTTGTTGGGTTTTCAAAGAGCTGCGGACGGTTGTGCCTGGCCATCCATTCCATACACAGGTCTTCCAGGTGTGCTGTCAGTATCCTGCCGCCAAAGAGCTGTCTGGCGTGCCGCTTGCTGACGCTCCAGATATTCTCACCTTGGTTCGTATTGGCGTAATCTCCTTTGCTATGGTTATGACTCTCGTGATGGTACCCGAGGAGCGGAAGCTCCTCATATGCCCACCACTTGTCGCTGATGACTAAACTGCCCTGTACGACGGTATCTTGCACAAATCGCTCCAGTGCTTCTTGGCCCCGGCTGTCCGTGATCCTCAGGGCCAGTTTACGAGTCTGTGGTTCAATTACTCCAACGACGATACGCTGAGCCTGTTTGCTCCTGAGCTTGCCAAAGTAGCTCTCGTCAATCTGGACAATTCCGCTCAGGATCACACCAGCATCCGGTACCTGGCGTCTGAAACGCTCGTACCATCGCTCGACGGTCGGGTAGCTGACGTGTGCAAGCAACCGGGCCGTGTCAGGCGCTTTCTTTTCCTTCCAGCAGTACAAAAGTTGGAAGAGCTGCCGAGGCTTCAGCTTCATCCCATAGAGCCAACTGCCACGGTATGAGGTTGGCCGGTATTTCTTCCGGCAGGTGGGACACCATAGGTAACCCCTCCGGTAATTCTCCAAGAGACTGCCAGTACAGACGGGGCAAGATACTTCATCCCCGAATACTATGCAGTTGAGGAGCCGCCAGCACTTTAGATTACTGGCAATTTTTGGTAGTTTAGACATTGGAACAACCTTTCTTACTTTTAGCTTTGACACTACAAGTTTACTGGTTGTTCCGTTTTAGTTTAATGAACCCTTTATTTTCCGGGATGCTCATACACTTTATATTCCATTACTTAGCTTAAAGTACTCAGTTTACCGGATCAAAATAAATACAAATTTGTTACTATTCGCTCTTTTTCACCCAATGGATGAGCAAAATATTTTGCTTACCTAGCTTCGGTCTCAGATCTACTGTCGAAAAACTTTTCTGGCATTAATCACCCCATTCAACAAGAAGCTTGTGATAGCCAGTAAGGTAAATACTGATATTGTTATGCACTTTTGAAACCATTTCTGAGGTTTGAACGTAGCAATTATTTGAAACCCATAGCTCCCGTCTGGGCTTTGACTACAGATGTGATGTTTTTGACATATCTCATTTGTATTAATATACCATCCATTTCCGTAGTCGTTATACTTATAGTGAGAGCTATGCGTATTTAAAGTGCGACCATTAACCGAAAGACTCCACGCCGGATTATAACTTTCTGAAAGCTCAAGATAGAATGACGTACGTGCATTTTCAACATTTAAATTAAACTGAGAATGACTTACTTTTACGATATTTTTTAGGCGAGGGGGAGTCATCATTAACATAGGGTCAGATACTACATAGAACATGCCGGAAGTATTTGGGACGTTTATCAGGCTTACATTATCGTAATACACTGTATTTGATTCATTATTTATCACGGGTGAAATTAAAAATATTTTTGCGGTCTTCGCTCCTTGGGGGGTGATGAAGTTACCCGTAAATTTATTCCATTTTTTATCTTTTGCTAATAGGTCAAAAGACTTAATTGTTTTTTTAGGATCATCGAACTTAACCATATATTTAGCGGCGGTTTGTTTGTTGTTTTTATAATCAAAACTAAGCTGATACATCATACCTGGCCGAATGTTTACAGCCGAATAGGTACAGGCTGCATGATGCTTGGAAGAAAGAACTAAAGATTTTTTTCCTTGAGTTACAGTATCGGTTGAAACACGCATATTGATATCGGCTAACTTGTCGAATGCAGTGCAATCAGATACATGCTCTTGCCAAGGCCCCTCTTCAAACGAACCATTTTTTAATAGATTCTTCAAATCATAGTAAGCGGGTTTCATTTCGATATTGAATGGTCCCGAGCCGATCAACTTAGAGCTAGTGTAAAGGCGTTGCAGGCTGGGTACGGTTACCGTTTTAATAGGGCTTGCCTCTAGGACATGAATGTTATCGTATCTCATGACCGACTCTCCGGCATCTGCATAGGCCGGGTTTGCATGTAAAAATATTTTTCCAAATTTCACTTCTTCGGGTGTGTTTAGTAGTGTGGCGTATGTTTCCCATCCATGCCCCGCGATCACGGGTGTATCTTTAAAGTGTAACTTGTCGTCATTATTGAGATTTATATAATAGCTGCTCCTTTGCGCATTAGTGCTTTGTACGTCATAAGTAAAAATGTACGTTTGTTTTGCTTTAAAACTAACTTGTGTTGATGTGCAGGAAGTATGGTTTGATGCTGCAAGTTTGAGCGAGAATTTTCCATTACTAGCTGTGCTGCTGTCACGCGACATGTTGATAATAGGTTTAGTATCATAATTGTTACAATCACTAACCTTCGGCTGCCAAAGGTTCGTCTCAAATGATGGATTTGCTATAAGATTATCGCCATTTGTCTTATATACGGTTAATGTGGCGCCATTCATATATTCGCCGATGCGCCCGAATTCTTTATCGACAGGAATAAGATTGTTATTATATAGAATATAGAAAGTTGCTCCGCTTTCGACCTTCATGTCGATCAAGCTATTATGACTTATACGATCTTTTTGTAATATATTATTAACACTTATTTTATTGTCAGACACGCCGTGAATATATATCGCTCCATCTTTCACTGTGTATGCAATATCCGTTGGACTGAGACTTGTGAATATAGTGTTCTCTTTATAGGGAGGATTCACTATCTGTGACTGAACCCCACTTAATATAGTAGACGTCTCGGTGTTTTCCTTGCTGCCGAAGACACTGTACTGGTAAAATGCCCCTGGTGGGTTACCGTCCCCAGGGCTAATATAGCTATACTCTTTATTTGCATTTAAGCTTTGGGCAAATGACATATCTGCCGTACCACTTTGAGTATTATCCGTGCTATACGTAAGCGTATTAACTCTTATAGTTGGCAGAGCGCCACTTACTTCCAATACATGCGGAGCAACACGTTTCAATTTACCAGGATTAGCCGCCAGCAGCTCATCAAAAAAATGCGAATTAGCTTTTATCAGACCCAGGTCATTGTCATATGTCACATTGGAAACATACCTCTCATAATATGACTCATAAATTTCAGAGAAGTCGTACAGATACCTGATACTATACGGCCTTAGCACATCGATGTTTTTCGTTGTTAATAATTTGTACTGAAGAGAATTTTTAAAATCTTGAGGCTTCACGTTCGTTTTTATAAACTTTGTACTTGAGTACACGGTAAAGCTATCATGCCCCGTATTGCTGACTGGTAAGTATTCGTCGATCTTTTGCGGAAATTTCTTATACGAATATTGGTCAAAAAATGGATATGATAATGCTCGATAATTACTGTTCCGATGCTTTTTTTCAAAATCGTGAAATGGCCGGAATTGTTTACGTACAGCGACATAGCTTATTTTTTGGCTATCGACTTGGTACGTAATAGAACTTAGAAAAACACCCAAGGCTAACATAACAACAAATACACGTCCTAAACGAGTCCCTACAGGTAATACCACAATGCTGAGAAAAAGACTTGTCACCCAAATAATAGGCGCAAAGTGGCCAACCTCACGAAACATAGGGTAAAGGGTAACAAGCGGTCCCAGCTGCAATTTTTGGAATAGGCCTGTAGCAAGGAATATCATTAGGACAAATAAGAGCATAAGTAACGCGGTTTCTCTACGAACTATTTTTTTATGTGGAACGATGAGAAATAACAACGGAGCAAATAGAATAACCGCGAACAGAGCTAGTACGAATGGTTCATGAAATCGACTGAGAAGAGTCGCTTTTGAAAAAGAAAAATTAAAGATATTTATAAAATCAGTGTAGCTTGTACCTTGAAAACTTCCTTTTGTTGCATTAATGCTGACCAAATTTATATCGGCACCACCAAATATAAAGTTAGAAAGCCATACCAAATTTATTAATACGGGTAACAAAAATATTACAAAAAAGTGTATTATACGTAATGACTTGTAGTACACCAGAAAATACAGCATGATAAACAGTCCGCTCAAAGCAAGAAATTGTATCTGAAATGCACTTAGTCCAAAAAGTAAGCCGACAATGACCGCATGTTTTAAGTTCGGCGTATATCTGTACATCATGAAATAGATCAAATATATGAAGATGTCGTAAGAGATTAAATAATCGACATGTCCCGCAGCATATTTGTAGTACATTACAGGATTGATAAATACTGCTAGGCCAAAGATGAATGCCCAGAATTTTGAAAATCGTTGCACTGCGATTCTGCTGACTATATATGAACCGATAGAAGCGGTGACCGTTAAAATTCCGTACAGTAAATACTCGGGCTGCAAAAATGAGAATTGCGAAACAATAAAACGAAAAAAATAATCTGAAGAGTAGCCTAACGGCGACCCAGATGCTACAGGAGTCCAGCTTTGACTTGCCCTAAGAAAAAAGTTTGGAATGTCTTCTCTAAATACAGGAAATGACCAATCCCAATACTGGCCGACGCCTCTGAATATTTGAGCAAAAAATACTGCATAAAATAACAGATAGAATACGAATAAACCCGCCCCACTTTGTTCTGTGTTCTGATGTATTGAGATGGTTTTCTTAAATCTTAATCGCAATATCTTGATACGCCTTTCTTGCGGCAAGATTTTGATTAGAAATGGCTGCAAATCTTTTTACCGTATTATCGTAATTCTTATGTATATTTTCTATTTTGTCCGCGAGTTTGTCTACCTCGTCTAGACTTATACACATGTCAAGAAGTTTATTATCTTCGTAAAAGGAGCGAACCTTTGGCCTGTACGAAATACCTATGCAAGGAGTCCCTTGTAATGAGGTTAGAATACATGCATGCAGCCTGGCACCAATTACAAGATCACAACGAGAAAATAGCTTACAGGCTTCCTCCAAACTTGCAGTGCGGCTGACACTGACATTTCCATGCATATTCATTTTTTTGTACAGTTGTTGTGATGCCCACAAATCGTCGTGGTCTGTTTGGGTTGATACGAGCATAGGCACAAGAATGAGCTCATAGTTTGATGGATCTAATTGTATTAGCGAGTTAGATATGTTTTCAGTTAGTTTAAAAAAGTTTTTTTTCGGATCAGGTATATGATACAAGATCGATATAGCAACTTTCATTTTTTTGCCTGCAAGTGGTTTGTGCCGAGTGGGCTGCAGGTACGGCAAATTAACTGCTATGTCAGGTAAAACCTTTATATTAGCTAGACTCAGTACGTTCGCTGATCTTTTTTCGCGTACTATGATATAGTGAGCTAGCTTGGCTGATAGCCTAGCTAATGTTAATGAATACCCTGACAAATCTCCGATACCGCAACCGACATACGCTATCTTTTTACCGAATAGCCGTAATAATGTATTGAGTATAACCATCTGATACAGTGGCCTTGTCTGCCATTTGTTTTCGTACCATTTCACCCAGACATCGCCACCCCAATAAACGACGGTGGATATGGAAAGAAAAAGTGATATTTTTTTAAATATATCTGATACGTTGTCTGTTCTAATTGTATTAACTTTGCCTTTAGCGGCTTCTGGCAGTAGTTTGTCATCTGCTGAGTTTACGTATATTTTTCTATCATGGAATAGCTCAAGTGCGGCAACTAAGAATACGTCGTCGCCAATATTTCCGCGCCCATACGATCCAAGAAGTAGTATCGGTTTCTTTTTAGTCATACTTTACTTGCTATAAAGTTCCATTCATTTTTTGCGATTTTATCGATCGAAAATTTTTGCGCAAAATTGGCTATAATCTTCGAGTGTTCGTTGTACTTTTTCTCATCAGATTTACTAAGTATATCTGCAGTTTTTGTGTAAAGTGAATGGGCGTCGTGTATAGGTACTGTGTAGATATGGTTCTCAAAAATGTGTTTGTATACGCTTAAATCATAGGTGGTAACGGGGGTTCCTGCACTTAGTGACTCTGCGATAACAATCCCCCAGCCCTCTTCGATACTGGGGAATAAAAACACTTTTGACTGGGCGACGATATTGGCCTTCGTATACTCATCTACATAGCCCTTCAGTTCAATATTAAGTTTTTTGTCAGCTATCATTGATTTTAGTTTGGCTGCTTCGGGGCCTTTCCCGATCATGACGGCACTGAAGTTTTTTATTTGTTCCGCAAGTTTTTCACAAATTTCAATGAAGTCAAATACCCCTTTCTGTTTCATGAGTCTACCGCAAAATACTACGTCAATTTTCCGTGTGTTAAAAGTGGCTGGTTTAGTTTTGTTTTCAACAATAAAGTTACTAGAGATTAATATTTCCTTGCGAAATCCCATTTCTCTTAATCGGTCATGGACTTCGTTATTAACTACAACGATTTTATCGAAACGACGTTTTATAAGAAAAAAGCAAAAAGTCTCCTGTAAATCTGCTAAAAAGTTTAAAAATCCTCGTTTCCGGGGCGTGTCGCGGACAATATGATGAATAAATACTGTTTTGGTTGCGTGTTTATTTGCCAATGCGATTGGGATAACATCTGGCAAGAAATGTGAGCTTGCCAGTAAACCATCCCCCTTTTTAAGTTTTGGTCTTACATATACACTAGTCATCAAAGCTCTAAATATATACATAAACGCAATGGGTGCTTTAATAAAACGATCTCTGTACGACAACTGGTTTAGCTCCTCTGCTTCGGGGTACACCTTAACCTGATTATCGTTCTTAGGATGGACGAGAAAAAGTTGTAAATCTGGTCGGTTTACTATAGCCCACCGCATTAGCCCACTCATATGTGTATCTCCACCTGATACATCACCTGTAAAGCAATTTCTGTATACATATATACTAGTTGTTAGTAGTTTCTTAGACATTTTTGCGGGTACCGTTTAGTATTCCTATTGTTACAGCGGTGTATTCGGCGGTTTTTAGGGTTAGGACACCGAGGCCGATTAAGGGGTTACGGAAGAGTTTGAGCGGTTGAGAGAGGAAAAGTTTGTAGCGGGCAAGCGGACCAGATTGACTGGTGACTGCAGACTCCTGTTTGTTCGATTCAAAGTATTGAGAAGCATGTTGGCCGTAATAGTACATTTTTTTCACTGTGCGCATAAAGCGCGGGTGACCTTCGTTGTGATGCACATAGGCTTTGCAACGCCCAATTCTATCGTTTTCACGAAACCGACGCGTCAGGTCCCAATCTTCACCACCTGTCATCGCCTCGCTGTAGCCACCAAGCTGCAAGTATGTATCCCGCTCGAAAAACCGAGCTGCCTCTATGGCGTCTTGGCCGATATAAAAAGACCGTTCTAGCCGCTTCACCTGCGCCCAAAAACCTTTGCCGAACGACATTTCAGGAATAATCATGGCCTTTTGTAGCGGGTTTTTCTGCATACTCGCTACACACTGCACCACGACTTCTGTTTCAAGTTCCATGTCAGAATCCACTATAAGCACATATTTCCCGACTGCCTTCTCTACTCCAAAATTCCGCTGCGCCGAACGCTCCGGGGCTTTGCTATATACGTGTTTTGTGAAGCTTTTTGCTATCTCTACTGTTTCGTCAGTAGATTCGTTATCAACAACGATGATTTCGAATGGTATGTACGTTTGCGCAGCAATCGATTGCAAACACGCACCTAAAGTCTTGCAGTTGTTCTTGGTAGTAACGATGACCGAAACCATTTCGCCCTGCTGCGTCATGCATTTACTCCTGTTGTCTTACAAAAATCTTTGTATGACTGTTCGAAGGTGAGGGTTTTGCTCCATTGCCAGGCGTTTTCTTGCAAGCGCGAGTACGTTTTGGGGTCACTCAGGAGTGTCACGATGCCACCCGCGAGAGCAGTCGGATTTTCGGCCGTAACAATGCCTGTTTCGCCGTCTTGTGTACTATCGCGCAGGCCGGACACATCGTACACCACCGCAGGCGTCCCCTGCACATTCGCCTCGCTGACAACTAAACCCCAACCCTCCTCTACTGAGGTGACAAGTATGGCGTGGCTGCGCTGCATAAGTTCTGCTTTGCCAGCGGTATCTACACGGCCGAGATACTCAATATTATTGCGGAATGGACTTTGTGCAATGTAATTGAGCACCGTTTGACCGTAAGCACCGCTCGCGTCCCCAGCCAACTTCATACATAGATTGGGCATACTTTCCCGGGCAATCTCAAAGGCTTTTACTTGGTCAAGGGTGCGCTTCATGGCACGCATGGCACCAAAACTCAATACCGTTGGTTGCCTATATTTAGCTGCCTGCTTCACATCAGCCAACGGCTTGAAGTGAAGACCTTCAGCAATAATATGTGTCCGTTCTGGTTTAAATCCATAACCGGCCAGTACGTTCCTTGTGCTTTGCGACACGGTAATGACCGGCGCTCTGGTCAAGCTTGCAAGCCGCGTGGCAATAGGCGCAAACAACCAGTAACCCGCATAGCTAAATGGTTTCGGTACCTCATACAACCAATTTATACGGCCAAGTTGATGGTAAAAGAAGTATTTTTTGGCTCTACGCTCAAACGCTACGGCAAAATATGGCGCAGCACCCTGGACTTCTTCAATGAGAACATCATATTTATTGCGAAGGTGTCGCAGGTAATACCAGAGGAGAATAATGGGGAGTATGTATCTGTTACCACCCAATCGTATAAATGTTATGCCGTCGGCAGCTACCTCTGCATGAGCACCAGGATATTTTGCCGTCAGAATTGTTACCGAATGTCCTTCCTTCGCCAAGCGCAGAGTTAATTCACGCGCCACTACTTCTGCACCTCCAGCGGCGGGATGCACATGATCTTTCCAGGTAATCCAGAGTACTTTCACGTGGGCTGACCTTCCACGTAATCTTCTTCGTAGTCTTGCCCATGGTATATATCGTGACGCACTACATAGAGTGGACGGTTTTTAGTTTCGTTATGTATGTGACCTATGTAAAGTGCAACTAGGCCTAGACATGCCATAACAATGCCGATAAGGAACGTCAGCAGTAAGGCCAACATGGTTACATTGCTGACCCCAAAATGCAGCGGATCATCAAGAATGAACATTTCGACAAATACGAACGCGCCAAATGCACCGAATAATATAGTGATGAGTGCTCCAAGATATCCGGCAAGTTTTAGTGGCAGCATACTATATGACGTAAAACTGTTAACTGCAAGGTCGATAAGCTGAACCACCCACACTTCTAAACCCCACCCCATAAGAGCAGGCCTCCTGC
>CAYROK010000024.1:0-16265 GCA_964425975.1 uncultured Candidatus Saccharibacteria bacterium
ATTCATTTCCGGAAGGTGATACGGGGAGTGTTCGGATTGGGGGCTACGAGCGGGTCTCGGGATTTGTCAATAGTTTTGACATGTTTTTTTAGAAATGCAAATTTAGGTTGACGGGAAACTACTTTTTATATACTATGTAAGTATGACCACAGTTATAAGTGTAAAACTGGATAGTGATGTGAAGCAGTCGGCGCAAGAAGTGGCGAAGAGTGCTGGTTTGACGCTGAGCGCACTTATAAACTCGTACCTGCGACAGGTTGCTGCCACACGCCGCATAGAACTCTATGCGCCAGAGCCTATGACACCGCAACTCGAAAACCTGATTGTCGAGGTCGAAGCCGAGCTGCAAGGTGGCGCGGCGAGTAAGCCCTTCTCTTCTGCGGAAGCATTTCTGGTAGATCTGAAAAAATAACTTATATGACCATTCAGTATTTACCTAAGTTCAAAAAACAGTACCAGAAACTGCCACCAAAACTACAAGCCCAGTTTGATGCGCGCCTATTGCTATTCGTAGCCGACCCGACCGCTCCCCAGCTGCGCGTTCATCCGTTGCGCGGGGCTTTCTCCGGATACTGGAGCATGAATGTAAATGGCGACCTGCGAGCGCTATACATAAAACGCGGTGATGAGATAATCATATTTGCACTCATAGGCACGCACAGTGAACTATATGGGTAAGCGTATTCACGACTGGCTGGAAGATACCACGTCTGCGCTTAAACAGGCAGGGATTGAGACTGCCCGGCTAGATTCGCTCGTGCTGCTATGTGATGAAATTGGGCATGACAAATCGTGGATTTTAGCTCATCCGGAACGTGAGTTACAAGAGTCAGAGTTGGAAATTTTGAATAAAAATATTGCGCAAAGGCTACAGCACATTCCTCTTGCCTACATACGCGGAAAGGTCGAGTTTTTCGGCCGGGAGTTTATGGTGGATGAACAAGTTCTCGTACCTCGACCAGAAAGCGAAGCAATAATTGAGCTTCTAAAACGGGTTGCGGGTCGCGGGTTGCGGGTCGCGATTTTTGATATTGGAACCGGCTCTGGTGTGCTTGCGATTACCGCAAAACTCGAAATCCCCAAAGCAAATGTAGTCGCCTCCGACATCGATGAAAGTTGTATACAGGTTGCCCGAAAGAACGCACATAACCATGAGGCTGACATTAGCTTCTTGAGCGGCGATTTATTACATCCGCTTCTAGATGCAGCATTTAAGATTCAAGATTCGATTTTCGTCGCTAACCTGCCCTACGTGCCGGAATCTTACCCCATAAACTATGCCGCCGCACACGAACCAAAGCTTGCACTTTTTAGCGGCAAAGACGGTCTGAACCATTACAGTGAAATGTTCACGCAACTGAAAAATTCTCAAGCAAAGCCATTATATATTATTACCGAAGCCCTCCAAACTCAGCACGAAGCTCTGAGGACAATTGCGCAAAATACCGGCTACCGACAGCTCCATCAAAATGGTCTCGCACAGTGTTTTTCCCTGACCAAGTGAAACTAACAGATAGAAAAATACGATCCCGGGTGAAGTTAGTTCGCCGGCGCTAAACCAAGTTTCACGGCAATAACTTTTGTCTCGCTGTCTCGTAAAATGGTTAGTTCCACCGTATCACCTGCCTTATGCTTGCTGAGTATGGAAAGTAGGCTTGTTTTTTCATTGATTTCAACGCTGTCGATCTTTGTGATAATATCACCCTCTTTGATATCTGCTGATGCAGCTGGACCATCTTTCAAAATGGTCTCGGTACCCATGTCATTTGCTTTAGGAATATAGGCACCACGTGTTGTCCGGAGTTCATATTCTTTTGCAATGTCATCGGTCAGCATAACGTACACCACGCCTAGATACGGCCGCTCCAGCTTACCGCTTTTCTGAACGCTATCGATCAAACCTTTTACGTTGTTGATCGGTATAGCAAAGCCGACTGTCTGAGCATTGCTCGCAATTGCTGTATTGATACCAATGACTTCTCCGCTCATATTTACAAGTGGCCCGCCGGAGTTCCCTTGGTTGATAGCTGCATCGGTCTGGAACATGTCGTCCAGATTTTCGGCCGCGCTGCCAGATTCGTCCCCCGCAATCAAGCTTCGTCCGTAGCCAGAAATAATGCCGCTTGTGACTGTGTTTTGGAACTGCCCAAGTGTATTTCCGATAGCAACGACTGCGTCGCCAACCTTCATCTTACTCGAATCACCGAGCTTCGCTGCAACAAGTTTTTTACCTTCTTTATCTTCAACTTTCAAGAACGCAACATCCAGGCTATCACGGTTGCTAGTACGCGCAATAACCTTTACTTTGTCCAGAACGGTACCGTCACTCAGCGTGACGCTAACCTCAGTTGTGCCGGTTGGCACTACATGACGATTGGTCAAAATAAGGCCGTCAGATGTTAGGACAACCCCCGTGCCAGCGCTTTCCTGAGTGTATGGCCCATAGCCAAAACCAAAGAAGCCACCGTATGACGAACTCGGTGTTTGAGAGGTAACATTGACCGAAACGACGCTTTCACCAACGCTTCCGGCTATAGAGCTAACCAGATTTGCAGTATTTGTTACGAGCGTTTTTTGTTCGGCGATAACGCGGGCATCTTTATCGACAAGCTGACTCTGTGAACCAAGCCAGCCACCCCCAAAACTTATGGCAAAAATTATCAGTCCAACAAGTATTTTACTGAGTAGGCCTGTTTTTGATCCACTCGCTATAAGGCGTTCTTCTGTATCATGTTCTGGTTGTTTTGGTTGAATATCCATAGCTCTCCTCTTATATCACGACCACCTGATATTACCCTGAGACTAGATGGTTTTATCTCCCCAGTCGGAAAAGGCAAGAATAACCAACAGCACAGTTGCGAGTATAAACACTATTTCTCGACGGATAAGACGGGAGAGTTTGTCGTAATGGTCGAGATAATACAGCGTACCGATACTAAAGGCCATGGCCGAGAGAATGAGTGTGGGCTGTGCAACAACGCCATAATAATAAATTAGCCAGTGCCCTAGTATCCAGCAAAGTGCGGCTCCGAAATAGCCCCAAACGTAGGCCAGTAGACGAATATGTTGTTCTTCGAAACTGTAAAAAAAGTGATGAGCAGCAAAAAAACAGATTAATCCTACTGCTGCTACAAGGCCAAGGAGAGAAATATGATCCCATGCTGAAAAGACTGCCGTAAGACCAAGAACTTGGCCAAACAGAGCTTGCAAGGAAACCCAAAACACTTCATGACGTGGCTTGACAAATACAAGCCATCCAGCCCACGCAACTGTGTACGCAAGCTGCAACCAGTTCGTCTCGGTCCCACTCATGAGCGCCAAAGCCGAAAGACCAACCATAATATCCACCGCATTTGTCCTGATGTTTGCCAACCAAAATCTAGGCCTTACGGCGAACATCCGCCATTTACTGAGTAATATTACGGCAAATGCGACCTGCGTAAAACCAGCGCGCACCAGCACAAAAACCAAAACCGGAAGCAGTACATTTAGCAAAACGTAGAACGCGTGCGAAAAACCTTTACTCGGTTTTACCTTCTGGATAAGTGGTCTCATGTACCAGCTAGTATAACAAATTGCGTTCCGCTTGGCACCTGCAGGCCTACAGGCAATATTTGCGTCGCAGCTACGCCATATCTGTCTTGCAAGTAATGTTGTGTGTACGGCGCTTTGCCACGTGACAAATCAACAATAGTTACCCCGGAGGGTAGACGTTCCATAAGAGTCGAGCCAATCATCGTATAGCCAAAGCCCGTCAGTGTGGAGACGGTATGATTGCGGAGTGCTTCGCTCGCGCCAACGACATACACATTTGCTTTTTCTTTTACCAGGTAACCGTCACGTAACTTCGATCGAACGTACGCCTGTATTTCACTATACGCGTTGAAGCCAGCCTTGGGACGAACAACTGAAGCAGCACCAACCCTATCGGTAGTCACGAGATTTTGAGGTGTTGTCAGGCTGAGTGAGGCTATCTCACTATCTTCGATATCTTTCATGATGCTAAACAACCGACCAGCGGCTTTTGTACTCAAGTCGGTGCGTACATTGTCACCAAATGCATTCATGAGGCTATCTATGCGCGAAGGACTACTTAAGGTACCCAGAGTGAGCACCTTTGTCTTTAGGGCAACAAGTAGCTGGCGCTGGCGCTCCGAACGAGCAAAGTCTGAGCTTGTTTCACGTGAGCGGGCATACATAAGCGCCTGCTTACCGGTCATGGACTGTACGCCTGCCGGAGCCAGCACAGGGTTGTTTGCATTTTCCCAAGCCATCGTAGGATCATACAGTTGCTCTTTGACATCGAGAGTAACGCCGCTCACGGTGTCTATAGCTTGCTGAAAAGCCTGAAAATCAACGAGAACATGATAGTTGATATTTATTCCAAGAACACTGCTCACCGCTTCGTTGACAGCCTCAAAACCGGCATCGACTGCTTGCTGGTTATGGCTACTCAAATCACTACTGCCTAAATATTTATATTTTCCACTACTATAGGCCGCGTTGATTTTCTGGTAGGCTCCAAAATAATTCACTGGCATTTTTACCCATAAGTCGCGCGGCACACTGAGCATCGCGGCAGTCTTATTCACAGGATCGACGCTCAGCACCATTATGGTGTCGGTCAGATCGCCACCATCGTGGTTTTCGCCACCTATTCCGAGCATGAGTATGTTGACACGGCCATCGCCCTCACCTTTCAATAACTCGGGTGCCACCTGTTCTGCTTGTAGTGCAGCGACCGTGTTGGAGCCACGAAATACTTTATGGACATTGACGTAGCCTTTCCAAAAGAAAACACCTATAAACAACACGAAAACCGCCATAGATGCGGCTGAAGCCTTTAGGAAACTTCGACGCCAATTGTGTTTTTTTCGTAGGATTTTCTGCGGGCGCTCTGGGGCAACATAGATCGGTAAATCGAAATGTGGCAGACGCTCTGTATTCATGATTGAAGCGGCTACATCTGTTTGTGTATGACTGGATGGTTTTTGAATGTTGATGCTAGTAGTCGGCGTCTTGAAGTTAGAATGCTCGGTAGCAGTTTGCGTAATGGTTTTTGGACGGCCTGAACGAAAATCTCTTCTAGGCGTCAAGAAATCATCCATTCTCGCACGATAAGCAGTAGCGTTTTGATTTGTCTTTGTGTTCATAGCTCTTTAGGTATGCGAGAATTATACTTCAATACGCTTATGCTCGCAATTGGTTTGATCATTTTTTTGTATCTTGAACGTGCGTACCGTATAGTTATAGGCTATGGACGAATCATCACCGGACAGCACGACAGAGAGCCAGCCAACTGTTTTTCAGAATGAAAAAAAACATTCCAATCTCAAAAACAGTTTATCGACTATCGGCATTTTGCTTCTGGCGCCATTGATAGCCATTGTCCTGACACTGTACGTTTTTCAGTCATACCAAGTTGACGGGCCGAGCATGGAAACAACACTTCTACACAATGACCGCTTGATTGTATGGAAACTTGCACGTACTTGGTCGAGAATAACTGGTAATCAGTACGTTCCAAATCGTGGAGATATCATTATCCTGAACGAATCAGGCCTTTCTGCGTATAACGGCGGCGATGATACAAAACAGTTAGTTAAAAGAGTAATTGCTCTGCCAGGAGAGCGGATAGTTATTAAGGACAACATAGTGACCGTGTATAACCGCGAGAATCCTAACGGCTTCCAGCCAGATACTACCTTGCCCTACGGAAAAGAAACGGCGATTCCGCCGACATCAGACAATCTCGACGTCACTCTTTCCGAAACTGAATTATTTGTGTGCGGGGACAATCGCCCCCAGTCACTTGACTCCCGTCGGTTTGGACCAATTCAAACCGATCAAGTTGTCGGCAAGCTCGTAGCGCGTATTTTACCGCTCGGAGAAATAAAAAGGTTTTAGCTTACAAATAGCAGGACTGTGCTCATTATTTATCGAGTTCGGCGAGCAGCTTTTCAAGTTCTTTGTCGGAATGAAAGCCAATCTCAACACGCCCACCCTTTGCAGTCCGATAGATTCGTACGGGCGCACCATAGCGTTTGCTGATACGTTTCGTCTGCGGTGTCTCTGGTGCCATATGGCTCTGTGCTGCTTTAGGGGTCTTAAACCCTGCCTTTACTGAGCTCACGTAACGCTCTGCCTGGCGAACGTTCCAGCTATGAGATGCAATGAGTTTCAGCAGCTCAGCCTGCTTGTCTGGGTATTCTTTCAGTGCGAGGATTTGCCGCGCATGTCCTTCACTTATCTGTTTATGTTGCAAAGCAATTTGAGCCGGTTTGGGCAGACCGAGCAGACGCACAATATTGCTCAATGTGGTTTCTGCCTTACCAAGCCGCTTTGAGATATCGCTATAGGTTAGATTGAACTGTTGATGAAGCCGCTCTATCGAAACGGCTTGTTCCAAAGCACCGAGGTCTACACGTTGTACATTCTCGATCAAAGCAATCTCTAACTGCTCCTGTTGTTTCAAAGTCCGAATAATCGCAGGTACTGTTTCGAGGCCAGCAAGTTTGGCGGCCCGCCAGCGGCGTTCGCCAGCAATAATCTGGTATTTTTCGCCTTGTTTAATAACTACGAGCGGCTGGACGATACCGTGCCTTTTTATGCTCTCAGCTAACTCCGTCAGGGCGGTTTCATCAAATACTGTACGTGGCTGCTCTGGATTTGGCGACAGCCGATCAATCCGTACCTGTTCGATCCGCTCGCCTGCCTCGAGCAAAACATCCGTCTCTAGATTCTCTGGAATAAGCGCGCTTAGTCCTCTTCCTAGCCCAGACTTAGAATTGGCCACGTTTTGCTACCTCCTGAGCGAGCGCTTTATACGCGCGGGCTCCCTTACTCCATTTGTCGTGCTCAAATATGGTTTTACCGTAGCTTGGCGCCTCGGCGAGACGAATATTGCGTGGGATAACGGTCTGAAACAGCCTATCACCAAAGTGCTGCTCTACTTCTTGTTTCACCTGCTCGCTCAAAACTGTTCGTTTTGTAAACATCGTGAGTGCAACGCCAAAGATACGGAGACCCGGGTTTAAACTATGCCGAACAAGTTGCATTGTCTGCATGAGCTGACTCAAGCCTTCAAGCGCAAAATACTCTGCCTGCACCGGTATCAGGACTCCGTCGGCTGCCGTAAGTGCATTGACCGTCAAAAGGCCGAGTGCCGGCGGACAGTCGATAATTACCACCTCTGCGTCGACGTGCTGCAAAGCATGCTTTAACTTCATCTCACGGTGGGAGGCGCCTACGAGTTCGACTTCGGCTTGTGCCAGAATAGGACCTGATGGTAGGACGTAGAGATGTTTGGTAGCTGTCGGCTGCACTATGTTGGCCAGCGACTTATCCTGAACTAGCACGTCGTACAATGTCGCGGTCAGTGCTGATTGATCGATACCAAGACTACTCGTGCTATTTGCCTGAGGGTCTAGGTCTACGAGCAAAACCCGACGTTTAGCAGTTGCAAGCTGTGCAGCCAAGTTTACTGCAGTTGTCGTCTTACCAACGCCGCCTTTTTGATTTGTTACCGCGAGTACGTACACTCTCTCCCCTTCTTTCTGCTTCAAGTCTAGCAGATTGCACCCCCCTCGTACATCTCTGTATATTTTCCTGTGTAGTACTATATGGCTAGTATGATAAGCTTTGTATTCTAGCTAGCCGTACATTATTAGTCTATAGAGACGTATCTGTCAGCCAATGCATTGGACAAAATTGTGCGACATATGATTCGAGGCCACCCTGCCTATTCTCGGAGCATGAGTTTTAAGCCTCAAACGTCATCCCAGCGCAGTCTGGGACTCCTAAGTGTAGAAGGCTGCATTTTCGCCGGAGTTTATCTCAAGCGAAAGCCAGGAATGAAATGACATCAGGGAGAGGCAAGGCTTTAGATTATACTTACTTTTATGGATATCAGGGGGTGACGCTCCGTGCCAACGAACGACTATCGACTTTTAAGGGTTATCTACGCAATACATACATCAATGCTAGGCATGCGTAATGTGATGTGTCGAAAGGGTTTAGGCTGAAGTTGATTCAGTGCTCGGGATAACAGCTTTGAGGTATGGGGTATCTCAGTGATTGCAAGGCGGACATGCCGGTATGTCTCGTTGCATTCTGCGCTACATTGCTCGGGAAAAGCAGTCGGACAAAATGTATTCCATTTTACCCGCGCGATGAGAAACCCTGAAAGGGTGTCTCATGGAATTTTAAAAAAGCAGGCCTTGCGAGAGTGCCTGCTTTTCATTTCTGAAACGTTTTTGTTTTTGTTTGGTTTGAAGTTTTTGATTTCTCCGCAAAGTACACGGGAAATCTGTGCACAAGTATGCGCTAACGCTTTCAGGAATGCAATACCTTTTGTGCACATTTTTTACTCAATCTATGGATTTTACCCCAGTTATCCACAGCTACACATGCTATCATGCCCCTCTTGGCGCTGAATACGGTGACTGCACAGTTATAAATCATACCAAACACCCGTGCCAATGGTTTTTATCGTACTTTAGAACGCTATCTGTCCGGCATTCGGTCCGTCTGCCCAGGTGTTATTCGACGTGACATTGCCATAACTCCCCCAGACGGGCTGTGCAGCACACGGTCCGAATGAGCCACCGTCCGGCCACCACTGAGTCGTGACTCTATTGCCCGCAATATACATATTATGCACGCTCGTCGCCGTCTGGCCTGAGTTCATACCGGCATAGATACAGTAGCCCGTGCCACCGATGTAGTTGTTGATCACACGGTAACCGTAAGTTCCATCATCGTTTTGGCCTGTTCCTTGATAATCCCCGAAGTCCTGAAAAAACGCAATACAGTCCGTCTGATCGACCGGTTTGCCAGAGCCGTTATCTTCTGGCGTCTGGGCAATGATATGATTTCGCTCGACCTGATAACACTCGTCGCCGCCATTGACCGACACACCGTTGATATGAGGGCCGACGGTATTGAAGGTTGTCAGACGCTCGATATAGTTTTCTATCACTTTCACGCCCGGACCGCCGGAATTTTGCACAGCCGTCGTACAGTACGATAGGTAGTTCCGCTTCGTGATAGCGGCAGAGATGATCTTGATGGGAATCTCACAGTAATCGGCCGTCTGGGAACTCAGACCGCCCATATCGCCAAAAAGAACCCATATCTTGCCACCAGGAGAGCTTTGGCCATTATTATTGATCATACCCACTGATGGCGATGCCATCCGCCAGCGACAACCACGAAATACCACCCCATACCAGGCAGGCGATGTCCCACCATTGTCCCCTGTAACAATGAGCGAGTCGGTGAAATTACGAAACTGGACCACCCATGCACCAGCTGGCACAAATTCACCGTCGATCGTCAGGCCGCCAGTCGGGACAATACCACCGTGATTGTTCGGGTCATTATTGTATACATAGGGGGTGCTCGGTATCCATGAGGGTTTTCCGTCGGTGGGCCACGTGCTGATGCGCTCACCACCAGAGCTAATCGTCGATAGTATCTCCGAACCTTTGGCCACACCCTGGAGCGCCCATGGCCCAACGTCGCTCACGAGTAGCTGATCGCCATGGGTGATGGTGCGCAAGCCACCGCCACCACTGGCTGACGTCTGATTCCCTCGCATTACCCGCTGTGCAAACCTGCTCATGATTTTAGTATAGCCTATGTAATATACCTGTACATGTATTCGATCGATTGCTTGCTGAATTTTCAAGCTATTGCTCGTCTAAGTGAATATGCGCTGTTCACATAAACTAAAAACCCATTTTTCCAGAAATAACAGATGATAAGGGTAGGCCTTATGTAAACAACTAGCGCAATCGTTTCCTGCTATAGTAGATGCTATAAGTATATCTGCTAGGCGTCTGACGCGCGGGGTACGCACGAGCGGTTCTGGCGGCAATGCGGGTCCGCGCGGAGCCAAGCCAACTGACTCCAGTACTGGCCCGCGTTTACCACTATTGACCACCTCTAGCGATACGTATGTGACAAGCGGTTCGTACAGTCAAGTTCACTTTACGTTAGGGGTCGGCGTGGAAGGTGCTGTCACATTTACTGATTGTCGGTTTGAAGCCGGTATACAAATACTAGACGGTCCGGTTGTGATCGATCAGTGCGATATAAACGGCTGGTTCGGTGTCACTACCAATAACACCGACTCGAATAAATTGGTCGCACTGGTACGAGACACAAAAATTGTCGGTCCGCCAGATGATGACACAATGCGCCTTGGGGGCTATAACTGGGGGGATATGAGCGTATATGCCACCTCGCGGTTTGAGCGTTCCATCATCTATTCTCCCTACATTTCCGGCTCTACACCGGGTGCGCATTTTGACCTTATCCAGTTCAATGACGGCCACAAGTATGACTTCGACCATGTTGTATTCAGTCTTGTCGGCCAAAACTTTGGCTCTGACTTGACCAACTATATCAACAACGGTGAAGGAAGCACCTCAAACGACATCCGCGTTACCGACTGCTGGTTTGAGGGCGGACCCGTCGGCTATCTGCTCGCCGATGCTATGACACTCGATCATTGCTTTCTATCGAGCTCAACCAATGTCTATGGCTGGATATACCCTGGCTCAGCAATTACGTTTACTAGCCGCATAGACGAGAACGGAGCACCAGTTACAGGCTGACGTCTGGTTGGTGTTTCCGCGCGCGTATATACACTAAAGACAAAACACTTAATCTTGCCACGGTCCAGCTTGCCAGCCGTGCACTGGACGTCTCTTTTTCTCGTCAACGTATCCAGATACGTTTCCTCCAAAAATAGCCGTCCACTACTCGGCATGATCAACCTGTCTGGCGGGGCAATTCTAAATGTTTTGTCTTTAACAGCCGCTGATGACGGCGTTGTTCTCCCACCAGCGATTATTTGTCCAGGTGAGCGTACTACCTGGGGCTTTGTTGTCTGTGCAGTGGCCGTACGTATAGCGTGTAGTAAAGAAGTTGTTGCGGACTATCGTGTTTGTACCATTTGTCGGTGTCATCGTTGCACCAATGTATTTCACCGCAAGTTTGTAGCCATTCACATTGTTTGTATTAACTGTCACGGTATAACTTGCACTTGACTGTTTACCACCTGAAACTGGGGTAATATTGAGCATGACCGTACCGCTCGTTGTGATACTGACCGAAGAACCAAGCACTGCATCGATCGTCGTGTTTGCAGTCTGTGAGGCAGCCGAAGCAACAACCGGCACCACCGCAACGCCGACAACCGCCACAAGAGCGGCAACAGATGCCAAATGAGAGGTGGTGGTACGTTTCATTTGTGTGTCCTTTTGTATTTATACTATTCAGTGGAGACTATATATGATGCATATGGTTATCTCATAGGGCTTACCGCGATTCTCGTAACCTCCCCACTCGGAGCATTCATTCGCCCTGTCTGCCAACTGATGCGCTTTCGCCTTAGACAGGGCTTGCTCACTAGTCTCCACCTGCTCCTTGGGAGAGGTTATGCGGTAGTATCAGACACTTGGCCGCTTGAGTTTGTTGAGCTAAGCACCAAACAACAATACGACAGGGCCGTAGCTCTGGCGGATAAAGGAATCCCGGCTGCTCGCATTACGTGCATTGAGAAACGTCGTAGTCGGCCATCGGTCGTACACCAGTTCGTATTGCCAGGTCGCACCAAGCTCTGCACCTGAAAACACGCGTGCAGACTCGGCGTCGTAAGCTTCACGCAATCCTTTCCCATCGGTGCCCGTGTGATCCCATAGCCCCTGGTGAAAATGAACGTCATCGATACGTGCGGCTATTTCCATCGCCCAAAGCGCGTAAAACGCATAGCCGGCGCGCTCAATTCCACCGACAGCACCAGGAGCTTCGTCGTATATTTGGCCAGTGGATAAAATAGCACGGTCGAGTACATAGGTCATCGGCGAGCTATTGGTCACCAGACCCGATCGGCCGTCATCCCACGCACCGCCCGCGAGCACGTACTGGGCAATAGTTTGATCTTGGAGCGCTGCCGCGGCAGCCAGCAGCGGTGCCTGTGCCCATGACAAATGGTTGTCGCTCCGATAGCGAATGCACGTGTCTGAGGGATTCCCGATAGTACAGCCGTGCGCGTCAGCCCATCGCATCCATGCATGGTAGCTCGAGTTGACTGCTGCTGCAAGTCGGTAAAGATACGCACGTATGGCAGTATTTTCGCTGGCGCTGAATGTGTAACCATTGAGTGTCAGCAGCGCGTAGGCATCGGCAAAATTGATCAGTCCGTAGCCTTGAAACAGCCCATCGAGCGCCATATTCCAAGGCCTCACGCTATCGCCGCCCGTATCTCCGACAAGGCCACCATCCCAGCTGACCGTATCGACAAAGAAGTCGTACATATTGACCGGCGTTGAACCGTTTGCCCATGCCAGCAAATACTCTTTGGCTTTTGTCCCGTATGCCGTTGTGCCACTCAGGGCATACTGGAGAGCCAAAGTCCGTGTCATGTCTCCCTGATGGTCGAGTTTAGCCACCGCATCGCTGAGTGAATTATTGTCATCGGGATTGTTATCGGGGTTCGAGGTCCACGACCACGAATAGGTGATATTTGCCAAGTAATTCGCGGGCGTCATGTAAAACGGACTCGGTGTCGTCGATAGTGCAGCATCGGCCTCGGCTTTTTGAAGATTGTAGTTGGAACGAAACGGCTCGGTGGCAGCCACGGCGCGTGCTTTAGCACGCCCAAGTTCGGTGCGCGTGATGAAGACGCCAGCTGCCTGAGAGATGGTTGGCAACGATCTACCACTGCGTTGGAGGCGGCGGCTTGCAATACTCATACTAGTTATTATATGCCGTCCGTCAGCACTTCACCAGACTCAATGCAGCACCCCGAGCTTCCCCTTTGGTACGGCCCGCATAGCTAAACGATATACGGCTACTTTTGTGTCTGAGGAAGCCAGAAAAACATTCGCCCGATACCAAAATAGCTCATAGATGGCAAGCGTAGGCAACTCCCACATCCATTTTTCACCAAAACAACAGACATAAGGATAGGGCTTAAATGTTTTTTCTGCATAGATAAGCGTGGCTCAACGGTGATGGGCTGATCTTAATTGGTGTTAATTCGAATGCGTAGCCAAACACTAACAGCCGCTGATGACGGCGTTGTTCTCCCACCAGCGATTATTTGTCCAGGTGAGCGTACTACCTGGGGCTTTGTTGTCTGTGCAGTGGCCGTACGTATAGCGTGTAGTAAAGAAGTTGTTGCGGACTATCGTGTTTGTACCGCTATTGTAGAGGAGGTACGCTGGCGGCGTCTTGTTTGGATCTGACAGGAAGCGGTTGCCGTCGACAACGATGTTGCTCGCCTCCCCGTATTCCTGACCCAGTAGAACATCTGAGGTATCCCAGCCCCAGAACGAATTGTGTAGTATCTGAACATTGGTATTGCCGCCAAGGTTTTGGAAGCAGTCGGCATGGACACCAGGCAAATCAGTCAGGTCATGACAGTACGAATCGCTGATGCTGACGTTGTCGCCACCGCTATTCATCATGTGGTCGCAGTGGTGCACGTTTACCCGCGTGACGATGACGTCGTGCAGCAACAATCCGACGACGAATCCTTTGTCTTGGCAATCGACTTCGACTTTGTCGACGACGGTTCCGGTTACAGTGCTGATTTCGGTATTGTCTATGCCATACCACCCGATGCCATGCATTTTGACGCAGCGTATCGTCACGTTGTTTGCTCGGACACGCAGAACCGTCTCGTTCATAATCTCTTTGTTCTCATACACCATGCCGTCTTGGTTGAGATTTACCTGGTAGCCATCGCTAACGGTGCTGACTTGCTGCAAGGCCGGACACCCAGCCACCCCAGTATTGGTGGCATCTGGCCAAGTTGCAGACGGTGCCGAACCAAACTTGACGGCACTCGCACCCGATGCAGAGGTATCGGTGACAGCAGTTGCATTGCCACTCAGTGCACTACTTTCAGCTTCGTTACTGATGAATACATTTGCAACTGCATAGATCGAACCAGCCAATAGCAGGCTCACGAGCGCGATCGCCCACACAAGCCTCAAAATCAAAAGCTTTCGGAGCCGACTCATTCGTAGCGCTAGAACTCTCACTCGCATACTTATCTTACTTAACATACATAACCTCCTCGTATCTTGATACATCGTGCAAACATACCCACCTCCTACTGTCCATACGTACTGGCCATCAGACTAAAATCAAGGAAGTTGACTGTGCCATCGCCGTTGATGTCGACCCGCCCAAGACTGCCGCTACTCTGGTTATACTTGGCGGCCAAGCGGCTGAAATCAAGGAAGTTGATGCTGCCGTTTTGATCAATATCGGCGGCAAAATAGACGCTAGCACAATTGTCGCCAGTGCCGATCGGGGTACATGTCGTGTCTTTCGTTAAGATGATCCGGTCGACCACAAGTCCCTGGCCGGAACCGATGAGCTTGAAGGTATGGTTGGCGGCACTGAGCGAAATGTCGATAGTAGTTCCAGTCGATGTCTTGCTCGTCCAGTTAGTAGTATTGTTAACAAAATGCGTCGTCGCACCATTTGCGTAGACTGGCACAGTGCTACCACCGACGGTATAGCACGACGTGCTATCGACGTCGAGCAGGTACGTGTTGTTCGATGCATCAGGCGCTGCCAGGCGACTCCATATACGATACGTTCCAGCCGAAGACACACTAAAGGTTTGGGTCAGCATACCGTAATCGGTGCCCGGTGGCGTACAGGCGGCTGCTACAGCCGGCGTGACTGGCAACAGTGATGCGAGCAGCAAACCCAGACTACTCATAGCATACAAGATACGTTTTCTAATGGTGTTCATGTTTACCTCCTGGTGTGATTTCGATACGCTGGTGGGCTAGCGCGCGATGTGCTCGTATACGCCGCTGGTAATAGACGCCTCCGCAAACCGCCAGTGCGGCAACTACAAGTGTGATCATGAGAACCGGTGCGACGGCAGTGGCTTTGGTGCCCGACATACCGAGAGTAGTCAGCACATTCCGCACAGGTGTTGCCCCGGGGATAGACGAGGTGACGACTGGTGCTGATGCGCGCGCTGCATCTGGTGATGCCTGTGATGCAGCGTTGTTACCGCCTTGCTTTGCGTTAGAGGTCACAGGCACTACTTTGCCATTCATAGTTGGATGCGTCGCCACGCCAGCCCGCGCTGCGTCCCCAGTCAGGTCGATTGTCGTTATGCCGTCACGCTGAGCGGTAAATGTCAGTATCGCGACGACCGAATCATTCGTGACCGCCGTATCGCCAAATTTGGCTGATTGCACGGTGACGCGAGATGATGACGTCGTAGCCGGAATCTGCGTCGTAAACGGCGAATCAGCGTAGGACACGGCAGTATACGTGAGCGCCTGCGTGTCGTAGGCGAGCGTCGCCGTAACGGTATCTATAGGGGTGCCTGGCTCAATACGTACGGTGACAAGCACCGGTTTGCCTGTCGCCAGATTGAGCTGTCCAGGCTGGAGGTACATATTGCCCATCGTGTTTGCTGGTAAGATATTTGGGCTGGAGGTGGCGGTCACATACGCTACGGCAGACGGTGCGATCAGCAGTACCGCGATCGCCAGGCCACGCACCCAGCGCAAACCGGCCACACGACGCAGGGTTGTCCACAATGAAGCAAGGTTAGATTTGGATAACTTGCGTGTTTTTTTCGTCATTTTATAGCTCGCTTGGGGTTACCTTATGTAATAGTATACGTCGCACCGACTTTATTTTGACATATATCAGTTGAATCACTCGCCCGAGCAATACCTGAACCGGCCGTAAACGCAACAGTTGCCGAACCAGTGCTTATCGCCGTAAATGTGACCGTCCCCACCAGCTGGTCGCCGCTCGTCGATCCGGCCAATATGCCGACGCCGAGCTGAACCGTACCGCCACCACCAGAGTTCTGAATAGTTGTAGTAAATGGACTACCTGTCGTATTGATACTACTAAATTGTAGTCGAGTCGCAGGATAGCTCAGATTTGCCTGCACGGCATTGACAGCCGTACCGCCGCTATTCATTCGTATCTGCACCGTCACCGTTGCACCGTTGCTATAGCTCCCCGTAGAGGGGGACGAGTACAGTAGCCCACCGCTCGCTGCCCTTCGTTGTAACCGTCTCGCTGCTATGCTCATAGTTTTAGTATACCGTATATCAGGATCTTGTAAACACACCCAGCCGATGGGGTTCATTAAACTAAAGCGGAACAACCCACTAAAGTAAGTAGTGCAAACTAACTAATCTAGGAGGGGTTGTTCCAATGAACAGTCTAACAAACCTGCCAAGTGAGCGGCAGTG
>CAYROK010000025.1:0-10782 GCA_964425975.1 uncultured Candidatus Saccharibacteria bacterium
GGAAAACAGTATGCCGCCTTTTTGGTGGTTAGGCTAGAAGTGTGGGTGATTCAGGTCGATAAGCTTACGAATGCTATAGGTCGGCGCGCCGTGTTGGCGAGCGGCTTGTTCAAAATAAATGTATTCTTGGCGGAACCCCAACCATTCTATAAGACCGCGCGTCATACGGTCTCGCTCAGTCAACTCACAAAATTTCCGTACGACACGGCGGTCTAGCAAACGAAAGTCAGTCGCATTCGGTGTAATTTTTGTGTGAGCAATTTTATCCATAATCCAATAGTACAGTTTTGCGCCAGTTCGACGTAGCCAGCTCATGTTACGGTTCGCAAAGACACCGACGACTATTTCAGCCCCCTCCTCCCACTTCTGTACGAAGTCACGTATAAGCTTTGGGGGCATTTGGAGGTCAGCATCTATCATCATCGCCGCATGACCGCTGGCACGATGAAGCCCCGCGCTGGTCGCAATTTCTTTACCAAAGTTACGGGAAAGTTCCACAAGGCGCACATTTTTGTCACGCGCCATAAAACGGCGAATAACGTGCGGAGAATCATCGCTACTGCCGTCATCAACAAAAATCAGTTCGAATTGATGGAGGATTGCCTTAGTATGTTTTCTAAACTCATGGTAAAAGGTGGTCAGATTTTTAGCCTCGTTATACACGGGCACAATAACAGATATAGTTTTTTGATTCATGTACCCCCTCCTTCCGTTTTAGCAGGCCGCCTGGTCAACAGAAGCCATACCATGATGCTTACACCCAAGCCCGTGACCCCGTACAGCATGCTGTCAATTATGGCCTGCGGGGAATCGTGATACATACCCACCAGACCACAAGTGACAGTTATACCTAGTATACCAAGAAATCCTATGGCATACCGTCTGAGTGCCATAAAATACAACATAACTAGGTTCAGTAGTGACACTGTAAATATCACTAGGCTTAAACGCGGCAACAGATGCGCGTATGGTTCATACCCCTCTCCCATGAGCAGATTTACTACCCGTGACGGCATGATCCAGAACATCAAAAGCACCCCGCCGCCTACCATAGACGTTAGCACCGCCGACTTAGCCAGGACTGCACGGTTAGCAGAAGATGGTTGTTTCAGTTTGACCGACGGCAAAAGCACTTGCGCAATTGAGCCGGTCAGGAAAAACATAATACGTGCCACTGTAGCAAGACCTGCATATAGCCCGGCGGTGTGCGCGTCAAAATAATGCTTTACTGCTATGACATCAACGCTATAGAGCATTGTGGTAGTCAATGAGCATACCAGCACAAGACCGGCATACTTTAGTTCCGGCTGAATGAGTTTTATGTTAGGCAAAGTGAACCAGGAAGCCCCAGAAGGTGTTTTATATCCGCTTCTTTGCGCTTGCATTGCTGCGTACAGATATGAAAGCGCCTGAGCTATGACCAAGCCAAAAATAGCTCCGCTGACTCCCCAACCCAATTTTACAAATAATACTGAGAGTAACAGTTTTGCCGCAGCACTTATCAAGCCCGCTACCGACGCAGCCCCAAACGCTTTACTACCGCGCAAATACGCAGAACGGAACGTTGCCGGCACAGAAATTACCATAGCCACGGCTAGAACAATAAATGGTAGTGTATCTTTGAACTGAAAAAAGTTCCGTAGCTGAGGTGCTATTATCGCTGTTACCGCTAGACAAATTACGCTTACTATCAACGCCAGCCGTTCCAGTTCCATCATAGTACGTTGTGCGGCTTTTTCGCCTGGATGGTTTGCGACAATATTCACTGTAAGATTGCCGATAACCCCCAAAAACACTGCCAATTGTAAAAACAACGTCACAATGGTTTGGACTTCACCAAATGCGGCTGGGGCGAGCATGCGGCCGAGGATGGGATAGTATAGGTAGTTCAGAGCGCCTATTGCCATGGAGCCAGCAAAAAAAATAGCGTTATGACGCAAAAACTCGCTGCTTTGCGCAGCCCGCAGTATACCCCTCGCTTTATGCACTGTTTCCATTTTACCACGCATTTGGCCACTTAGATTAGCTCATGTCACTCATATACCACTGTAATGCTTGTATTTTGGACATACTTGTGCTAGAATAGTAGATATGTCATACGTGACTTTCACTTTTAGCTTTTTTACCACCTCATTCGGAGGCGCTGAAAGCTAGTACCAAAAACTACAGCAATCACCCGCCTCCACCCGGAGGCGTTTTTAATACTTCAGGAATAGTAGAGAGATAATGTCAGCAATAGCCGAAGCACCATCTATAGAAATTACCGATTACCCGGAACGGGAAGGTATGCAAGGTGATCTTTATGCATTTCACCATATGGCACTAGAGCAATGGCTCGGGGCGGTGACTGAGGAAAAGAAAGCCGCCCTCCAGCAAAAGCTCGTGCATTACCCTGACCATGACCAGCTTATGGCAGGCTTAACGTCCGGTGAAATAGATTTCGCCATCATAGCAGTAGACAATAACAACTCTGGGCGAGTCACGACCGCCATAGAAGCTTTACGCAACAATCCCGCTGCCAGCATACTCGGCAAAATAGCCATAGGAGTAAAGCAACACGCCCTGTTATGGCCCGAACACGAGGAAAAAGATATTATTCAGGGTATATCGCAGCGCCCGGCACTTATCCAATCGCGAAAAGGCACAGACGAACGCGGTTGGGTGGCCGCTGAAAGAGCCGACACAGCAGCTAGCGCCAAGGAAGTCGCCGCCAGCCACGGTATGATTGAAAACGCCGAAGGCATAAAAGTACCCACTGCAGCGATAGGTCCTCGGCTGGCCGGAGAAAAGGCCGGGCTCAAGGTAGGTAACGTTCTCAGTCCTCCTGGCAACGCCACTACGTTCTGGGTCATCACGACTAACCCTGAAAAATATGCGCATCTGCAAACCGAAGCCGCAACGCACGCTGCGTTCACATTTAGTGTCCCGGACACCGAAGGCGGTTTGCTTGACGCGGTGAGCAGATTTAGTGATGCCGATTTTGATTTCACAGATATAGACTGTCACCTAGCGCCAAAAGATAGTTCAGTCGAGGGTAGAAGATCGTTCTTCGCGGAAGTCAGCTTGGACAATGTCGCTACATTGGCACTTTTCAAAGAATTGGTGAACCGTCGCGGTGCAGATTATGAAATAGATGTGCTGGGAATATATGCCGACCGCACTGACCCCAGTATACACACCACAGCAATACACCACGATAATAAGCCCGAAAATATTCATGAGCTTTGGAGCGGCCGCGACGGGCATGAGCACGAGGACGGCTCTCCAGTACTGTATGTACAGGGTACAAACCGCCACAAAATGTTGCAGACTGTTCTACGTATCATAAAAGAATCTGGCACTAACGTGGACGATATGAGCCGTCCACTCATGCCACCCAGTAATGGCAGCCGCGGATTCTTCTTCAATTTTACGGTTGGCACCGAAACCACCCGCATGGGTGATGGTTTAGTGGCGGAGGGTTATACGATTGAGTTATATACGTACCGCGCGAAGTCGGATAGTCTAATCGTAGCTTAAACTCAACGTACGCAAAACGCGCTATCGTCAGATTCGTCCAGGAGTGATTTAGAAGCTCCTTTATCTTAGAGCTAATGGGCACCCCTGGCGAAGCTGGGGTGGCAGGAGTAGTTTTACGCTAGTCGAGTTAAAGTGTATGGTCATACCGTAAAAAGCCGGTTACCTGGCTGCATTATTGCATTGAATAGTCCAGCTCAGATATACAAATCTAGGAAAAGACGGGTTTTGTTTTAAGAGGGGTATAGGAAGCCATTGCGCAATCTCTTGTAAACTGAGATGAAGCCGAACACTCCCTAGCCTCGATACAAAACATAGCATGCCAAATACTACTAAATATTGCAATTTTGTTTTTTTATTGTTATTATCGGCCCATGAGAGTGAGAATAGTCAAAGATTGCGTGCCGCCATCCGATAAAGCGACGGATTTCCGCAACATCGATCGCAGCGATCGGATTGGTACCATTGCGGCAGGTATTACCGCAGCTGGCGCACTTGCCTGGTTTGGCATAGCGGCGCACGGTGAAGCAGCGCAAAATGATGAAGCAGCAGCCGCAGCGCGCGCCACGCTCCTGACTGTGTCGCAGCAGGAAACCGACTACCACGGCGCGCTCGAACCGGCATGTGGCAGACTGGTACTCGCTCTGCGCAGCGATTTGCAGCAGCGTCCTGATGATGCTGTGAAAATGATCACAGAATCGAATCTATGCGGCAAAGAGGCACTGACGATTGCGAAGACTAGCAGTACACTTGCCGGCGCGACGCTTCACGCCGAAAAAGTTCTGGCGGAAAAAGAATCGGCTGCTGTTAACTATCCGACATATCTCATTCTTGGGGGGATGGCTGCTTTTGTAGCAGGCAAAGTTGCTGATGAAGTTTTTGCGTTTGGTTCTTGGTGCATCATGGACACGGCGTCGAGCCGCCGCAGGAATGCACATGCCGATATATCTGCAAGCTCTCAGCCTAGACCAACCTGGACGACGCCGCAGGACCGCTTGTAAACCATTGTACCGATAAGGCAACCCGTGATACCGACTACCGAATTTACAAGACAAACTGAATCACTCTGCGGACCAGCTTCTGGCAGCTCACTTTTTACTGAAGACTACGAGTTTTCAGACGGTTCAGTTGCACGAAGATTTCTTGATATGGTATGTGGTACTGGCCCGTTGCCGGACATGCCGTCTCGGCTCGGCTGTATTACGACTGCTGCTGCCTTCACAACACAGTATTTTGGGGACAGATATGCCCAGTCGCCCGAGGAACTGGACGGGGCTGTCGAGCGCAGTCCGGGTGAACCTGCTTCCGAACATGCTACCATACTTGCACTCTTGCGCTGTGGGCTGCGCGTACACCACTATTTGCCGGAGCTTGACCGGAAACTATACGTGCCGTACCTGCGGGGACATATCAGTTTTCACGATATGAATTCGGGCTACGATGCAGCCGAGGGGACAACTACAGATCCTGAAGACTATGAATTTTTACGCACTCATCATGAAAGATTCAAAGGCATACCAAGCAATCGCGCCGCAGCTGGCAACGTATAAAGCAAGTGGAGCTCTCACTGTTTCAAAGAATTTTAGCGCTCGCAAACTGCATGCGGCACTTCGGCAAGGGAACGTCGTGATGGCGGGGATGGAAACGCATGAGCCCGCACTGTCGCACATGGTAGCTATTGCCCGCCCAAATCAGCGTTTACCCGCAGTTGTATTTGACCCAGGCGAACTTTTGTACTACCCCTCGCTCAATGAAACGATCGGCTCAATGCTCGATCTGTACACCAAGGATCATCATGAAACAACTTTCTATACTCAGAGCGGCTATACCATTTCACCGCCTGACAGATGAAGTTGAAGATGAAATAGTATATATAAATGTAATAATATATATTGCAATTTTATTTCACAGTATATATAATCGACACCTGAGTAATGAGGCGTTATCAGGTGTCACATCCCTTGGAATGATACAAGAGCTTGTCGGGCGGGCCGCCGCCCGGGGTGAGCAGCAGCGGAAGGCGTTTGAAAGTATGGTTGCTACTGCCAGAATGGCGGTGCGAGCGAGTGTGGACGTACTCCTGGCCGGGGGCTATCCGCCCGACGGCGAAACGCGGGAGAGTCCTTACCAAAATAGCGTACGTTCATACTGGGCTCTACGACAGTCTCGGGGTTACAGCGTAGGCGAAAAATATGGCGGCGGCAACTTGCTCCAAAGACCCTATCGACAGCCGACGGTGAATACCATGATAGTGATGGACGGTAACGGCGGGCTGACAGTTGCAAAATATTATCCCGACCAGGACTCAGAATGGGTGCTGGAACATCCAGACGAGTCGGAGGGCGACGTATTTAACGTCAACACCTTGCTCGCCTCGCCCGCTCTGTGCGGGACGGTTCTTGCCGAAGTCTTGGCTGACGTCGCCGCAACGACCACTCGAGTCATATCTGGTAGAAGGCTCTAGCCCTCATATGCGCATAAAAGACTAAGCACATGAAAAAGAACTGGGAAACAGAAAGCATCTTACGGGAAGTCTGGCCCGAAGCAGTGCAGCCAGATATAGCCCAGCTCACGGAGGAGTTAAACAAAAACCTACTACTACCAACCTCAACTGATATAAAGGGCTGCACATCGGCGACAGCGGCATTTATCGTCAATCAGCTGGCTGGCAAGCCGCATAAAACAGCGGCCTATTTCGACAGACAGCTCAAACGGTCCCCGGGTCAGGGCGGCAATAGTTCAGCACTATCGATGTGGCTTATGCGGCATGGATGTCGTGATACCGAATACGTACCACGACACCCGCTGGACGAAGCCGCCAAAAGCTATGTAGATGGAGACACGACATTCGAAGACTATTTCGGTGCATTTACCGCACATTTTGGCGAGGTAGCACCTGAACAGTACGAGATAGTGCGGCACCACATAGAACACGTTTTTAAACCTTCGCGCCTCGAGGCAGAAAAACGCTTTGCACCATATAAGAAACTAGGTCAGATGACTACCGCTGCCGTCGAGCAAGTCGACATACATACCCTAGCCCGCGAGTTGAACGCTGGCAGTTATATATATGCTGAAGTTCCCATGCAAGATTCGGCAGCAGGTATAAGCCACGCAGTCAGTTTCTTCCGGCCGACGCTGGAGCAACCGGCGTTTGTCTTTTCGCCCGGCACGGCCGATCAGTATCCTGGTAGCACAATCGTGCCGTTCGACACACACTGGTACATGGCAACGATGAGAGGCCGACTGGCGGTTGGCGCTATAGACCACTTCACCCCGCCTAATTAGTGAGAGCTCATTGGAGCTATACCGTGCGACCGCTTCCTAAAGACAAAACACTGCATCTTGCCACGGTCCAGCTTGCCAGCCGTGCACTGGACGTCTCTTTTTCTCGTCAACGTATCCAGATACGTTTCCTCCAAAAATAGCCGTCCACTACTCGGCATGATCAACCTACCTGGAGGGGCAATGCTAAATGTTTTGTCTTTAGACGCCCGTCAAGACCGAGACTGCGACATACTCCAACTCATATACAGATCACCGAGCCCGTTGGCATCAAGGAGGGGCTCGACCATGTCACCCATCGCCACAACGGCCGAGTGACGTCGAGATGCATACAGGATAGATTCACCTTCTACCGATTGATCTCTCTGGAAAGCTAAACAATCTACTGGAAAAGTACGCGCCAAGACACTACCCAGGGGTCTTGCAAATGAAGTAACGCCTTGTACGCTTTGCAGTGCGGGTTCTGCGCCAGCCAGAGGTCGAATGCCGCAGCGAAAATCAACCGCTCGATCCCATGCTGTTCCGCAGTATGATGGATCTGGTGACATCACCTCAATTTGGGCAATACGGCTGGTTGTCACACCCGATGGATCTATGCGAAACAATAAGCAGGCGAGCTTGCCCCCATATTTCATGACTAAGCCCATCGGTACACGCCGATACGGTTCGGCTGAGGCTTGTTGTTGAAAATGGTTTTTCGCAACAAGTAGTGCCTTTAGATCATCTGCAATCTGTTCATCAGCGGCAATTTCATCACCATATAGCTCCGCGACTTCTGGCGATTGCTCGAGACCAGTCAACTGAGAAAGTCTTTCTCGTACCGCTTCCAAGTCTATTTCAAATAGCCCAGTAGTCGGCTTACCGTCATCTGGTACATATATACAGCCCTTTGCTTGTGGTGAAAATCGAACGGCTTGTCGTGTCACTATATATTGCTCCTAATTATTGCTGATACGCTATAGGCGGCGATCGGCGCGCGGATCAAAGATTTGGGCAACAGGAATGTATTCGACATCATCCCCATAGTTGCCGTCCAATTCTTCCGGCGATTCCAGGTCCCAGCCTACCTCTGGGTGATCCTGGACGGTTACACAGTAACCCTGTAGCGTTACCGTAATCATCAGCGGCATATGCTCAGTTTCTTCAGGGCTCGTCGGCTGTGTTGCATCGAGCCATAATCTCCTTTGGGAGTCTGCGCGCATCGCATATGGACGCGCAAAACGAATATCGTCGAGCGTCATATCCCCTATCCGCACTGGATCGAGTGTTTCTGGCAGTATCGCCTGCCTGCCGCCGGTTTCAAGTTCTCGGAACATAGTACCTTTATACTACATATTTTTTTGCGACGCAATTATAATATAAAGTATTTTATTCGATGATAATCTTTGCTATGCTGTGTGACACAACCCATACAACAAGTGAACCCTAAGGAGTAGTTACCGTGCATAATCCCACCCATCCTGCGCCGAGTATGATGAGGCCAGCCCGTGTTCCCGCACCAGCATACTGCGAACGGCTTCTCAGTCCTTGCGTGGAGGAAGTGATCATCGGTGCGTATACTACCGAAGCCGATGCTGAGCGAGCCATTATATCGTATACCATTGCGGCTACCGAGAGGACGACTCCCCTTCTCGTCGCGCGCAACACCACCATCGCTCAAACCTACACCGGAATGCTCAAGAAAAAGGGAGTGTCGGCCGACTTCGTCCAAAAAGCCGTCAGCCAGGAGTGCCGCCGGGGGAACGCCGCGGTTGCAACGCATCGTTCACTGACAAATCTGCTGAAGCATTACGATCCAAAAGCTCATATAGATACCGCACAGTACTCAAAGGTGATTCTCGCTGGGATCGATCCTTACACCGCGATGAATCGCCTAGCAGGTATGCGCCAGACCCTGGCGCCAGAGACGCGGCTTTTTGTGCCGCTCGCCGCACCGAGCACGGTGCTCGTACGATGGGTGGCTCGCGCGCTCAGCAAAACGCAGCCGCCCTTGAAACCGCCAGCGTCTCCGCATCGATTCCAGCCGCGGGATTGGGCTGCCGGCGAACCGTCATCGCCAGATGCGGCTGATTGGCTTGCAGCCGAATGCAAGACCCAGGATGTGCGGCGCTTTTTTGAACCGGGGAATACCTTGCCGAAGTATGTCCGGCGGGCATGCGCCCGGTGCGTTCTCAAAGATCCGTGTCTGGCCGAAGGGCTTGAAACCGATATCGAGCCAGGAAACACTCTCGTATGGGGTGGGCTCATGCGTGCGGCGCGCGAGACATTGGCTCGCCACATTTTGCGAGGCGACGAACTCGGCGCCGCTCTCCATGTCGAATCGATGCGCCATAACCTCAGAGCCTAATGACAAAACATGTAGCATCGCCACACCAGGCAGGTTGATCATGCCGAGTAGTGGACGGCTATTTTTGGAGGAAACGTATCTGGATACGTTGACGAGAAAAAGAGACGTCCAGTGCACGGCTGGCAAGCTGGACCGTGGCAAGACTATGTGTTTTGTCTTTAGGTGTTTTGTTTGTAACTCGTGCCTCTGTTTTGCGCTTGGATTATCGCCGTGTGGAGACAACTGTATTATGCGTGATGCCCATTGCCCGGGCAGTTACGCGAAAGATTGTCTATGTCCGTTTGTGCCGTAAAGAGAACGTCCTTGATAGCTATTCCGAGCGGAGCGAGTTGTACGGATAGCTTGGCTTGGGCGTCACGAAACATCCAGAGATCGCCGATTGAGAGGTCTGTCAGCCCGTTACTCTTCATGACTTCACGCTGTGCATTTTGGTGAGGGCGCATTTCTGCTAAGGCGGCATCTACTATGCGCCCAACGGCAGGACACCCCCAGCAACGCGCCGGAATGGCAAGACCGTGTTCATAAATAACTGGTGATTGTTTTTTCATAGATAGTTGATGAATTTATTGGTAAAAAGAAATGTAACAAAAGGCGAGAGCGGCGAAGCATTTAATCCAGACCTCCTAACAATACAGGAGATTAAGTGGCATGTGTCCTAGGCTTACTGAACAAGGCTATTGCTGTCGTCGCCGACCCGCGGCACCTGAAAGTGCACCTGCGAGATTCATGGTACTTTCGGGAAATAGCAATATCGCGCCAGCTCCGGTCGCAATTGCCCCGGCCGCATATTCCGCATCCATAACAAGCACTTCTACACCAGATAAGTTCCTTTTAGTGTCTGGGGCAGTACCATTACTTTTAGCGGTACCTAATGCGTCGACTGCCACATCTCGTATAGCAAGGCCGTTTAGAACAGCCACGTGTGCAACTTGGTCAAGCGCATTCCCAAAACGACCATGATCTTCATGCATGTAACCGATGCCGCGGTCAATGATTTCGTGTTGCTGCCCACCTGCTGCGCTAATTGCTGCTCCGGCTGCAATAGCCACGCCGCTCAACGCTGCCCTTTTTACAAATGATACGACTTCCATGTATCCTCCCTCCTCAATGTGAACGATCAAGCACGTCACACACATTTTATTAAAAGTTACCAACATACCTATGGTTATAAAACCTAGCTATGCAACCTAAAGCCCACCAACAAAACGTTACCTGTACAGCATACTACTTTTTGCGCGCAGGCAAATACATGAAACTATTTTTACAACACTACTTTTGGGGCGGGTTATCGCCGCGCATCTCTGCGACGTATGCAGCGCTGGGGTAAAATTCTGGCTTTTCACCGCCTTCATCAACCCAGTGGCCCGGGACACCATGGCACGTGGTAGTTGGCCTGCCGAACACAATTCTCCCTACATCTACTCCTACATCGCTTGCTGCTCGAAACGGCTCTACGCCTGGTTGTTCGCTTGGTCTCTCAAAAACTGCTTTTGCCATCTCACTCATCCTTTATAACTGATACATATCCATATGTTATTTTATAAAAAGATTGACTATTTTGCAATAAACCTCAAGACATAGAGTGTCTTGGAGCGCGGCGGGGTTTGAGGGGTTACCTCGTACGCCCGCCGCGC
>CAYROK010000026.1:0-7349 GCA_964425975.1 uncultured Candidatus Saccharibacteria bacterium
ATACCAAAACAATAGGTCGTTTTTACTGATTTGGCAAAAAGTGGACGTGGGTCAGAGTAACTACCATTGTATTATCGAACTAACATATTAACGAATTTATCACCTATTGATTTTAGTGCAGCCGAAACGCGCAGCAATTCATCATCTGGCAGGTCCGCAAGGGCACCTCCAGCAATTTTGCGAATTTGTTCTGGGGACATAGCCTTCGCTGCGTTGAAGAGCGGCTGATGAGCAACCTTCATATAGCGCCGCCTTTTTGGCTATCGTTCTTGCGCATTTTGAGTAACTTATTTTCGGTCGTACGCTTCAACGCATATGTTTTACCGTGTTTTGGTTTGCGGTCGATTTTACGCACGCTACCGCCCTTACTAGCAGCACGTGCATGGGCGCCTACCGTGCTCGGGTTATGGGTGAAGCAAAAGTCAGAGTACTTCATATGGAACGCACGACAAGAAGAATTTTTATTTGTAGTGGCTTTACAGTGAGTCATTATGACTGTCCCCCAAAGCCCTACTCCGTACATCAAAAAAGCAGGGATAATCCAAAAACCGCGATTAAAAGCTCGCGTTTACTTTTACATTATCCCTGCTTCTCAGGTTATCGGTGCCGAAGCACTTCGCACATAGTGCTGAATTTATAAGTTATGAATGTACTAACAAACAAGTTACTATCTGCGATTTAATTTTGCAAATGTTTTTTGTGTTTATGGACTCTGAAAACTGTTTTTATATTGTGGCGTGTTATTGCCAACTACCCCTTGACTAACTTACTTCTCTGCCTGCTGCTTGCCGAGTGCGTTGTCGGCGTCAATCTTTTGACCAAATTTTGAGCGATACACAAGCCTAATTTCTCCAGGATCCAGAAAGTAGTTACCGGATATGCTTGAGAGCTCTACCCTGTCACTCAATTGATCATAGCCCGCCACCATTAATTTCTGGCCGATCATGTGTTTGAGATTAGGATTGTCGGTATGCTCAATACGCACCATGTCGTATTTGTAATACACCACGGCGCTTTTTAGGTTACATAACGTCACTTCACTTGCTTGATTACCTTCGCGCCACAGATATGCCATGCTCACCACCAAACCGAGAGCAAGCCATCGATCGAGCGGCGCATGGCTGCCGTCAGCTGCAAATACGATTGCCCACACGACGCCCGCACCAAGAGTAAGAATGGCTGCGCCGCCCATGAGATAGTTCAGCCTGTCGTAAAACAGTTGCTTCCTGCTCATGATCGCTCTGCCCCAAAATGGTTAACGATTATGTAGCAGTGCTGATCTTTATCGTATGTCGTGGCGCTCCCGAACAGCGTGTATTCAGGTAGAACTATATTTGCATAGTGCTTTGGTGGGGCTACGAATGCATCGAACGCGCTCTTGTTATCGGGGTAGCATTTGGCAAGGTTTTCACCGTACGTCTTGAGGCCGGGGTGCTCAGGTTGCATATAATCGATGGGGGCTTTACCGTTTGGCATGATATGGTCAAAATAATTTTGTGCAGCAAGGTCATCTGCTTTTTGCTGTGCGCTTTTTGTGAGCTGTGGATCTGTGCGCAGAAGCTGTAAACTTTTTGATGCGCGCAGTTCATTTATGTATTCGATGAGCGGACGCTTACTTTCAGTACCCAAAACAGCTCTATTGTTTGGATCGGTGATTACAGCCCACACGTAAGAGGTCGCAAGAACAACGAAGAATGTCCAGCATACGAAGAAAACGATGAGCTTTATATTTTTTCGATTGCCGCTTGTCTTATCTTTCATATGCACCTTTCTTTTTCGTGTCAAAATAAAAGCCCGCCGCCAGAGGGTTACCCCGATGACCGTTTCCGATCACCACGTAGAAAGCTAGTCCTGACGACGGACTGTTTGCTTTCTACGATTTACAACCATACCTTTTCGTGTGAGTGGCTCTAGGTTATCAGCGGATATACCGCTTCAGTAGCAATTATACGCCGGACGGAATTACTTGTCACCTCTGTTATAATAAAAATGAGGGGAGCTTACTATGGGAAATGAAAAAATGTTCGTAGAATTTTATTTGGTCGATGAAACACCGGTATGCGTATGGGGCGATGGAAATGATGTTATGGGCTTTGTATTAACTACTGGTCATCCATATTCACCCATCAAAGCCCTGAGTGAAGGTCAAAGGGTAAATAGCTCAAGTATTACGAATATGCTGAGGGCGCAAAATTATGACTGAGGTAATCAACATTGCAGACTGGGTCAGTGCGTCAAAGGAACTTGATGCACTCAAGGATAGTTTGAAAACGTTAGATCTCCATGCTGCGAACGAAGCGCAGACAAGGTTCGATGTCATCGATAGGTTCATTAGGAATGTTCTGGGCTGGAAGCACGGTCAAGTGAGAGTTGAGGAAGCTGCTCCGCACGGGAAAAAGCGCGGCTACGTTGATTACATTCTGAGCTCTGGTGATTATCGAGTTGTGATTGAAGCAAAAAAAATCGGTGCCACTTTCCCCTCCCCGTCGAAAACAACCAGGCTCAAACTAAACGCAAGCATCCTCTCCGACGGAGAAATGGGTTCGGCAATAAAGCAAGCAGAACAGTATGCTGAAGACAAAAACGCTGATATCACCTGTGTAACAAACGGCTACTGTTGGTGCTTTTACTCGCGCCGCAATCAAACGGACGAAACGAAAGCAATCCTGTTGTTCCCTTTGGATACGGAGGGGAACGCCGCAAAATTGTACGACTACTTATCGGAGCCCAGCATACGCAAAGGAAGTATTGGCCAGTTATTAAAGCAAGACAACATCGAAGAGAATAGACTCTTAAACATTGTCCGTGATGCTGATGGTCGTTTAAATCGAAATAACATCGCCGAATATATCATTCCCGCCCTCAATAAAGCACTCAGTTCATCGGCAGATGCAGACAGAGAAGCATTGTCTAAATGGTATGTTGCTACTGAAGGCCGAGTAAAATTTGATAGTCAGTTAGGGGTGCATCTTTCAGATAACAAACTCGGGGTAGTAGATAATGCGCTGCGCATAAGAAGAGGTAGAGCAAATAGTCAACTAGAGAGACTCATATCGGCTGAGGTAAGGGAGGTCGCGCCACCGGTCACACTCATTATTGGCTCGGTAGGTTCGGGAAAATCTACATATCTTGAGCACTTTAAAGTAATCGGCGGGAGTGAAATCTTAAAGAAGGCTGGGGCACACTGGATATACATTGACTTTGAAGTAATGGGGAAAGAAGGCACGCCTAGAACGTTCATTTACGGACGTTTACTCAATTACCTGTTGGGGTTAACCGCAGCCGATAACGCATTCGAGACAATAATTAGACCAGCGTATGCAGAACTAATTAACGGTTTGACCAAAGGTGCCTTCAAGCTGATTGCAGCAGACGAGGCTGAGCTAAATAGACGCATTACAGACTTAATCGAGAACGACTATAAAAAAGTTGAGCCATATGTAGATAGGGTTTTAGGCTATATAGCAAAGCAAAAAATGTGTGTTATTGTCTTGGACAATGTGGATCTTTTCGAGGACTCAGACCTCGAGACCATTGTGTTTTCCGAAGGGATTGGCATATCAAAACGCTTAAACACAAATGTAATAGTGAGCATTCGTGACGAGACATATATTGAGCATAAAAATTCGGCTACATTTAATGCATTTGAGCTTAATCGATTATGGCTTGATCCTCCACCGTTCAGAGACGTTCTCTCAAGAAGGCTGACTTATTCAAAAGTTATTCTTAGTGGCAAAGCGGTCGATCTTGCTTTTGGATCCAGTATGCACCTACACGTTCCAGATATAGGGGTTTTCTTCGACATTGTTCAAAGAAGTGTATTGCAAGGTTCTGCCGGCCAATATATCGAAGATATGGCAGACCTAAATATTCGGAGAGGGCTCACTCTGATCAATAATTTTCTAACTTCAGGACATATCCAAGCTGACAGGGCACTAAAAGCTTACGTAGAAGGCCAGACGGAATACTACTTTCCTTTTCATGAAGTTTTTAAAGGTACTATCTTACGTGAATGGAAGTACTTCAAAGAAAATCGAGCTGATCAGTGCGTTAACCTCTTCGACGCACGATTATTTTCATCAAAACTTCAACTGTTACGTATTTACATACTTCAATTTCTTACCAAAAAGGCTAAGAGTGATACAACAAAAGAGGTTCCGGTTAAAGAGTGCTTGACATTATTTTCGTGCTTGGGCGCATCAAAAGATGACATTTTTCACGAATTATCGTTTTTACGTGACTACGGGCTAGTCAGATCAGAGGCAAAAGTAATAAACGAAGCGAATAGCGTAACTATTACTAGAACTGGTGCGTATTACATTAAGCAACTATGTAAAACTTTTGTTTATGCCGAGCAATGTTTGTTCGATACAGCAATATATGATGATAAAGATTGGGCTACATTAAGCGATTACACACTAAGAATTGACCTGGAAAACTATATCTCGCCAGTGAAAATGAAGCTGAGACGCTCTAGAATAGCAGTCTTTACTGGTTATCTTGAAAAGATAGACACGGCCGCAAGAAAAGATGCACCAGAGCTGGCAAATGTCGATGGAGTGCAAAAAATTGTCAAGGCAATAACATCCGATGCAAATTTTGCATTCGCCCAAGCGAGCAAGTGGTACGAAAAATAGTCAGTTTAATTCCTAGCGCGTAGTAGCATGACTATTCCCTCGCATAGCATCAACTATCTTCCACATTGTAATCAAGTCGCTTCTTATGTAGTTCCATTTTGCTCCTACCAAGCTCACCAAGTAAAAAGATCACCATTTGGTGGTCTTTTTACTTGGTTATTTCAGGCTGAGGCGAACTCCGAAAAAGTGAGCGTAGCGAACGAGGAGTGCGATAACAGTTTGTCGCTCGCAGATGCTTGCATCGAGAACGACAAAGGATATACAAGGTATTCTCCTTGGGGTCACCATAGCAAAAGCCTCGGCGAAAGCCGGGGCTTTTGCTATGGGCACTTCAGGGGAACGAACTCCTATTGAAACGAGCGCAGCGAATGCAATAGGAGTTCGAAGACAAGGAGCACGCACAGGAACTTGTTCCGAGCATGCGACGCAGGCGCATTTACAAAGCAAATATTCTCCTTGGTTATTTCAGGCAGAAGCGAACTCCGTATAAGTGAGCGCAGCGAACGAGGAGATCGATAACAGGCTAGCGCTCACAGGAGCTCGCTCCGAGAACGCTAGCGGATATACAAAGTACTCTCCTTGGATCACCAAAGAAAAGATGTCACGATATTTGGCATGCATGCCTATACAAATAAAACGAAGCAAACAGAGACAAAACCCGCAACCCAAACAAATTGGCAAAAACCGCATCTGTTACAGGCCTGGCCTCAGTGTCCCTATACAAATAAAACGAAGCAAACAGAGACAAAACCCGCAACCCAAACAAATTGGCAAAAACCGCATCTGTTACAGGCCTGGCCTCAGTGTCCTGGCCTCAGTGTCCCTGGCCTCAGTGTCCTCAGTGTCCCTCAGTGGCCCGAAAACAAAGGAGTTGATGTGGAAATAAGAGTTAATACCCACTTTCGGACAGCTCGCTCATCTGGAGTTTCTCCTTAGAAAACTCAGTACCAATGAGTTTTGATGGGGTAGACTGAGTCCTCGATGTGTTTTGAGCATGGATTCCATGGGCGAGAAGGTACCTCCATCTAATGGATTTGTTGTGTTTGGGATAGGCAAATTCGGATGTTCTTTGTATGTGTACAAATACGGCACATTGCGCTTCAGTGACAGCCAGGCGCTACGCAGCCGCCTGTGCGTATAGCTCCATCGTCCGCTGGGATGTATCGTACGTTCGGTGAGTAGGTCATCATATTCCATAGCCCATACTGCCAGCCATGATGCCAACTCATTACTCTCGAGGCTTCCGATGCGCCGGTACAGCCTCAATAGGTCCTTGGCTGCCTCACTCTTCGGGTACAGGCCGAGGTAGCGTATGCCGGCTTGCAGCTGGTGAAAATGGCACAGTTGCACGGCTATACCGAAGTGCCTGGAAAAGAAATGTACATCAATCACTACAACGACCGATCGTGGCCGATGTCGACGTTTTGGTACGAGTGATTGGCTGAAGACCTGGCGCACGAGTAAATCTCTGCTAGCGTGTTGCGTCCGAGCAAGGTACCTGAACGTTTGACCATCATCCCGGTATGCAGCTTGCAGCTTTCTCTGAAAGCGTTGGGGCTGCGGCTTCGTCACCCACCAGCTTCGGCAGTCGTGGCAGTAGAAGCGCTGCTTATTTCGATGATGACCGTCGCGTTTCGTATTGGTAGAATGACACTGCGGACAGTGTTTTTTTACGCATGATTCTTATCCTTTCAGTTTGCACTATAAGGATACATCATGATGTAATAGCTGTCCGTTTTTGGGTATTAACTCGGTATTACGGTATTCCCAGACGAACATATTACTACTGGCATAGGAAGTGGATTACATCAGGCAAACAACTTACGAGCCTGAACGACGAGCCCCGGACGCCAAAGAGCCATACGAACGACTCTGACGAGGAAACAATCAGCCTCGTCATCCAGCTTCGCTTAGGCCTGCGGTATGGTGAGGATGCCCTGGAAACAGTGCTGAAACGAGACTACGACTTGGACATATCCCATCATGGCATCGGCAATATCCTAAAACGTGCCGGACTGCTTGAGAAACGGAAGAAACGGGTACGCAAAGGCCGCCGTCTCAGTGATCGTGAATACTACCCAGGCGAAGTCGGACAAATGGATGTGAAACACTGGAAGCGGAGCGGCTACCAGTATGACATCGTGGACTGTGCCACCCGGATCAAGTACAAACGTATCTATCCAGGCTATGACCCTCAGACGACAGTGGACTTTCTGGAGCACGCGGTGCGGTTCTTCGCTCCGGCTTTCACCTTCGCGGGAATACAAACAGATAATGGTACTGAGTTTACCTACGATCATCTGCCCCAGGTGAAACCGGAGACCAAAGCGGCGCCGGAGATCTGGCTGGAAACACACGGCATTGAACATCTCAGGATACCTGCCGCCTCACCCCATCTCAACGGAAGAGTGGAACGGCCGCATGGTGTCGACAAGTACCGGTACAAACGGATGACCACAAACTCACATACACTCAATGAGCTCAAGGAGTTCTGCATAGAGGACTGCATGGATTACAACTTCTATCGCCCACATAGTATGCTTGATGACATGACGCCGATTGAATACCTGCAAAGCCTGAAGGGCTACGAAATGGCAACAGTTGACGTCAGCGTGCTAGATGTTTAGTGGGTCGACCATTCATAGCCCTTTCCTCATCTGAAATACAAAGGTATAATTATACAATGACAATAGGAGAAATCTACTCAAAAGT
>CAYROK010000027.1:0-6440 GCA_964425975.1 uncultured Candidatus Saccharibacteria bacterium
GGAAAACAGTATGCCGCCTTTTTGGTGGTTAGGCTAGAAGTGTGGGTGATTCAGGCCGCAATTATTGCTGATTCGTGATTATGTGCTAAGACATGCATTGACTCAGTTATAAATTAATGCCCATATTGCCGAAGTTTTTATATATTTCGTAACGCTACCGTATAATTGCAGCTATGAGTAGGCTAGTCGTTCCTCGCGGAACAGTGCATCAATTACCCGATGACCTTCGAGCGATGTTGGTTGGCGATGCAATAGTTTTGGCGGCGTGGAATGACATTACGCCGCTGGCGCGAAATGAGTTCATTTGTTGGGTGATTGATGCCAAGAAACCAGAAACACGCCAGAGGCGAATACTGGTTGCCAAAGACAAACTATCGCGTGGCGAACGCCGCCCCTGCTGCTGGATTGGTTGTATTCACCGCCCCGACAAAAAAATAAGCCTCTCCGTAAAAGGTATACTGGAAAGTCGCGGTCAAACGAAACAATAGTTTTTCGCCTGGGAAAGGCGCTGGATAAGGGGTGGTTTTTACTTGGTTCATAAATGCACGGAGGCCATTGCAGCGGTAAGCAAGCAGGGCTTATACTAAAGCTACATGAGATTACGTGACAAAGTTATTGTAGTGACAGGCGCTGGCGGGGGGATTGGTGGTGAGCTTGTGCGTGAGCTTTTGCAACGAGGAGCGCGGGTAGCGGCCGTAGACATGCGCGAAGAAAGCTTGCGGGCACTTCACGCAAGCGTTGCAAACTCGAGCAAACTCAGCACGCACGCGCTCGACATTACAAATCGCGATAGTGTCGCGTCACTAGCGTCGCTGGTCTCTGATGAGCACGGAGGGGTAGACGGTCTTATAAATTGTGCAGGGGTTATCCAGCCGTTTGTGAAAGTGCAAGACGTGGACTACGAAGCAATTGAGCGAGTTATGAATATTAACTTTTACGGCACACTCTATATGACAAAGGCTTTTTTGCCTACCTTACTCGGTCGACCCGAAGCCCACATAATGAATGTATCGAGCATGGGTGGTTTTTTGCCCGTCCCAGGACAAAGTGTGTACGGCGCTAGCAAGGCCGCCGTCAAGCTGTTGACGGAAGCACTCTATGCAGAACTCATCGGGACTTCTGTCAAAGTCAGCGTTGTTTTTCCGGGCGCAATCCAAACAGATATAACGAAAAACTCTGGGGTCAGTACACCCGTTTCCAGTGCAAATAGTAAATCATATAAAATGCTCTCTGCAGACGCGGCCGCACGAATCATGCTGGACGGCATGGAACGCGATAAGGTTCAAATATACACCGGCAGCGACTCGAAGTTTATGCGTCAGCTCTATCGCTTTGCGCCTGTTTTTGCCACTCGCTTTATCGCCAAAAAAATGAAATCACTCGTACCTTGAAGACCGAGTGGGGCAAACGACTAAAGTATATCTCCTGGGTTGCGGATTGCTCACTGGCTCCAGTGCTATGGTAACCCGAATTCGACATCACTGTCGAACTCGTGCAGGGGATGCTTGCCCGCCCCGACCATATACCGGAATAAACCGGTTATATTGGCTTCCCACCCCGATAGGCTTCACTCCCGCTCACTATCGCCTTCGGCTGCAAAGCTGGTGTTTAAGATGAACTGAGGCTACAGTAGTCTTTTAACTACGCACTAACCTCCAGAGTTTTTGCAGTGCATTCTCGGAACCTGAACGAAACATGAGCTCACTGTTTTAATTGCTCTAAATGAACAGCGACAAAATATAGCCACAAAAGTATAGTCAGAAACATAACACGCTGCAGTAACCCTGCATATTCGGGAAGCGCAACCATCGCTCCAGATAGCCCGAGGCTCAACCCTGCAGCAGTCATGGCCGCTACGCGCGCTTTGGAGGTCGTAACGATTCTCGAGATCAATAATGCAAAAACAGTTATTGCAAAACCCATGCCGCTGGCAAAAAATGAGTGTAGAGTGGCTTCAAGATTTCCTGAATTTGCACTTGGCGTCCCAGCCTCATGCTGAAAGACACCTACCAATATAAAAGAAATTCCAAAAATCCAAATGCACAGTTTCGCAAACTGGTGTCGTCGCAGTACATGCCGAAACATATATAGGATAGCAACGCCCATAGCTACAAAGACACAGCACATTACCCACGCAAACGGCGACTCTTGTGCGCCAAGTTCGCTGGTTGTGTTACGCAAAATTGAATAGCCCGAAAAACTGACAAGCGGTAACATAAATATCGTCACAATAAGTGTGGATAGCGCCGTAAGATACATTCGCCGAGCAAGAGTGTGAGGCATGCTGCGTATAGTATACGTACTTTGTGGCATTTTTGTGTCGGTTCTCGGTTTATAACCGGGCGGTAGTACTTACGAGTGAGAGTTTTCAAAGTTTTTTGAAATAAAACTGATCGTAAATGAGTATTACATAGGTAAACCGTATATAAAGGAGAAAATTGTATGAACGTAATCACCGTAAAAAAGAATTGGCCGGTCATATCCATAGTGGTTTTACTACTTGGACTTACCGGCACTACCGTGTGGGCTATACAGGAGAACAACAGAGCGAACGACAGTAACGCGCGTCGTAATGGTCAAGGCTATTCCAACACGCAAAATGGACCAAATGTAGCGGCCGACGACACTGCGGCTCATCTTGAGGAGCATGGCATTACACCGCTTAAAATAGACGAAGCCAGTAATCAACAAAGCACGGCAGAGGAGCTTGCCTATCTGATTGAAGAGGAAAAGCTTGCGCATGATGTCTACCAGACGATGGCCGACAAATGGGGTGCGCGTGTCTTTAGTAACATCAAAAATAGTGAAACGATGCACCAGAACATGGTTTGGGCGGTGATGGAAAGCCGCGGTCTTGCCGATCCGAGAACAGACGCAGTTGGTACTTTTAAAAACGCTGACTTGCAAACTTTGTACGACAAAGTCGTTGCACAGGGCAACCAAAGTGTGCAGGAGGCCTATAAAGTCGGGGTGTTAGTTGAGGAGACGGATATTGCAGATTTGAAAAAAACGATTGCAAACTTAGACGCAAAAGATAGCGACGTCAAAGCTGTGCTTGAAAACCTGCTCCATGCTTCTGAAAACCACTTGCGCGCATTTAATCGCCAAGTCAGCAGATAGTCACTATACTATAGGGCATGCCAAAGCCTACTCCAGAAACAGATGTCGCTATCGTCGCCCGTGTTACCGGTGGCGATAGCGACTCGTACGCGCAACTCATGGAGCGGTATGAGGCAAAACTATTGCGCTATGTGGCATACCTAATCCACAACGAGGTGGCTGCACAAGATGTGGTGCAGGAAACTTTTATTAAGGCTTACCAGAATTTAAAAGGATTTAACCCAAAATATAAATTTTCTTCATGGCTGTACAGAATTGCTCATAACGAAGCAATGAACACGGTGAAAAAAAATGACCTGCGCTTGCTCGTTGGTAAAGACATTGCCGACCTTCCAGATGTTGGCTACGACCCACACTTCGACGAGCAGCTCGATGCGGAGCTAGCAAAAGCAGAGGTGCATCGTTGTCTGGCAAAACTCGTACCGAAGTACCGGGAGGTGGTACAACTAACCTATTTTGAAAACATGCCATACGATGAAGTGAGTGACGTGTTACACGTCCCAACATCCACCGTCGGTGTATGGCTGATGAGAGCAAAAAAGCAACTTCGTCATATTTGCCGGAACCTCGAACATAGCAAAGGAGTACGTCGATGAAGCAAAAACGCAGTGTAAGTCTGAGCGTCATGGAACTAATCCAGAGTGGCACAGTGCACATGAAACCGCGACGATATTACACATTGCTAACAGCCGTCTCAGTAGTCACCATTGTGCTCTCGAGTATTGCTAGTGCATACCTCTTCAGCATGCTTTTTTACTGGCTACGGATTGAGACCGCTCGCACTCCGGCATGGGGCGCGCGGGAACGGCTGAGCGACACAATCACTTCCTTCCCCTGGTGGATGCTTGTTGCTGCAGTATTACTCAGTGTGTTTGCGGTATGGATGGTTCGTCATCGTGGCCAAATGTATCGTATTCGCACCACGACACTCACGCTTATACTGATGGTGACTTCATTGACGCTCGGCTTTGTACTATCGTACGTTAACCTCGGACGGTCACATTTGCAGCTCAACGACAGCCAGCCTCAGAGCCAGAGTCGTCAACATGGGCAACAGGACAAACCAAACTCGGTTCGTCACCGTTACTGAATCAGCGTGCCGCCCATAGATTTTACTCGGGCAAGGCCGCCGAGGTCAGTGACATTTGTGAACCCAGCGTTTTTCAAGAGTCCGGCTGCTTGTGAAGAACGACTGCCGCTTTCACAGTAAAGGTAGATTTGAGTGTTTTTTGCGGTATCTGGCAGTTTACCAGCACTGATATCTTGTAGAGACCAGTTGATCGCGTTTTGGTAATGGCCTAGTTTGTATTCTTCTGGCGTACGAACATCGTACAGTTTCCCTCCCGCTGTCACATCCTGCTGGACAGTCGCAAATGTGAGCGCAGGAGCATTTGTTTTATCATTTTGCTTGCCCAAAACGATCCATCCAAAAACTACTACCAGCACCGCTGCGACGGCGACAAAACCTTTACTCATTCTCATCCTCCCTTTCAATGCACGGTTTGTGTACAACTACCATATAATTATACACATGAAAAAAGGTTCACGCTGGCAATTTCTACTTGCCAAAGTAAAACTTTCTGCAAGAGCGCTATTGTGGCTGTTTAGCCATCTTCGCTACGCTGCTGCCGCGGCACTCGCGGCGCTATTCTTTTTTGAGTTTGTATACTGGATGCTGAAATTTAGTGTATTTTGGACGCTTATGACCAGTCCAAACCTCACAATATTAGACAAGCTACATCAGTTGACGGGACTGTTCACCTACCTGACTGCTCAAAATGGATATCTTATTGCCGGTCTAATGGTGTTACTCGCCGCCATACAGGGCGCTTCCCTCACGGCGGTGGTATACGCAGTACGGCATCAGCCCAAGCTCGACGAAACCTTGCTCGGTGAGAGCGCCGTGATAGGATTTATTGCGCTCGTTGGCCTTGGATGCCCGGCCTGCGGGACCTCACTCATTACACCCATCGTGGCGCTTTTTGTGTCTGGCTCGGCTGTCGCGGTTTCTCAGGTGATAGCCCGTATACTTTTGCCGCTGGCCGTGCTTGTTGGCCTCTATGGACTGTACGTTGTTGGCCTGCGTGTCGCCAGCATCCGCGCTCACCAGGGCAACGCTCATCTGCGCACAAACCCGCTCATTTCCCGTCTGAAAAAATCCAAAAATGACACATAGTATTTCACCTGGGATGGCATAATTACAGAGGCGCATTTCACCTGGGATAATAATTTAACTCCATTTTTTAGGTTTTGCCTTTTGATACATAAACCGCTGGCAGAGAAGTTTTTTACTCATAAAACCTCAGTCTATAACGTTTATGATCATAGCGACAAGAACTAGCCAATTCAGAGAAAAGAATACTCGGTAAATAGTAGATGCAGAGTCGATATCACGTATAGCAAAAATGCTTAAAATGCATGATAGTATTACCAACGGTACGTTAGCAAGCCAGATAAATGCAGTCAGAACACTGGCTAGGTTGTTTGTATTAAACGTCCCCCAAACAAATCCGATCGTGAAGATTGTCAGCTCGACTATACTTATCATAAGTACAATTTGTTCGCTACGATTATGGGTGTTTCTAGCAATGAAGTTTGTATTTTTTCGTTTTGTCATACTAAACCATCGTAACATAACATTCTACTTGAACATACTTATGGCACCTGGCATAAATAGAAAAGGCTGGAAAATGCTGAGTGTATTAAAGTGTGCAACCTGCGGCTGTTCATATTCGTCATATGTAAAGAAAGGCCGAGTCTATATGCGATGTACAAAGTCTAAAGAGGGTGTTGTTTGCGACCAACCACCTACATCAGAAGAAAACCTTTTGCCACAAGTGTCAGAAATGCTTGAAAGGCTTGCTATAAGCGAAAAAGCGGTCAATCAAGTGCTAGATATTCTAAAGAAGGGTCATGACGACATACAGCTTTATTATCAAACAGCTATCAGTGAAACACGAGGCAAGATTGATAACCTGAACAAGAAAATGGACATTCTGTATGATGACCGTCTTGAAGGCCGTATTACTACGTCTGACTATGACAAATATGTAGATAAGTATAAAGCTGACAAGCAAGACTTAGAAAATAAGCTGATTGAGTACACAAATAACGACAAATCTTTTGTTGTTACCGCTGAACACCTGCTAAAACTCGCCCAAAATGCTAAAAGCGTCTTTGAGAGTTCGCAACCACAGCAAAAGAACCGAATTTTGAGAACTTTACTTGCGAACTGCAAAATCAATCAAAAAAGACTGCAACTCAATCTGTTACAGCCTTTCTTGGCACTTAGTGCTGACTCAAAAAGTCAAAATTGGCTC
>CAYROK010000028.1:0-6110 GCA_964425975.1 uncultured Candidatus Saccharibacteria bacterium
AACCAAAACTGTAGGTCGTTTTTGCTTATTTGGCAAAAAGTGAGGGTGGGTCAGATAGATGACATTATTGCACTCATTTCTGGTATACTATGCGTATGAATATGCAAACGAGTGCGATGAAACAAAGAAACGCTGACAGCGCTCACGGTACCGTGAGGGCAGAGGGCTTATCGCCATCAATAAAAACACAAAAACAGGTGCAGCAATACGTTGACGGCAGGGTAACAAAGCAGGTACTGAGACGATCGATAGTAGCTGAAATGCGGAATCGGCACGCCGATAAATATGGCAAATCGATATGATATCATTCATGATCCATACATAGATCCAAAAACAGGGATTTTACGTAATAAAATTTGCGCCCATACCCAAGCCGAACTAGACACTGCAGAGGCTGAGATTACGTATGTGATTATAGCGACGCTTAGCCATGGATCTTCGGTAAATGAACTTGTTTTTGAGGCCATTCTGTTACTTGAAATTCATAAGGAAATTTTTCATGATATTTACCGCTGGGCGGGGAAAATTCGTACCCAGGATATAAGTAAAGAATCTGGCTACTTTGCTCACGCCGAATTCATCACGGGCGAGTTAGACCGAATCTCAAGAGAGCTCCATGCCGACTTCGAACTGCGCGAGGGAAGCCGCCCATTTGTTGTGAAAAGGCTCGCGTATTATTACGGAGAGTTCAATGCTGTACATCCGTTCCGTGAGGGGAATGGAAGGGCCATCAGGACCTTTTTGCGGTTACTGGCACTGAGTATTGGTTACGATATAGACTGGCAGCGGATAGAGGTTGGCGAGAATATAGCGGCGTGCAAGGCGGCTATGAGAGCAGATTATCACGGCCTTGAAGCCATGCTCGATAAACTTGTAGTAACAATAGATCATACAAAATTTAACCCCAAACAATTATGAAACTGACCGATGATGTCACTGTAGTGAAAGGCGTGGGAATACAGATGGCAAAAGGGCTACATGGGCTGGGTGTACGTACCGTGTTTGACCTAGTTGACTATTTGCCGATGCGTTACGAAGATTATTCTGAAATTGTAGCCGTGAAAGACCTGCACCCTGGGGCGGTCTCTATAAAGGCTGTCGTAAAACAAGCAAAAGGGCGCTATGTTCGTCGAGGCATGCATGTTACTGAAGCTGTCTTTAGCGATGAAACCGGCAGCGTACGTGCGGTCTGGTTTAATCAGCCGTACCGCTCGGATGCATTGAAACATGGTCAAGAGTATTACGTAAGCGGTCAGTACGAACTTTCGCACCAGCGATTCCAAATCATGAATCCCAGCGCTGAACTTGTGAAGGACTTTCCCCTAAATACCGCCCGAATTGTCCCGATTTATCGCCAGTCAAAAGTAGTTTCATCAAATCAAATCAGGAAATTTGTTGGTGAGTGTGTCAGCATGGTTCGTGCGCTGCCCGAAACTCTTCCAGCATGGTTGATTCATGAGTCCAAGTTGCTTTCCCGGGCTGAGGCGATAGAAGCGATGCATTTTCCGACGTCAAGCGAACAGCTTGCGTTCGCTCGTCGGCGCTTGGGCTTTGAGGAAGTTTTTGAACTCGGTCTCGCTGCTCTGCTAAACAAGCAAGAAAGTATGCGAGAAAATGCTCTTTCTATTACATTTGACATCAGTCTAGCCAAGCAATTTGTTGACGCTCTTCCTTTCAAGCTTACTGACGACCAGCGACGAGTGGTGTGGCAAGCATACCAAGACATGGAACACCGCTATCCGATGAACCGGCTCATAGAGGGCGATGTTGGCTCCGGCAAGACAGTTGTGGCGGCAATGATTGCGCTGATGGCCATGAAGCACAACTATCAAGTGGCATTCATGGCACCGACTGAGTTACTTGCTCGACAACATGCCGAGACACTTGCCACACTATTTGGCTCGGTAGGCGAAGCGAGCGGAGTTGTGCTGCTGGTGGGCGGGTTGACGGCATCACAGAAAAAGTCGGCACACCATGCAATTGCAGCAGGCAAAGCAAAACTGATTGTCGGTACGCATGCGCTGTTTCAGGAATCTGTGGATATGCACCGTCTTGGGCTGATCATTGTTGACGAACAGCACCGGTTTGGGGTCGAACAACGCAAGTCGTTGATGGCAAAAGCTGGGCATATGCCCCACGTTTTAAGCCTAACTGCCACGCCGATACCGCGTAGCTTGGCCCTGACATTGTATGGTGAGCTAGATATTTCGATTCTCAAAGACAAGCCCGTTGGGCGCAAACCCATACACACTGAAACAATATCCCAGGTGAAACGAAACAGATTGTACGAAGGCATCCGCGGTGAAATTGCAGCAGGACGACAAGTTTTTGTTGTCTGTCCGAATATTGAATCTGGAATATCGAATCTGGACCATCGAGGAGCTTCAGTCATAAAAGTATTTGAAGAACTGAGCAGTAAACAGTTCAAAGACCATACCGTAGGGTTGTTGCATGGCAAAATGAAGCCAACTGAAAAAGATACGGTCATGCAACAATTTGTGCGCGGCGAACTGGACGTGCTCGTTGCAACAACGGTTATAGAAGTGGGTGTAGACGTGCCGAACGCTACTGTCATGGTCATAGAGTCGTCTGAGCGGTTTGGCCTTGCGCAACTCCATCAGTTGCGTGGTAGAGTCGGGCGTGGCGGTCATAAGTCACAATGCTATCTTTTACTAAGCGACGATAAACCGCCAACGAAACGACTACGAGCCGTAGAATCCAGCCAAGATGGATTTCGCCTGGCCGAGCTTGACCTTGAGTTGAGAGGCCCTGGTGCGATTTACGGCGCGCTACAACACGGCGCGCTCGATCTTCGCGTGGTGAAATTGACAGATACAAAACTGATTTCTGAAGCGCGTTCGGCTGCGCAGAGTTTCATTGACCGAAACGAAAATTTGCTACAATACTCGGAGCTGAACGCGCGTGTTCAAAAACTGCGTACGGTGACCAATCTCAATTAGCATGTATTCAGGATCTACCCTTAAGCAATTACGCACCCTTGACACGTGGTTCGGGGCGCACCAGAAGATAGACAGGCTTGCCTATCGGCACGTTAAACAACTTGGTCAAAACACGACGCATATCAGGCTACCTTCTATAAAGAACATCTTGGCATTTGAAGGGGTAAATGGCCCCGATGCCATAAAAAGGAAAACACCTGCCCAAGACGAACCGTGGCACTATTACGATCCGACAAATGCTGACGACACAAAATTGCTCGACATTATTTCCGACCACCATCAGCAACTCGTTTTGGCTCTGCGCGAGAAAAATGACACGAGGGCGGCTTTTGAGGCTGCATGGTTAGCACACGCAGTCGTAGACGGCTTAACGCCGGCACATCATTATCCGTACGAAGAAGAACTGACGAAGCTGCGCAAAGGAGCTGGTATTGAAACGCGCAAAACACCAAAAGACAAGTTGCTCATGCCAGGAGACACCGTGAGAGAAAAAATGCGCAACAATTGGCAAATGTGGGGAGACAAAGGCCTGCTGGCAACCCATATTGCATTTGAAGCTGGCGTCGCACTCCTAGTACTCCCTCTGCGCTATAAGAAGCTAAATTTGCCGACGGCTCAACCAAAACAGACGGGTAGAAATCCCTATCTCTTGTTTTTCATGGGCCAGGCAAAAAAAATCGCAGCAGATGGTTATTATCAACAATTTTATGACTCGGCGTGGACGCCAAAGCTCGCAAAGAAAGTGAGGCGTGAGCTTATACCAGAAATAGTTTTGACGGTAGCATATACGTGGCATACTGCCCTGGTTGAGGCGCAAAAGGGCAAACAAAGATGAGAGTAATTGCCGGTCAACTGGGCGGTAGGGTATTTGAAAGCCCAAAGGGTCATCGCACGCACCCAATGAGTGAAAAAGCGCGCGGAGCAATCTTCAATGCGCTCGGTGACGTAGCGGGACTGTCGTTCCTCGATGCGTATTCTGGAAGTGGCGCTGTAGCGATCGAAGCAGTCAGCAGAGGCGCGGCCAGCGTACTCGCCATCGACGTGGATATCGATGCTGTAAAAACAATCTCTGCCAATGTCAGAGCACTAAAAGCAGACAAAGAAATACAAGTGTTACGGAAGAACATCAGTGGCTGGTCGCGCAACAACCAACAACGACAGTTTGACATTGTCGTCGCTGACCCACCCTACGATGACATCCGCCCTGACGTCGTTGAGCGCTTGGTCGTTCATGTAAAGTCGGGCGGCATTTTTGTTCTCTCATGGCCAGGCTCCGAAGCGGCAAGGAATTTACAAAATGTAGAAATAGTAAATCAAAAAAATCTCGGCGACATCCAACTAGTTTTTTACCGCAAAACCAGTTAAAATACCCATATTCCTCCATCGTCAAACATGCCGAATCCTGAGCCGCAGGCGAACGAGGCGACGGCCGAGCTTTAGAGGGAGGAGAGCTGATTTGAATTCATTTCAAATCAGTGAGGAGAGGCGGCCCCTCCTAAAGTGTACGCGGATGTGGCGAAATGGTAGACGCGCTTGTTTTAGGAGCAAGTGGGGCAACCCGTGAAGGTTCAAGTCCTTTCATCCGCACCATATTCTTTGGTGAATGCAAATAACAATAAGGAGGGTGCAATGCCTTGGGTAATCATCGGAATACTAGTAATTTTGGTTTTGACGGGACTATTTACCGTAAAACAACAGACGATTGCCATTGTTGAGAGGTTCGGTCGGTTTAAGAAAGCATCTCGCGCTGGACTGAATTTTAAAATTCCGCTTATCGATCAAATCGCCGGGCGAGTAAACCTCCGTGTCCAGCAGCTTGATGTGCAGGTTGAGACAAAGACAAAGGACAACGTGTTCGTGTTTGTTATCGTGAGCGTGCAGTATTTTGTACCGGCCGAAAAAGCTGTCGATGCATTTTATAAGCTACAGAACCCTCAAGAGCAAATTACTGCCTACGTCTTTGACACCGTGCGTGCTCGAGTACCAGCCGTAAACCTTGACCAGTTGTTTGAAATGAAAGACGACATTGCGACGGCGGTGAAAGCCGAACTCGATACCGTCATGGACGACTTCGGTTACGCGATCGTGAAGGCGCTTGTGACAGACATTAACCCAGACGAAAAAGTCAAAGTGAGCATGAACGAAATCAATGCCGCCCAGCGTTTACGTGAAGCTGCCATCCAGCAAGCCGAGGCGGACAAAATTCGTGTCGTCAAGGCAGCCGAAGGCGAAGCAGAAAGCAAAGCACTCCAGGGTCAAGGTATTGCAAACCAGCGAAAAGCAATCATCGAAGGTCTAAAAGAGTCCGTCGAGAACTTTAGCAGCGCGGTAAACGGTGTAAACAGCCAAGACGTCATGAATCTTGTCATGATGACGCAATACTTCGACACCATCAAAGAGCTGGGTCTTAGCGGCAAAAACAGTACTATCCTCATTCCTCATGGTCCCGGCGGCATGACAGACATGAGTGATCAAATTCGGAACGCAATGATTACTGCCGAACAAGTCAATAAAGCTTCTACGACAAAGGCCTAGCGGGTTTGCAAAAAATAATTGGGATATCAAGTTTACCGCAGTGTAAGCATTGTCTCACGCGCTTGGAACAATGACTAAGTCTGCCAGTTAGCTGGATTTGACGTATAAGGGCTTTGATCAATGCCTGCTGCAACAGCTATCTTTCCGTTGAGGATCCCTATTTCGACACGTAGCTCTTCCCGAGCCGCGCGGTAACTATCTAAAACGGCCTGCTCATAAGCTAAATACTCCCTCGCTGCAATGCGCTCCCCGGCATTGCCGCACAAGAGATCTGTAAGGGTCGCAGGATTACGATAGTCGAGCTGCGTCAAGCTTACTCTTTGTTCTACTTGAAGAGCGGCCGCACCTAAGGCAGAGCGTTCACTTTGAAGATGATCTCTGATGCCGACCAATGATCGGTCGGTTACCAGTTCACCGATGGTTGTGGGTAATTGCGCACCAGCCTCAACTGAAGGCAGACAGGGGGTATGATAAGTGAGGGGGTGTGGCATGGCTTTACAAATAATAGTGTTTAGCGTATAATACGACCTTATGATTTACCTGTCAACACATCATAGCCAGGTTCACCGAACGAATCCGGAACAGACACGTAAGTAGTTAGTGACATTGTAGAAC
>CAYROK010000029.1:0-4925 GCA_964425975.1 uncultured Candidatus Saccharibacteria bacterium
AGAGTTAAGAGTTAAGAGTTAAGAGTTAAGAGTTAAGAGTTTGCATGCCAGAGTTACCTGAAGTTGAGACAATCCGGAGAGGTTTATCGAATCTAATAATCGGAAAATCTATTCGAAGTGCCTATAACTACGACAGCCCCAAAAGTTTTCCGAATGCCGAGAGTGACGTACAACAATTTATGCTCGGCGCGAACATAGTTCAGGTAAAGCGACGTGCTAAAGTACTGCTCCTAGAGCTATCTAGTGGCTATACACTAGTCTGTCACCTGAAAATGACCGGACAGATTATCGTTATGAAGGAGAATGAACGCTGGGGAGGAGGGCATCCCAATGACGGTTTTGTGCGTGTTTTGCCCGATAGTACCACCCGCGAAGTCATTGAGTTCACGGATGGCACGAAGCTGTATTTCAATGACTTGCGTAAATTCGGATGGATAAAGTTGTGCCCAACTAGTGAGGTGCCGAACATCGATTTTGTGAGGAAGCTCGGCCCAGAACCACTGGAGGATTCCTTTACCGGTCAAGTGCTTTATGAAAGGTTGCAGCGGCGAAAAAACACGAGCATCAAAGCAGCTTTGCTCGATCAGACGGTACTAGCGGGAGTAGGTAATATCTATGCCGATGAGTCGTTGTGGATGGTACGCGTGCATCCATCAACCCAGGTGAAAAACGTGTCTCCAGAACAGATAAACGCACTTGCATCCGCGGTTAAATCGGTCATGAACCTCAGTATAGAAAAAGGGGGCAGCACCGATAAGAATTATGTAAATGCCGAAGGCAAAAAAGGCAGCTATTTGTCTTTTGCGAACGTGTTTCGTCGCGAAGGCCAGCCGTGTCCACGCTGTGGTACAACCATCACAAAAATCCGCGTTGCAGGCCGCGGCACCCATGTATGTACGGCGTGTCAGGCACTATAGTTTTCTCAGTAGGTGGTGAATTGCCGAGGAATTTGCAAGACGGTAATTTGCAACGGTGCGGCCACGGCCGACTTTTATGGTGTAGCTTGAGCTGGGCAGGGCGGTGAACATATCCTCATCGGTTGTGTCATCGCCGATGGAAAGTATAAAGTCCTGGTCGTGTAGCAGCCATTCCTGCGTTATATGACCCTTACTCACATCTAGGTGATGAACTTCGAGCGCCATATTGCCATCTATGATTCCAAGTTTTTCATGCCGAGCTATGGGTTTCAGCAGTTTCTTCAAGATAACGAGATTTTTTTGTGCCTGGAAAACAGGGGATAGCCGGTAGTGCCATGCGATGCTCCATTCTTTGCGTTCTACGAACGAACCTGGAGTTTCAATGGTGTAATGGTTAAAGAGCTTCGTGACGATTTTCTCCCACCGCAAAGAATGTTCATTTGTTTTGCGCCAATTTTTGTGACCGCGCAGACGTATGAAGCCGCCATGCTCAGCTACAAGGGTTATAGGAATGTTGCCAAGCCAATCCTTGAGGTTTTCTCGGTTACGGCCACTAATGACGGCAACGTGATTACGTGGGTCTTTTGCGAGTCGCTTGAGGGCGGCAAGTGTTGAACGCGAGGGTCTAGCGTCTTCCGGACGGCGTTTAATAGGTTCAAGGGTGCCATCATAGTCAAGGAGTATAAGGCGTTTACGTGCTTGATGGTAATCGGCTACAAGCTCTGCCATTTGGGCGGTACCGATCGTCCGGGTAATATGGATGTTTGGAACCGGTACCGGATGCTCTAGGAGGTCTATAAATCCGCTCGCCCATTTGTCTATGGTGTTGCTTCGCAAGCGACGTTGCATTTTGCGAGCCCGGCGTAAGAAGCCGGTAGGTGTCATGTTTAGCGCGTCGCTAAGACCAGTTACCAGGCTACGTAGTTTATATGGATTTACAAGCACCGCGTCTTTGAGTTCTTCGGCAGCACCTGCTGTTTCACTGAGCACCAGTATGCCATCACTTTTCGGATGGCTTGCCAGATATTCCTTTGCAACCAAGTTCATACCGTCGCGGATAGGAGCAATAAACGCAACGTCGGCTCGTTGATATAGCGCTGCATACTGCGCAAAACTTTGGGTCGAAAATATTACCTCAACCGGATCCCATCGCCATGTTCCGTACTGTTCATTAATTTGTTTGATAAGTTTCTCAACGTCAACACGAAGTTTTTTGTATGCAGCCACTTCCGTGCGTGAGGGCATGGCCTGCATAACCATAACAACCTTGCCGCGTAGGCGTGGGTTTTCCGCGAGTAGCATACGGTATGCCCTGAGACGTCCCAGCAGACCCTTTGAAGGATCAAGTCGGTCTATGGTGAGAATAACTTTTTTACCCAAATACTTCAGTTGCAGCTTCTTTAGCTCGATGGCTACTTCCAGCGAGCGGCTGGCGTCTGCGAACTTTTTATAGTCTATGCCAATAGGTAGGTCGGTTACACGTACGATTCGTTCTGGCAATATAACTTTCCTTGGGGCTACTATGCCAATATGCAGTTGCCGGCAAGCCTCCAAGAAGTTTTCGGTGTACGCAGTCGTATGCATACCGATGAGATCCGCGCCCAAAAGTCCTTTTGCGAGAGTAGCGGCATGCGTATTGTCCAAAAATAGTTCGTGTGACGGAAATGGTATGTGCAGGAAGAATCCAATTCGACCTTTGGGGCGGGCAATACGCAGCATTTCAGGTAATAGCATCAGTTGGTAGTCGTGCAGCCACAGCCGGTCAGTTTCGCGGCTAAGTGCCAGCGCGGCGTCTGCATATAGTTGATTGACCTTTTTATAGAGTAGCCAATTTGTCTCGGTATCGCCAGAGTCAACTTTCATATGGTGAAAAAGAGGCCAGAGCACGCTGTTGCTATAGCCATTGTAGAAACCGTCGAGTTGTTTTTGAGTTAGAAAAACAGGGTAGCAGTGCTGCTTTTTGAGCTTACGAAGAATATCAGTCTTTTCTTTTTCGCTCAGATCGTCGCTGGCTATTCCAGGCCAGCCTATCCAGCGGTTATTGCCGCTGCTGGCGTACGAGGACAAGCCGGTAGCAAGCCCTCCGGCCGAAGGGTAAAACTCGAGCTTGCCATCCACCTTTCTTACACTCACTGGCAACCGATTCGACACGATTACAACTCTCGGCATGTAGGTTCATTATCTCATATCTTCGGTGGATCACTGTAATTAGCCCGACAAACGGATATAATGGTACGGTGATAACAACACTGACGGGAGAGAACGAGGCGGAACGGAGCGCCGAACTACGGCGGCGTGTTGCTGAGTTTGAGAAAGAATATGGCGACATGGCGGTGGAACGGCTCGACGGCGAAGAGGCATCGTATGAGCGCATGTGCGAGGCGGCGCAGAGTCTGCCATTTCTCGCGAGTCGGAAGCTCGTCGTGCTCAGGGCGCCGAGCGCGAACAAAGAATTTGCCGAAAATCTTGAATCTTTTGTGGATGGAACATCGGAAACTAATGACGTTATCATTGTCGAGCCAAAACTGGACAAAAGACTAACCTACCATAAACAGCTCAAAAAACTGACGGATTTTCGTGAGTACGCTGCGCTGGATGCAAATGGACTTGTGAATTTTTCCGTGAAATATGTGAAAGAACAGGGAGGGGTTTTTACTTCTAGTGATGCGCGTTTGCTACTAGAGCGCGTAGGAGCAAACCAGTCTACGCTACAAAATGAACTCGACAAATTAATGACATACGACACGCATATTACGCGCAAATCTATTGAGTTACTAACCGAAAAAACTCCGCAAAGCAGCATTTTTGATCTTGTAGAAGCAGCATTTCGTGGGAATAAAAATCGCACACTTGCTCTCTATGCCGAACAGCGGGCACAAAAAGTCGAGCCACAACAAATCATCGCCATGCTTGCGTGGCAGCTGCACGTCCTGGCGGTGGTCAAAACAGCGGGTGACCGCAGCGTAGACGAAATTGCACGCGAGGCAAAACTAAATCCGTTCGTCATTCGAAAAGCGCAGAATATCACCAATCTGATTTCACTGACACGCCTGAGGGAACTTGTTACGAGCCTGAGGGAATTCGACATTCGCTCCAAAACCGAGGGCATCATCCCCGACGAAGCCGTTCAGTATTACCTGATTCAACTAGCAGTTTAAAAACTGTTGTGTCATACATAGCTTCGTGACATTACGTTTGTCTGCGGTACTTTTGGTATATGACGTATTGAACAAGCGGTACATGGATATGCTAAAAAACAGCTGCGAGTGAGCAGCTGCTTTGTGGGTCTGAGGCGGAGTTATTTTTTGGCAGCGGGTTTTTTAGCTGAAGCCTTCTTTGCTACAGGCTTTTTCACCGCGGATGCCTTTTTAACAGGGGTGACTTTTACCTTGGAGTTTTTTGTGCCGCTGGGCACGCCAGCGCTTTTAGCGGCGCGAGCAGCTTGAGACTTCTTGCGGGCAGCTTTGTTTTTGTGCATAACACCTTTTTTGGCTGCTTTGTCGAGCTCGCTCTGGACTTTATCGAGAGCTTTTACGGCATCTGTTTTACTTTTTGCGGTCAGCGCTTTGCCGAATGCTTTAACAGCGGTCTTTAGGCTGCGCTTTGTTTTGCTGTTTCGTACAGTGGCCTTGCGGGCAACTTTGACACGTTTTTTTGCAGATTTGATGATGGGCATTAAATATTTACCTCGTTAAAATATTATGTTTTGCTACCAAAGACTATACAGGGGTGAAGCAAGAATGTAAAGGGATTAGGCTGAGGACGATGCTTAACCTCAGTTCGACATAAGCACCCCTGTCAGCAGCCGAAGCCGACAGCGAGCGAGAGCGAAGCCTTCAGGGATGGGGAGACTATCTAACCGGATTTATTCCGGTTAGATAGTCGGGGCGGGCGAGCCCGCCCCTTTAGAGTTCGACAGTTATGTCGAACTCGGGTTACTTATTTTCTTGCATACCTGACCCACCCTCACTTTTTCTCTCCCGTCTGTTGAGCCACCGGTAATGGTGG
>CAYROK010000030.1:0-4674 GCA_964425975.1 uncultured Candidatus Saccharibacteria bacterium
CTTACGCCGCTTCACTCAAGCGAGACAAGGTGTTCGGGAAAAGGGGAGGTTGACACAAATCAGTCAAAAAGCTTATAGTTAATAATATATAGTTGACAAGGTTGACAATAAATTATGATTATGCTACAATGACTCACGTATATCTGTGTGAGGTGGAAGTTGCACAGACGTGTCGAAGTTTAACAACTAGGCAACCGATAGCAAAGTAAATCACGACTTGTGACATATGACGGTCGTGAATAGATAGACTAACCTAAGACAATTAAGGAGAGTGCGATGAAACTATTTCGTTTAAAACAACTCTCGAAAAGGACTAAACTACTGACACTTGGCGTACTTGTAGCGCTGACTGCGTTAGTAGCTGTACCTCAGCTGACAAAAGCTGGCTATGGACCTGGACGAGAAACGAAGGTGTACACCGATGGTGTTGCAGGCTTCGATCATGTTACGTTCAACTCGTTTACTGGTGTCCCAGGAATTGGAGACGAACGAACGTTTTTCAATGGTAAATATACAGATGCCGGTACGGTCTACAGTGACCCTATGCCTGAAGTAAAAGATGGTGATGTACTGACCCTAATGGTCTATGTACACAATGGCGCAGATGCTGCCTTGAATAATGTTGCTGGCCAGCCTGGCGTAGCTCGTAACACGAAAGTGCGCGTGGCATTGCCAACTAGTATTGCAAAGACTCAGCAGGCAACTGCCTATGTTTCAGCAGACAACGCAACACCTGGTACTGTTTACGATACGATGGACTTTGGTGCGGCCAACGGCGGTAGCTTTGCCCTCGAATACGTCCCGGGAAGTGCAAATGTTCGCGGAAACTACATAAATGCACAGGCAAGTGACAGTATCGTCACCACTGGTGCGCTCGTGGGTACAAACGCGCTTGACGGCAACGTCAAGGGTTGTTTCAAGGAAATGGTTTATGTGACCCTCAAGGTCAAGGTCAAGATGCCTCAGTACAACATCCAAAAAGAAGTTCGTATGAAGGGTCAGACCTCAAATGACTGGGCAGAAAACAAGGCCGTTAAGGTCGGCGATACTGTACAGTGGTTAATTGCTTTCAAAAACACTGGTGCAACTCCGTTAACAAACGTCAACGTCATCGACAAAGTACCAACTGGCATGACCGTTGTGCCTGAAACGATTAAGCTCATAAACGGCAACTACCCTAGCGGGTATGTTTACCCAGCAAATGCACTTCAAGATAGCGGTCGGACTATCAATGTTATGATAGGCGACTACAATCCTGATGCTGCGGGGGTAGGCTATGTGATGTTTGACGCCAAAATTGAACAGCCAGCGGCTACTATTTGCAAGCCACACAATTTGGTCAATCAGGCATTTGCAACACCTCAAGGCTTCGGAGCTATATGGGACGATGCAAGCGTAACCGTTCCTGGCAATGATTGTCAGCAGCCGACGCCCATTTACAGCTGTGACGACCTCACGCTGACCCCGAACTATGATAACCGCACCGTGAACGCGGTTGTGAAATACACCGCCAAAGACGGCGCGACGTACAAGAACACGACGCTCGTATGGGGCGACGGTCAGCAAAATGTCGTAACTGGCACAACCGGTACGCACACATATGCTGCACCTGGAACCTACACAGTCAAAGCAAATATGCTCTTTACCGTAAACGGTACCGACAAAGCCCCAGCTGTAAATGCTGCATGTAGCAAAACAGTTACATTTACGCCTCCGACAGAAAAGCGTCCGAGTGTCAAGATAGAGAAGATGGTTGAAGGTAAGAAAACTGCCGAAGTTGAAGTTGGTAAAAGCTACAGCTATCAGCTCAAAGTTACCAATGATGGTGAGGTTGACCTGAAAAATGTCGCTGTCAGCGACACGCCAGAGTCGGGTAGCAATATCCAGCTCGTCAGTGCGAACGGTGTCGGTACTATTACCGGCAACACCTGGAACTATGTCATCCCAAGCCTGAAAGTCGGTGAAAGCATGAGCTTTACATTGACTGCAAAAGTGACGCAGTACAAAGATGGTGTGTTAGGAAACACTGCATGTGTCAATGCACCTGAGGTGAATCCTACCAAGCCAGCTGAGCAGGACGATTGTGACAGCGCAACCGTTACTGTCAAGAAACCGGTTGTGCCGACACCTGTCTACAGCTGTGACGCTCTGACATTGACGGCTGGTTCCAATCGTAGCCTGACGGCAAAGGTTGACTACACCGCCAAAGACGGCGCTCGTCTCAAGATGGTTACCTACAGTTGGGGAGACAGCACGACTCCTTTGGTAACCGACAAAACTTCTGCAAGCCACACATACGGTTCAGATGGCACATATAGCGTGAGCGTAAAGCTCCTCTTCAGCGTCAATGGTGCCGACAAGTACGCAGCAGAAAATGCTAGTTGTGTAAAATCAGTTACCATTACGACCCCAACTCCTGGCAATCCAGACACCCCTCAGGTCCTGCCTGATACCGGTGCTGGAAGTGTTGCTGGCCTGTTTGGTCTCGTAAGTGTACTGAGTGCAATTGGCTATCGGTTGTTCCTAAGCCGTAAGCTTGCTCGCCAGTAACGTAAACATAAAAGTTTCGTTATAGCTCTCGAGCAAGACTGACCGCTCAACTGTCAAAACACCCCGTACGGTTTAACCGGCGGGGTGTTTTGCAATTGTACTTGCCACAATGCTTGCATTATACGTACCCTCATGGGACAATATGGAAGAAGTCTATCAGGAAGGATCAACCCCCATGCAAACAATACAAAACTCAAAAAAATGGTTCAAAACCAGCTTTGTAGCCGGTACGGTGTTTTTTCTGCTGGCGATTGGCAGTCTGCTGACCCTGTATGCTCCAAAGGCATTTGCGCTTTGCGACAAAGTCAATATCGTCTATTGCGGACTCAGCGGTTCGAATGCACAAGGTTATATCGATTCACTGCGTAACTATTATAGCACTTCCCGTGACAGCTACGGTAACACTGATATTCGGGGCATACTGCAATGGGGGGGGTGGAATGACGGGAATATCAACGCGCTCGATACTAACAACACGAGACTGGGTACGCTGTACCGTGACGGGCGAATCATCGTCGATGGCCGCGAGGTTGCAAATACTACCTGGGTGACAGCGCGCTTTAGTGGTGGCGCGGGATTCCAGCATATATCTGGCAATGTGTATTCTCGGTTAACCACCACGTCTTTTAAATACGAGACCAAACAAGTCTTAATACATTTTGGGGCAGACGGCAATGCTGACGCCGGTATCATCACTGACTGCGGCAATACGATCAAATTTACGGTCGTACCGGTGCCGAAGCCAGTCGTGACGGACTGTACGGGGCTGACGGCGACTGTGGTTGATCTGAGTAAATTCAGCTACACGTTTACTGCCGCAGCGCGAGCAGAAAATGCAACCTTGACCGGTGGAAGCTTTGATTTCGGCGACGGTACCAAAGCAAACGGGACAGTCAGCGGCACCAATGTTCTCGTCAACCATCAATACGCACAAAGCGGCGATTACACGATTACAGCTACTGTGACATTTTCGGCGGGCGGTGCAAATACCTCAAAAACCTGCCAAACCGAAGTCTCGACGCCATATTATGAATGTGTAAAGCTGGACGGGCCTGTTCCTGACTATCTAAACTACACATTTGTCGCGACCGCTCGATATGGCAATGGTGCGACCCTTGTAGGCGGTGATTTTGATTTCGGTGATGGCAAAACAGCCACTGGTGTGAAACTGACCGACACAAACGAAGTGAAAACGACACATACTTATGAAAAAGCAGGCAACTATAGCGCCGTCGCGACACTGCACTTTACTGTCGGCGGCAAAGACGTTACCGCCGCTGGCTGTCGAACGAGCGTCAAGCCTAACCAAAAGCCGATCCCAGAATGTAAACCTGGTGTACCAGTCGGAGATATCCGCTGCAACCCGTGTGAATATGATGCTAGCATACCAAAAGACGATCCGCGCTGTGTAGCACCAGTAGCTACCCTACCAAACACCGGTGCTGGCAATGTGATTGCGTTGGCTTCTGCTGCGCTTGTTGGCGGTTTCTTGTGGTACCGACACATCCTCTTCAGACGTCACAAGCGGGCTTACCTGGCAGCAGATTTTGGTACATCACCACTACCTCTTGCAGAGCCGCTCGAAACACCAGATCCGCTCGCCGCCACACCACTTGCCCCCCAGAAGCACAGTCGGTTGAGTCTCCGCAGGCGCCGTCAGTTTTAAGCGCGCAGTAAAAGGACTAGCTTTTTTAGCCGAACTGTGCTATACTCAAGATAATACGTTCCAGGGTAGTGACTGACCGCTCTCTAGACTTATGAGAGGGCCCGCCTTTGTGGTGGGCTTTTCATTTTCTCCCTGTTATGCTATATTTTGTAAAGATTCTGGCCCCATCTTCTAACGTGAGGTTCGCCAGAGGCGAGCCGCAAGGCAACCTTCCGGCGCAAGCTATGCTTGCGACAGCGAAGTTGCGGGGTCGCTGGAAGTGACTAGGAAATCGCGATTTCCTAACCTCTGCGAAACAGTGTACATTATCAGTTAGGCACACAGTATGTGACTCGGCCCCATCTTCTAACGGTTAGGAAATCGGGTTTTCATCCCGGCAATAGGAGTTCGATTCTCCTTGGGGTCACCAAATGAGACTTATCATTGTTTGATAAGTCTTTTTTGTTTGTTATAACAGA
>CAYROK010000031.1:0-4450 GCA_964425975.1 uncultured Candidatus Saccharibacteria bacterium
CCTACTTTTTTAGAGGATAGTTTTGATTTGTTGCGGTTGGGGGAGGAATTCAAGGCTCACACCCAGTATCCACCCAGTCTGCTCGAAAAAACGCTAACTAGGGTTTTCTTTCCCAGATTGTTTGCTGGCCAATCCCAATTGCAGGGGTATAGTGTGCGTGTAGTTCTGCGTATGCCTCTGGGAATCGTTGGATATTGGGGATGTAGTCAAAATTGCTTGTCCAGTTATTGTTGGTAATTATGTACTTAATCTTTTCTCCGGAAGCTATCGTCTTTGCAATTTCTTTCCGCTGTGGTGTTGTGAATGCATACCATGCGACATAATATCTCGTGGGTGACGGCTTACCCACTAAATAGTACCAAGCACCCTCGGACGTTAAGGTTATAAACGTTTCTGTGTCGGATGTGTGTTTTTTGATATAGGTTGCGGTGTCTAAATAATCAGGACGAACAAAGGATTTATCTTGGACATGTATGGGAAAAGTATCATTGCGTATGTCGATACGTTTTACAGAGATTGCATAGTAGCTAAGAATCATCGAGAAAAGCATGAGAGTGATATAGCTACTGGTCAAAGCCCAGCGCTTGCGCCATAAGTCCCCGTGCTCAAGCGCAATATATAGTGTAAATAAATAGAGCCACTGAATGCTGTACGCAAAGTGTGCAAAGTCAGCTCGGCCGACCGCACTGCGCATGAAAAAGACAGCAGTCGCAAATAAAAGAATTTCTATTGGGTAGAGCAAGAGATACTTATGAACCGCCCGGGCTATCTCTTTAAAGTATATTTTATACGACGAAATTTTGGCGGTTCGCACAGGCATCAGCCTCAGAAATAGTACTCCCCCTATAAAGATTGATAGGCTGAGAATTAGCAGCAGACTGCTGTGAGCCATATCGGGTTGAGTGAATATTATTCCATCCAAGTACTCTTTATATTTTGACATAGTAGCGAGATATTTTAGGAAGTCTATATAGTCCCACTTTAGTGCCAATCCTAGGAGAAGTGCCCCCGCAAATGAGCCGGCAACAAAATACGGCATCAAGCTTGCAAGAGCTTTGCGAGTGCCTCGTATAGCCATCACCAATACCCACCATACAAACGCCATTGCGGTAATATACAATGCTCGGTCTATGGAGTTTGCGTAGCTTGCAAAAACAACGAAACCTATAAGTGCAGATGCGAGTCTTCCGGTATATTGCTGTCTGAGCTGTAGTTTACGAATGCTCCATATGGCTATCGCCAGGAATATGATTGTAGCAAAATCACGAAAAGGAAGCTGCACGCCGATAAGCAGCGAACTCATGTGAGGTATCACGCCGCTCGGGAGCATGAGTATCGCCAACACCGTTAATCCGAGCGTAGCTTTGATGAGGCCACCTCTAAATAAAAGTATGAGTAGTCCATAGTAAAGTAACAGCGTAAATATTACCAATAAAGTCGTGAATGCTCGGACCGAACCAATATTTTGGCCGAACATTTTAAATGCAACGACGCTCCTTAGAGGATCCTGGAAAACTCCATGGACTATAACGAAATCACGGTACGGCTTAAGTGATGGATCTTGGTAGGATATTGCCGGTCCAAGTGTCTCGCCTTCGTGAAAGGTATCGAGTAAAGCATATGCATAAGGTCCTCCATATTCACTGGGCTGATTGTTGGTCGGGTTAGTGCTATTCTGAACAATCCCCATTGCAATTACGAAGAGTATAGTAGCCGAAACAAGTAGTATGCGCCCCAACAAAAGCATTTTTTTTGAGAGTCGTATGTATTTCTGATCAAGTGTCCAGTAGAGCAGACAGACCAGGGGCGGTACCATAATCGCTATTACGAAACGGAATAGATTAGTGCTTGGGCTATAGTCATTTAGTGCGAGAAAGCTTGTTATGCCCCGTGGGGCTACTGCGGGTACTCTGATGCCGTCCCAAAGTAACCAAACCCCAAAGTAACCAAGGAGAAATATGTAGGTATATGGGGACGAAACAATACGTTTAAATGATGACATTGTTATAACATCTCTGCTTTACGTTTTGTGATTAAGAATAGTATAACAATAAAAAGCGCTACACTCGCTATATTTGGGAATCATGAATGCAAGTATTCAAACGAAACAACAATAATCACAATAGATCATAAAATAGCCTAAGTTTACTCAAGAATATGTAGAGGCCTAAACACGTATCGGCTTTGCGAGTAAGATTCACATAAACAAGGTAGATTCAGGCGTGGGTTCATATTATAAGCTAAGTCGTGTATATTTATCAGTAAATGGGGAACGTTATCCAAGATTTACAAGCCAGGCATGCTAGGCTGTATGAGAATACTCAGTCTAAGCCAGTTCGTATTGTGCTAGATAGCTTGCGAATAAGCCCAAGCAATTTTCCGTCCGTACAGCTAATACGGAGCCTAGCAGTATCGGTGATCGCACTTGCGGTTGATTTTGGCTTACTCTTGTACCTCAAGGAAATCGTAGGCCTCAATTATCTCGTGGCTGCAACTATAAGCTATTGTGCTGGCCTTGTAGTTAACTATAGACTAAGCGTTACCTGGGTATTTGCTAATCGTAAACTTCATAACAAGCATGCTGAATTTACCATTTTTACGGTCATTAGTTTGATAGGGCTGGTCCTAAACGGGTTAATACTAACGGTATTCGTGCAACAGGCGCACGTTGACTATAGGGTTGCGAAACTCATCGCAACAGTTGTTGTGTTTTTCTGGAATTTTTTTGCCAGGAAGAAAATCCTCTACTAAACCAGTAGAAAAATACGAGTACATATAAGCAATTAGGAGGCGAAATGGCAATCAAGAAAAATGTCGCTGTAATTGGAGCAGGCCCAGCAGGATCAACCACGGCGTATCTATTGGCAAAACGAGGGGTTAAGGTAGATTTATACGAATCTGCTCCGTATGTTGGTGGTATGTCGCGTTCACTGGAAATGTGGGGGCAAACAGTTGATATCGGTGCACACCGTTTTTTTAGTAGCGATCCTCGGGTTAATAAGTTATGGCTTGAAGTTGCCGGCAAAGACTACAAGATGGTTAATCGTCTGAGTCGAATTATGTACAACAACAAATTCTATGACTATCCAATCAAAGCAAGCAATGCACTAAAAAATCTTGGTCTTTGGGAGTCGTTTCTTTGTGTTGCTAGTTATGGTTGGCAACGTGTAAAGCCAGGTGGTCGCGATTTAGGCACGACATTCGAATCCTGGGTCGAAGCCCGCTTCGGTAAACGTCTAGCTCACCACTTCTTTAAGTCTTATGCAGAGAAACTCTGGGGCATACCAACTTCACAGCTGGATGCAGAGTTCGCTGCTCAACGCATTAAGAAGCTTTCACTGTGGGAAGCAATGAAAGGCGCGATTTTTGGCGGTGGTGGTGAAAAGCATAAAACACTTGTTGACCAATTCGCATACCCAACGCAAGGCACGGGCGAAATATACGAGCGTATGAAGCGGTCTATCGAGAAGAATGGTGGAAGAGTTCTGTTAAGCACTCCCGTTCATGCAGTCGTGACTCGCGGGGATAAAGTCACTGGTGTCGAGCTAGAATCTGGTGAAATCCGAAGCTATGATGAGGTTGTCTCATCGATGCCGATAACGCAACTCGTGAGTCGTATGAAGAACTTACCAGCAAACGTCGAGAAAGCAGCCAGCAAACTGCGTTTCCGCAATACCCTGATTGTATATCTGCAGCTTAAGGGCGGTGAAGTATTTCCCGATAACTGGATATATCTCCACAGTAGCAATCTTAAAATGGGTCGCATCACAAACTTCCGTAATTGGGTTCCTGAGATACTTAATGGTAAAAAAGAAACTATTCTTGCACTGGAATTTTGGTGTTTTGATGAGGATGACTTCTGGCGCTGGGACGACGAAAAGTATACTAAGCTCGCTATAAAAGAACTTGTGAGCACGGGTTTAGTCAAGCCATCACAAATTCTAGACGGCAAAGTTTTGAGAGTCCCGAAGTGCTACCCAGTATACTCGCATGGCTATCGAAAGCCATTGAAAGTTGTGGAAACATATCTACGCAAATATAAGCACCTGCAGTTTGTTGGTCGCTACGGGTCATTCAAATACAATAATCAAGACCATAGCATCCTCATGGCTATACTCGCAGTCGAGAATCTTTTAGACAACGGAAAGCACGATCTATGGAATGTTAACAGCGATGATGAGTACCAAGAGTCATCAAAGATAACTGCTACCGGGTTAGTGGTACAGGAAAAGACTGAATAAAGCCTATTACACCGCTGCCCCCGCTCCCGCAATTGCCACTCGCCCCCACGTGCTGCTACCTATGGCATTGAAATAGAAATCCAGCTGATGGTTTGGTCCAATCACGACGATGTCTGTTTCGTCCGAAACGCGTTGTTGTTAACCTCCCCTTTTTCCGAACACCTTGTCTCGCTTGAGTGAAGCGGCGTAAGCCGCTGGACTCATGCCGA
>CAYROK010000032.1:0-4211 GCA_964425975.1 uncultured Candidatus Saccharibacteria bacterium
AAAACAGTATGCCGCCTTTTTGGTGGTTAGGCTAGAAGTGTGGGTGATTCAGAAAATAAATATTGCAAAACACAAGCTTTTATGCTAATATAGCTATGATATGACAGTTATTGCATTCCCAGGTGAGCACAGACGGGTTGGGCAAAGTGATTTAGCCTATCCTCCAGCAAGTCTGAGCGAAGGGATTAGAGCACTGACTGACGCTGCATTAGCTACATTGAATGGCGCACCCATGCCTCATGCTGCGGTCGATCCTACGATTGCCGGCTGGACTGCGGCAGAAACTGTGACTGCCGCCGATGTACAACAGGAGCGAAGAACAATTACTGCAATTGCCAGAGTTTATCCTGTAACTGCCAGAATAATTGGCAGGATGATTTCTCAGGAAGTACTAGACCGAGCAGTCAATGCATATTGGCGGAATAGATAGCTGCCATTACGCAAGATTGCGATGGGCACGATCTTGCAGGCTATAATAAAATAGGCAAGATGAAGCAGAATATAAGTGAAAAGCTAAAGAATCTGCCCAAAACTCCGGGTGTGTACTTTCATAAAGACGCTTCGGGGGAGATTATTTATGTCGGGAAAGCCGCGGTGCTACGCAATCGAGTACGGCAGTATTTTCAGGCATCGCGAAATCGTGATCCCAAAACCGAGGCGCTTGTTGCAGAGATTGTCGATACCGACTGGATGGAGGTGGAAAGCGAGCTGGAGGCGCTTTTCCTCGAGGCCGAAATGATCCGTCGCTACATGCCTCGTTACAACATACTACTCCGCGACGACAAAGCAATGAGTTACATTCGCGTAGACTATGACAGCGATTACCCAACCGTGAGTACAACGCGACGGCCACTAGATGACGGTGCAAGATATTTTGGACCATATTTTTCGGCAAGCGGAGTACGGCAGGCGCTCAAACTCTTGAGGCGCATATTTCCTTTTGCATACAAAAAACCGAGTGGCCAAAAGCGGGTAAGTTTGTACTACCACTTGGGTCTCGACCCAGGTTTAGAAGAAGGCAAGACAAATCTAGCAGACTATCGGGCAAATCTAAGAAAACTCTTAGCTGTCATAGAAGGCAAACGCGAGCGCATCATCAAACAAGTAGAAAAAGAAATGAAAATGGCAAGCAAAGCGCACGATTTTGAGCTGGCAGCAAAATTACGCAATCAGCTTTATGCGCTCCAAAACCTTGGCAAACAAGTCATCTTCAGTGACAAAGAATTTCTCGATATCTCTAAAGATCAGGCGCTTGTGCAGCTGCAAAAACTCCTCGGTCTCGCCGAGCCACCACGGCGCATTGAAGGTTACGACATATCGCATATGTCCGGCACCAATGTCGTAGCCAGTATGGTGGTATTTACAAACGGCGTCAGTAATAAAGGCGAATACCGCAAATTCAAAACCTCTCAGCGTAATGATGACTATGGCAATATGCGCGAGACGCTTACCCGGCGTTTTAGTGAAAAAAACCGCAAGCTCTGGGGTATGCCGAGCTTGCTCCTGATAGACGGTGGACCCGGACAGCTCGGGGCGGCACTGGTGGCACTTAAAGAGCAGGGCGTAGTAGTGCCAACGGTGAGCGTCGCCAAGCGAGAGGAAGAGCTAGTGGTGCATACAACAGAATCGCATGTGGACACCGCGTATCTCCAAAAGCTCGTTCGGCAGCCTATCGACGGAGTAGAGGCACGCGTACAGGGTGACTACTATGTCGTCAATCTGCATGTCGGTCAGTCAAACGCTGGAGCGCACAGCAAAAACCTGCGTGGGGGAGCGACACGCAGCCCTTTTACCGACACAGTCAAACTCATCCAGCGCATCCGCGATGAATCTCATCGTTTCGCCGTGAGCTACCATTCGACACTCAAGATCAAACAGCAAACAGCGAATGTACTCGACGATATCCCAACCATCGGCCCGGCAACACGCAAAAAGCTCATACGGACATTTGGCAGCATGCGCGGTGTCATGCAGGCGCGTGACTGGGAGCTTGCCAAAGTCGTCGGCGAGAAAAAGGCAACCATACTGCAGCAATATCTGCGGCCACTCAGGAAGTCAGAGAACACAAATAAGGATTGAGGGGGCTCGCCCCTCCAAAGGCGCTAACGACGCCTCGCTGGATAGCATTCTTTTCCTCCCCGGCGACCTACTAGGTCACCGCTCGCGCGTAGCGCTCGTGCTTCGCCACAGTTGAGTATTCTACGCTATACTAATCTCATGACTGCTCGCACTCATGATGTAGCGGCGCTCACGGCTTTGATGCTTTGGGTTCTAGCTGCGCCTCCAGGAAAAATAACGGTCGCAACAGGATTGACAGCCGTACTTGCCAATCAGCTTGGGGGAATTGCACCGGACATCGACCAACCGACCGCTCCACTATGGCGAAACCTGCCAGTAGGGCGCTATTTCGGGAAGATATTTGGTGCACTTGTAGGAGGGCATCGATTTTTTTGTCATTCGCTTTTGGGCATAGGTTTATTTGCAGCTTTAAGCCTAATGTTACTGCGGTTTTTACAGCCAATTATGCCGAACGTGGACATCGGATTTGTCTGGGGAGCCTTTTTGGCCGGTGTTGTTTCTCACCTCATTATGGATACCCTCACCAAAGAAGGTGTGCCATGGTTGCTGCCCATACCATTCAAATTCGGCCTCCCACCGCTGCGAGCCCTCCGTGTCACAACCGGTTCGTGGGTAGAAAATATCCTCGTGCTGCCAGGTCTCATCGCCCTCACGACATGGCTGTGTGCCACGCACTACACAACACTTACCGACCTCATCCAGCGAAACCTCTTGCAATAATTGTGAGAAATATTACAGCCAGCATTTCTTCTCGGGAGTATAACGAAGATGGATATAAGGTATTTACCGTCTCTCTAACCAACATAACTTAAAATATGAAAAAGGAATGAAGCATGGTTGCTGAATATCGTGATATTGATGGAGTGGTTATGCTTGACCCCGAGCGTCACAAATTACTCTGTGATGGACTCGCGCCGTGGTTGGGGGCTCCAGCCACATATTTGATGGTTGAAGAGCAGGGTCCTATATATGAAGGCACGGGAGATTTTCAATGGACCCCTCGTCCAGATTGTGTCAATAGAGTGTATGTCGTTGCTGGCATGGATGGCAAAACAGGACGAAAGGTGGAAGCAACTTTCCGCTGGTACCCTGAAGATGAGGGGCGTCGTTATGTTCCTTGGAACAGTGATAGTGTAGAGCTCGGATTATCAAAAGATGTCGTTGACTTGCTTGGTGAACTGGCCCGGGCGAAAAGGCGCCATGCTGAATGGTACAGTCGGCAGTGCGAATTGGTAGCTGGTGGTGCGACCCTAGAAATGGCACCCGGATTCACACGGATCCAAACGGAACCCAAAAAGCAGTCGGACGGGACGACCGCAGAAGACAATACCAATGTGCAGACATCTGTCCGTGCGGCTGCGTAATTTAACTCACAGCGCTCGCACTAAAATAGGTGTAATCTCTACAAGTATGGAGGGCTTATATTATAGTACGCGATGCTGATTTGCCGCCAGGTTATGGTGAGCGAACACCTACAATAGCGGAACAATACGCTAGAATTCTCGGTGACATGTGTCTATCTCACAGTCGCACAGATGACTTTAAAACGTCTGGCCTGGCAGGTAGAAGGTTGGTCGGTTTCTATGCGATACGTCTTCCCGACAATCATCAACTTAGCATCGGTGTGTATCATACTGATCTAGGAGCTCAAGAAGAGCCTGTATTGCAGGCGCTTGACATTCACTCTGGTTGGAAGCCGTTCGTCCCAAGTCTAATCGACCGTTTAAACGCGTGGGCTCGTTTACCTAATAGCGCGCAAACTCGGGCTCAAGCTGATGCCGAAGCGCAAGGCTTAGCTCCACCTCAGTCTCAAGATTGTAATCCTCCAGAAGCTCAAAATGGTGTACTGGCAGATGTAGTAGTTATTCACCCTTCTACCAAACATTGGCGCAATGTAGGGCCGCATTGGCGTCCTGGCGATGGTGCTACAACTATGTCATATTAGCCATATACTTCTCCTCTCTCTTACGACACGTTTTCAGCTGAGTGTACCGATATTAAAAGACTCGAGTGATTTAGTACCAAGGTGTCTCGGAGAGTATGCACGATCCTCTGAGTAGACCGCAAGAGAACAGCTTACATTCCATCCCGAAGTGCAACATCACCAAGCCTTGTCCGCATCTGTAGGTACT
>CAYROK010000033.1:0-3804 GCA_964425975.1 uncultured Candidatus Saccharibacteria bacterium
AAAACAGTATGCCGCCTTTTTGGTGGTTAGGCTAGAAGTGTGGGTGATTCAGAAACATAAGATTGCAAATATGTAATAAAACCGCTCATACATAAAAAAGAGGCGAGTACGCTTGGTGACACCCAAAAGGCAGGTTTTGTTTTGGGAGGGGTACAGGGGTCTATTATCGGGTAGCAGTCTGTGCGGGAGGCTGCTGAGTTTGCTGTATGACTTCTGGGGCTGGCGCAACTGTCGTCGGTGCAAATGTACTGGCAGCGCGGCTGCTCGCGACAGCAGTCGTGGATGCGGTAGTACGGGGCAGGCTTGTCGGGCTGGAAGAAGACGTTGAGTTTGTAGAGGACGTTGCCCTCGCAGAAGACGCCGGGCTGGCAGAAGTCCTCGCGCTAGTACTGGAGAGACTTACCATGCTGGTTGTAGGGTGGACATCAAGCGAATGGAGCGGTTCCGGTATGTACGGAGCGCGCGGATGAATGTAGTCTACAGTATCTGTGAGGGTATCGATGGCTCCGCCAAAAAACCGATTAACCATACTGCCTTCGCGCGTAAAAAGTCCTATTCCCCCGCCGACCATGGGCGGCCCGATGGTAGCTACAACGAAAAGCACTCCCACAGCTCCGCCGGCCCTGCGTCGACGTATAGAAACGATGCGCCTCGCCTTGGCCTTGTCCGCTGCGACCCCGTCCTGGTACGTTTTGTCCGCCGGGGCTGGCGAAGTAGCTTCACGGTCCTTTGCGGCCTGTACTGCCTGGATTGCCAGCACCATTTCTCGTCCGGCGTGTATGTCGGCTCCTCCCTCACCGATAGCACGCAGGTGAGCCGAGATTTCGCGTTTGTCGAAGCCCTGATGTTCGAGCGCCGCCGCATAATCCTCGCGGGTGACCGGACGCGGTTGCGGGTGGGATGAGGAGTGTATCTCTGGAGTGAATTGTGTCATGGCTGTCATTCCTACCCGGATGCTACTATCGCATCCTAGGTTGATGTGGAGGAGATTATATGACTTTAGCATGAGATTGACAAGTATGCCAGCAAATATTTATCAAAAAATAAGTCTTGCATTTTTCGCAAAAATAGACTAAAAATTATTTCACGCATATGAACGACTATGATGAAGCACTCAGATATGGATATGGCGACGCGGAGAAGCCGGGCTACGCACATGAAAGCGTAACTTTGTCGTGGAGGGGCGGCGGTATGACTAACAGCCCCCCGCCAGAGGGATGGCTTTGGGATGATAAGGGCCGGCATTATATTTACAGTGATGTCCAGGACGGTCTCACAGTATATTCAGCGGAGGCAAGCGAACGCATTGCCGAAGAGCAACGAAGGCAAGGATATGTTGTGCCGCACCGTCCCGGGCAGCAGGCAGATTGGGGATACCGAGGTCCGTCCGACTATAATGGCGGCAGGCCAACCCAGAGCGGGACGCCTCAGGACCGCCGCCCCGGACCGGCGGACGCAGCCGAATCCTACGAAGTTGGCAGAATATATTACAATCCTCAAGGAGTACCATTTCAGTTTTTATCGACTGGTGGATGGGCGCCAGTCCAGGATGCATCCACTCGCCAGCCGGCGCCTGCATCCCAGCGTTCGTGGGGGGAGGCGCTTAGCTGTTATCTCCAGGCTGACGGAGAAGCACGAACCATGATTGGTTCGTTTGCGCTTCGAGCCGCACGAGTGATTCGTATCGGTGGCACGCCGATTGCGGAATTATTTGGGCTGGCGATACCGGGTCCGATAGATGATGGTATTATCGTGGCCTTTGCGATACGAACGGCATATCTAGTTCATCAATATCGAAACCCAGAGTTCACTGGCATAAAACCAAAAAAGCAGATAGCCCCAAGGCGCAAATAACTTCGGGGCCTATACCGTAATAGGGCAGCAGGGAGAATGAGCCAAGTCTAAGGTAGGGCAGGGCTGTAGCAATTGATCTCCGTCGGGATAATGGATGGTCGATTGTAGTCAGATGCCCCGCGAAAGGGCGATATGTATGAGCTGACAGAGACGGTTTTTTTCTTCAGATCGAATCGTAAGCCAATCCTATCATCTGGAACTGGCCCGCCATTGCCGAGGGCAGGATGCTGTTTACTGAAAACATTGTCGATCTGAGCGCCAAATTCACTGAGCGAGACTGATTTTCCGGAGATGAGGTCGACGCTATGCAGACCAGCGATGAAGTCATCTGGCAGCTCGCTGCCGTAACGGAATTGCCAGGCGATTGCCGCGACTTTTTTGGCAGCGTCCGCTGTGCGCGGTGCGGTCTGCCGAGTATCTTGACGCAGGGTGCCGTAGCTGAAGGCGACACACGTTTCTGCCGTTTTTTGATCTGAACTCGTCGAAGCTGTTTCGCCAGCCGCGCTACAGCCTGCGAGGGCGCCGAGGCCTGCTGCTGCGAGAGCATACGGCAAACGCCTGAAGAGTGGGTTATGAACCCGCGGAGTACATTCGGTCATGACACTGTTTGTACACGACCCGCCCCAAAAAGTAAAATGCTTGTCTTTGTGTTTTTGTCAACACGTATGTATAACTAGGTTTGAATCTCGGACATACGATGTCCTGACGGTTCACCCGGAAACATGCGGTAGCCCACGAGGCAACCCGTGTTTCTACCAGTAAGCCCCGAACCCTACCCGGTTCGCTGTGGGCTTATGTCCTTTTACACCCCCTTCAACTCTCCCCTTTGGAAGGAGGAGACCATGCGCAATGTCAAGCAATGGGCCCCACTCGCCCTAATCGCGGTGGCCGTTGTCGTCGCGCTGGGGCTTGCCCTAGCGACCATGGCAGTCGGTGGCAATGCCACGCCGGGTTGGCTAATGGTAGCCGCCCTCGTGGCGGGAGCTGCCTGGATGGCTCGCCGTCCCCGAAAGCCGCTGCCGCCCACCATCCAGGAGCAAGCCGCCGCCGACCTCGCCGCTCGCGGCGTGGTGGCTCGGGTCGCTGGCGAGGAGGCTCCTGCCCAGGAGCTCCCGCCTGTCCCCGTCCCCGCCGACCCGAAAGAAGCTGCCTCCACCGAGGCCCCGGTCACGAAGGCACTGCGGCACTGGATTTCGCAGCTGCCCTCAGTCATCGTCGCGGTCGGCTCAGTGTTCGCTCTTGCCGTCATCCGCCTCAACCAGGACAATGGCACCATCGGATGGGCTATCGCCATTTTGACCATGGTCGGCTTCGCTATCATCGTCCTGCGGCCGTACTTTGCTGCGGCTGAGAAGGTCGGCGAGGCCTACCGCCGGCTCCGGGCCATCAAGCGTGCGACCATCGTCTGGACTGGCATTGGCCTCAGCTGCCTCGTCGCAGCGGTCGGGCTGTGGTGGTACCAGGCACAGATCACGGTCGACCTCGGCTGGTTGTGGTCGTCCATCGTCTGGCTTGGTGAGCGGCTGTGGTGGCTGGCCCAGACGATCTTCCAATCGCCCACTTCTGTCATGGTGGTGGTGGCCGGTCTGGCCTTCCTCAAGATGGTGTTCTCGCTTGCCGTATGGGCGAGCAACCCCATTATCTTCACAGAGACGTCCATCACGGCCGTCTCGGGGATCTTCCGAAAGGAAGAGCCAAAGGTGGACTTCCACCAAATCACGGACTTGACCCCGGTGTTTCCGTTCAAAGTGAAGAGGGTGCAGTTACCCTGGTGCACGCTCAAAGTCGAGACACCGGGCCAGAACCAGGGGTTCGACGAGATCGCCTGGTTCCCAACCAAGTACCTTCCGCTCGTCAAGACCTGACGAGTACAGGGGTGTCGAAGGACAAATGGAGCGCGGCGGGCGTACGAGGTAACCCCTCAAACCCCGCCGCGCTCCAAGACACTCT
>CAYROK010000034.1:0-3623 GCA_964425975.1 uncultured Candidatus Saccharibacteria bacterium
AGGGAGAAACTAACCTGCAAACGAGTAATCAATGCAGAGTTAGGTCGATGCCGATAAGTTGTAAATCAGTACTGACAACTTATGCAACCATCTTCGGATGGCCGGCACCATCAGTTTCTGAACCTTTCCGCTTGTACAGCGGACGAATCATGACGTTGATAATGCTGTTCGCAGGAAAATACGATGCTTGCATCGATATCTTCCGAGAACTGCATTTTCTCTCCGCAAGGAGAGAATGCACTACTCAAGTTTTAACTAGCACTGACAAAGGAGCCCCATCACTTGCGAGAGGGCTTTTTTTATAACCTAAGGACGATAGAGCTATAGGAAAATCCGTGGAGGTTTTAACCCCCCCCGTTTCCATCTGTTAATTGGAGAGAATGCACTACTCAGTTTTTAATAGTCTTGCACTACTAGAATCTGAAACAGGAGGAGCCCATATCTTGCGAGAGGGCTCCTTTTTCGCTCAAAAGATATTGATTTATCGCTCATTATTGTGCTAAAATACGCTCATTATGAGCGATAAATTACTAAGTAGCAGGCAAAACTCGATTCTAGGAGCGTTAAAGCTAGGACAGTGGATGACGCCGTCGCAGATTGCCGTGTCGCTACCCGAAAGCGTGTCATCGGCGACATTGCGGCGTGATCTAACCGTACTTGTGGGGCGGGGTTTTCTTGAAAAAAGAGGTTATAAAAAAGATTCAGCATATACCTTGAGCGAGCAGGCGGTACTATCTCGGCCGTTTGAACTAGGAAAATACTATTTGCTTGAAGATGATGAACGCAGTGCGCGAGAAAGTTATAATTTCGACCTTTTGCCGCTTCTGGCAAAAGTCGATGTGTTTAACCCAGATGAAGCAGCCGTGCTTCAGGAGGCAACTCTCCAGTTTCGGGCAAACGCCGAGGGCATGAGTGCTGCGTTGCACCGCAAGGAGCTGGAGCGATTTGTGATAGAATTCGCCTGGAAATCATCCAAGATAGAGGGAAATACGTATACGTTACTCGATACAGAACTGTTGCTCAGAGATGGCATAGAAGCGGAAGGGAAGTCGAAGTTTGAGACAGCGATGATCCTAAACCACAAAGAGGTTTATCTATTTGCCGCGGATTCCGCAAGGAATGACGTGCGAATTGATAGTGATTTTGTCGAGCATATACACCGCCTCCTGACACAAGGGCTTGGTGTAGATCAAGGAGTGCGAAATCGTGTAGTGGGCGTATCCGGGTCGGTTTACCGTCCGCTCTCGGTGCAGCAGCAGCTTCGTGAGCAGCTGGGTGTACTGATGGACGTAATCGAGAGTACGGCTTCCATCTACGCGAAGGCTCTTATTGCAGTCCTGGGCTTAAGTTATCTGCAACCATTTGAAGATGGCAATAAACGTACTGCCCGTGTACTCGCGAACTCACTATTGCTCCGTGCAAACTGCGCGCCGCTCTCATATCGCAGCGTGAGTGAAAAAGAGTACAAAGAAGCCACGCTTATCTTTTACGAGCAAAACTCCATAGTCCCATTCAAGCAGCTTTTCATAGACCAGTACATCTACTCCGCCACGCACTACAACATCGCGGCAAGGTAAGCGGCCGGCACCATCAGTTTCTGAACCTTTCCGCCGTACAGCGGACGAATCATGAGGTTGAATACACTACTCAACTTTTACTTGCACCGTCAGGGAGACCAATACTTGCGAGAGGGCTTCGTGCAGGATATTATCCTATAGTGTCAAAACGAGGACTCGAATATCTTCTGAGTGATGATAAGCGGCAATTAGATCTTTCCGTTGGGCTTGTCTGCGCCCTGGGGGGCGCTACCAATAGGTCTGGGAATGGCCTGTGTGAGTGCCATAGACACTCGGACGCTAAAACCTATACTTACTCAGAAGAGACTCGGCGGTACGGACAAAGTCCCGAGTGATGTTTTTAAATTTCGAACGATTCCAACGAGATCACATGGAGTAGGATCTTTAGAAACATTTGGTACATTTGATCCTCGAGCATCAAGGCTCGGTCGGTGGGTACGCCAGACGGGTTTAGACGAGATACCTCAGCTACTGAATGTAATCAGAGGAAATATGTCTCTGGTGGGGACAAGGCCGCTACTTGAAGTTGATTTGGACAGAAATGAAGTAGCAGACCCCAAGATTTTTAAAGAATGGTATAAATATTTCTGTGCTGTTAAGCCGGGGCTTATAGGACGATCCCAGGCACTTAGACATCATTATACCAATAGTAGCCCGGCTATAATTAAACATTCAATGATCCTGGATTTAGAATACTTTCAAAATGCAACAATTGAAGAAGACAAAAAAACAATCCGTGAAGCACCGCTTATGATTCTCAGAGCAAATATTGGTGTTGTGGATAATGTACTATCTCAGTAGATTAGCCTAGCTTGTATCCATTCGATCTCTTCCTGTGCTCAATTCGGAACATGAAGTACTGGTTGCCTTAACTGCCTATACACAAAATATGAGATTTGTTCGGTGGGTTGAATGAGCTATATATCGCCATCTGCTTGTGTGTAGGAATCGTATACCATCTCACAACAAACTGGAACATGTCTCCCAAGAGAAAACATTGTGCTACGCAGTCTTAATAGTCTTGCATGTTACAACTGAAAAACAAAAAACACCCGTTTCGGGTGCTTGTGGTGGGCGATGAGGGACTCGAACCTCCGACCTCGTCATTATCAGTGACGCGCTCTAACCAGCTGAGCTAATCGCCCTGGTGGAGACGCTGTGCGGTAAGCACGACGCCCCCATAACATCCCATCCGGAACGACCCTTCGACAATCTGAGGGTCACTCAACTCCGGAAGTAAATGGTTTACCATGAGCGAACGGAGCGAGTCGAATGGTGGAGTGACGGGGACTCGAACCCCGGACCCCCTGCTTGCAAAGCAGGTGCTCTAGCCAACTGAGCTATCACCCCTCGACCGCAGTATTTTACCCGATAGACTTGTTTTTCACAATAGAAGAAGAACGATCACGACTTTTTGTAATATATATCACAAAAAAGAAGCTGATTTTCAGAGGCGGGGGTGTTGAAAAAATGACTACATCACAGGCTTGACTACCCCTGTAAAAAGGAGTAGCATAGTAGGAACGCTTGAGTTTAGACGTTGAGGCTTTGCGCTCTGCAAAGAATACAAGGGCTAAACCGCCAAGCTTTTAAGCTTAAACTCAAGCTCTGAGAAACACTTCTTCACATCACTGAAGTAGGTGCAGGTGTCTTTGGGTCGCTGTTTAACAATTTAAAATGTTAGAGAAGAGAATTGTTCGCTCGACATCGCTCGTAGGTACCCCCTATGAGAGTTACAGCGAACAAAAAAGCAATTCGTATGTGTTTTTTCGGACACATACGACATAAAGACAAACGGCTATTGGAACAGTACGCGAACGGTCGTTGACCATTCGCACATACCAATAACCAGTCAATTGCACAAATCATGAGACTATCTGTGTTTTCATTTAATCAATGCAAAATTTTATCGGATTTATTCCGAGAAAATTTTTCCTCTTAGGGAAAAGAGCAGCGAAGCGATGAGAAAAACCGCAGGTTTGTCTCATGAAGTAAAAAGTTACTCAAGCGCACACAAAGGATGCCTTGACATGCAATACCGAAGAA